>DVMF01000003.1 GCA_018715125.1 Candidatus Coprousia avicola | reverse complement strand
TGCGACGGGGGTTGCGGAAACCGGGGAGCTTGGGCAGGCGCATCGCGAGCGGGGTCTGGCCACCCTCGAAACCGGCGCCCTTGCCGCCACCGGAGCGGGAGAGCTGACCCTTCTGGCCGCGACCCGCGGTGGTGCCATGACCGGAGGAGTTACCGCGGCCGATGCGCTTACGGCGATGGGTGGAACCCGGTGCGGGAGTAAGATCGTGAAGCTGCATTGCTACTCCTCTACAATCTCGACAAGGTGCTTGACCTTGAAGATCATGCCGCGCACCGACTCGTTGTCGGCGATCTCGCGCGTGTGGTTGATCTTCTTGAGGCCGAGCGCGTGAACGGTCCTAACCTGGTCCTTCTTGCAGCCGTTGGTGCTGCGGACCTGCTTGATCTTAATGGTGTCAGCCATCGTTACTGCTCCTTACCACCGACGAACATCTGAGCGACGGTGAGGCCGCGGCGCTCCGCAACCTCCTCGGGGCTCGAGAGCTCCTTCAGGCCCTCGGCAGCGGCCTTGATGATGTTGAGGCCGTTGTCGGTGCCGAGCGACTTGGAGAGGACGTTCTTGATGCCGGCGAGCTCGAAGAGGGGGCGCACGGCGCCACCGGCGATAACGCCGGTACCCTCGATAGCGGGCTTGATGATGATCTTGCCAGCGCCAAAGTGACCCTCGACCTCGTGCGGGATGGTGCCGGTCTCGGTCACGGGCACGTGGAACATGTGCTTCTTGGCGTCAAGCGAGGCCTTGGAGATGGCCAGCGGCACCTCGGCCGACTTGCCCATGCCGAGACCCACGTTGCCCTTGCCGTCACCGACGACGACGAGCGCGACGAGCGACATGCGACGGCCGCCCTTGACGGTCTTGGAAACACGGTTGATGAAAACGACGCGCTCCTCGAACTCGGAGGCCTCGCGCTGCTTGTTATCTCGATTACGAGCCATGTGCTACTAACCTCCTAGAACTCGAGACCGGCGGCGCGGGCACCGTCGGCGAGAGCCTTCACGCGGCCGTGGTAGATGCGGCCACCGCGGTCGAAACGGACCTGCTTGATGCCGGCCTCGATGGCGCGCTTGCCAACGAGCTCGCCGACCTTCTGGGCGGCCTCCTTGTTGGAGGTGTGGGTGCCCTTGAACTCAGCCTCGAGCGTGGAGGCGGAGACGAGGGTGTTGCCCTTGGTGTCGTCGACGATCATGGCATAGATGTTGGCGTTGGTGCGCACCACGCGCAGACGCGGACGCTCGGGCGTGCCGAAGATCTTGCCGCGCACGCGACGCTGACGGCGCTTAAGGCCCGCGAGCTTCGCTTTGTTCTTATCCATCGTTCAATCTCCTTCAACAGGATCGTGCCGGCACCTGACGGGGTACCGGTCTTATCTGATAGCGCGCGGAGGCTACTTGGCAGCCTTACCGAGCTTGCGGCGGATGTGCTCACCCACGTAGTGGATGCCCTTGCCCTTGTAGGGCTCGGGAGGACGCTTACCGCGAATCTCAGCGGCGACCTGGCCGACCTGCTGCTTGTCGATGCCCTTGACGTTGATGTGCGTGTTGTCGGGCACCTCGAAGGTGATACCTTCGGGAGCGTTGTACACCACGGGGTGCGAGTAACCGAGGGACAGCTCGAGGTCCTTGCCCTTGAGCTGGACACGGTAGCCGACGCCCGCGAGCTCGAGGCCGCGGGTGTAGCCCTCGGACACGCCCGTCACCATGTTCTGGATGAGGGCGCGGGTGAGGCCGTGGCGGGCGCGGGTCTCGCGCTCGTCATCGGGGCGCACCACGGTGAGGACGTTGTCCTCGATCTCGATGGTGAGCTTCTCGTACATATCGAGCTCGAGGGTGCCCTTCGAGCCCTTGACGGTGATGTGGTTACCGTCGACTGCCACTTCGACTCCGGCGGGAATCTGGACAGGCTTCTTACCGATACGGGACACGGTGTCTCCTTTCCTTCTACGCGCCGAATCGTTTACCAGACGTAAGCGACGATCTCGCCGCCCACGCCCTTCTTACGGCAGTCACGATCGCACATGACGCCGCTCGAGGTGGAAACGATGGCAGTACCAAGACCGCCGCGGACGCGGGGAAGGTCGGCCACACCGGCGTACTTGCGCAGACCCGGCTTGGAGATACGACGGATGCCGTTGATGACCTTCTGCTTCTTGGGACCGTACTTAAGGGTGATGGTGAGGGTCTTGGCGGGCTCGGTATCCTCAACCGTGTAGCCCTCGATGTAACCCTCCTCGTAGATGACGCGGGCGATCTCGACGAGCTTCTTGCTGCTCGGCATCGAGACCGTGGCCTTGTTCGCAGAGTTCGCGTTACGAATACGCGTGAGCATGTCTGCGATCGGGTCAGTGAGGTTCATGCAGATTCTCCTTCGTTCTTGATGAACTCGCGCGCACGGTTCTCTGAAGCCCATGACCTCAGAGCCTGAATGACGCGCGCTCTTCCCTGCCTGCCGCGCTCATGGTCGCACGCAGGCGCTGGCACGTGACCTACCAGCTGGCCTTCTTGATGCCGGGAAGCTCGCCCTTGAGCGCAAGCTCGCGGAAGCAGACACGGCACAGGCCGAACTTACGGTAGACGGAGTGCGGACGGCCGCAACGCTGGCAACGCGTGTACTCGCGCGTCGAGAACTTCTGCTTACGCTGCTGCTTGACGATCATCGATGTCTTAGCCACTGATTACCTCCTAACGGTGTATACCATGCATCCGGCCCCGCCGCGCGAAGCGACGGGACCGGTTGCGCTTGACTACTTCTTGAACGGGAAACCGAAGGCGTCGAGGAGGGCCTTAGCCTCTTCGTCGGTCTTCGCGGTGGTGACGATGGTGATGTCCATACCACGGGTGTGGTCGACGGAGTCAAAGTCGATCTCCGGGAAGATGAGCTGCTCGGTCACGCCCATGGAGAAGTTACCACGGCCGTCGAAGCTCTTGGGGGAGATGCCGCGGAAGTCGCGGATACGGGGAATGGCGACGGCGGTGAGGCGGTCGAAGAACTCCCACATGCGGTCGCCGCGCAGGGTCACCTTGGCGCCGATGGGCATACCGGCACGCAGGCGGAAGGACGCGATGGACTTGCGGGCGCGGGTCACCATGGGCTGCTGACCGGTGATGGCGCGCAGGTCGCGCACGGCACCGTCGATAGCCTTGGAGTCCGTGGCAGCCTCGCCGACGCCCATGTTCACGACGATCTTCTCGAACTTGGGGATCTCCATGACGTTCTTGTACTGGAACTTCTCCTGCATGAGCGGCTTGACCTCGTTGAGGTACTTCGTCTTCAGGCGCGGAACGTACTTCTCTTCAGCCATCTTCAAACTCCTTCTGGGGTTTTACGCACGGGGCTTGGCCACATTGCCGAGACAGCAGGCTCATCCTGCCGCCCAGCGCGGGTTGTCCTCGTGCCTCCTGCCTCAACGGGCACGCGAGGAGTCACTCGCGGCACGCCGAATGGCCGGCAGGAGCCGGGCAATACGAGTCGGTATGATACGCGCATCCGGCGCCATTTGCCAGAGAAAGCCCATTTGTGGCCGATTTCCATAATTTCGCTGCCTGAGGTTCCCGCTGTGTCCGTATCGGCGGGCCGCGCATCGGCACAAGGCCGCCGTCCGCCGAGAGTCTCGCATCGCCGGCCCTGCCCTTTGGAATCATTTTTGACAAACGGGATATAATAGCGAAACATCAGTTGGGACAATGCCCCGTCGCATCGTTTTGTAAAGGAGATTCCCATGGGCCTGTTCGACATGTTCAAGAAGAAGGAGCCGGCCGCTCCCGCCACGCCGTCCTCCGTTGCCGCCCAGGAGGCCGCTGACACCCTCTGCGCCCCGGTGAACGGCCGCGTCATCGCCATGAAGGACGTGCCCGATCCGGTCTTCTCCGGCGAGGTGCTCGGTAAGGGCTGCGCCGTCTGGCCCGAGGGCGAGGTCGTCTACGCGCCCGTCTCCGGCACCGTCACCGTCACCATGGGCCACGCCGTGGGTCTCTCCACCGACGACGGCATCGAGGTGCTCGTGCACATCGGCGTCGACACGGTCAACATGCAGGGCAAGGGCTTCACCGGCTACGTCAAGCAGGGCGATACGGTCAAGGCCGGCGATCCCGTCATCAAGATGGACCGCGCCGCCATCAAGGATGCCGGCTACCCCGACTGCGTCGTGCTCGCCGTGTCCAACACCGCCGAGTTCGCCGACGTCGAGCTCGTGGCCGATGCCGAGTCCACCGTCGCGGCCGGCACCCCCGTGGTGAAGGTCGTCCGCAAGTAACGCTTCTCCCCAACGGAGCCTCAAGCGCCTCCCCGCCTGCCGGGGAGGCGTTTTTATGCTCGGTCAACCCATGGGGAGGCGCCCGTCATCTGTGGTTTCCGGCAGCTGAACTCCCCTTGCGCTACAAAACGCTACGAAGCTGGTAGCATGGGCCTGCACGCTGCAACCGTTAGGAAACCGCTTTGACCATACTGTCTTCAGCCACCCTGCCCGACGCACGTCCCACCCATGAGCTTCTCTCCCCCGCCGGGGGCCCTGAGGCGTTCCGGGCCGCCCTCGCCGCCGGCGCCGACGCCATCTATTGCGGCATGGGCTCCTTCAACGCCCGCCGCAAAGCGACGAACTTCACCGACGACGCCTTTGAGACTGCCTGCCGCGAGGCCCACCTCGCCGGCGCGCGCGTCTACGTCACCGTCAACATCGTTATCAAGGAATCCGAGCTTCCCCGCGCGCTCGCCCTCATCGAGCGCTGCACCGTCCTCGGCGCGGACGCCTTCATCATCCAGGACTGGGGACTCTTCGCCGCCGTGCGAGCGCTCATGCCCACGGTCGAGACGCATATCTCCACCCAAGCGAACATCCACGATGCCCGCGGGACGCGTTGGTGCCGCGACGCCGGCGCCGACCGCGTGACGCTCTCCCGCGAGCTCTCGGTAGCCGAGATCGCCCAGATCCACGAGGCGGTGCCCGACGTGGACCTCGAGGTCTTCGCCCACGGCTCCATCTGCTTCTCCTACTCGGGCATCTGCCTGCTCTCGAGCTTCGCCTGCGCGGGGCGCTCCGCCAACCGCGGCATGTGCGCGCAGCCGTGTCGACTTCCCTATGAGCTGGTAGACGAGAACACGGGCCAGGTACTCACCCCCGCGGGCCGCGAGCGCGCCCTCTGCCCGCGTGACACCAATACCTCCGAGATGCTGGAGGCGCTGCTGGGCGCCGGTGCCCACGCCCTCAAGCTCGAGGGCCGCATGAAGGCGCCCGATTACGTCTTTGCCGTTACCGACGCCTACCGCCGCGCGCTCGATGACGCCGAAGCAGGGCGCCAACCCACCGCCACCGAGCGGGGCGCGCGAGCGCGGCAGCTCAAGCGCTGCTTTAACCGCGACTTCACCCATGCCTATCAAGATGGTCGCTCGGATGACGACATGATGAGCTACGAGCGCTCCAACAACCGCGGGCAGACGGTCGGCGAGGTCGTGGGCTTCACACCGCGCCGCGCCCGTACCAAGGGCGAGTCGATGCGCGACGCCGCCCGCGGAGCCAAGGGCATTGCCCGCATTCGACTCGACGAGCCCGTTGGCGCAGGCGACCTGCTGGAACTCAGGCACGACCGCGAGCCCGACCGCTTCCTCACCGGCCTGGTGCGCGCCGACGCGCCCGCCGGCTCAACCATCGAGGTGGAGGTCGCGCGTCCGATGCCCGTCGGCTGCACCGTCCGCCTCATCCGCAGCCAGCACGCGCTTGACGTGGCGGCAGCCGCGCTCAAGCGTCCCGTCGCGCGCAAACGCGCGGTCGACGTGACGGTTACCGCCCGTCTGGGCGAGCCCTTTACCGTTACGCTCACGTGCGCCGACGACCCCGCTCTGACAGCCACCGCCACGGGCTTTGTGGTCGAGGCCGCCCGCAGCCGCGCCGTCACCGCCGACGACCTTGTTGAGCATGTGGGCCGCATGGGCAGCTCCCCCTTTGAGGCGGCGTCGTTCGACATCGCGCTCGACGAGGGCGCGGGCATGGGATTCTCCGCCGTCCACCGTGTGCGCGCCGACGCCTGCACTGCCCTCGAGGAGGCCGTCCTCGCGCCGCATCGCGCACGCGCCGCGGCTCTCGACGGGCTCGACATCGATGCGGGGCTCGCGGCCATGCGACTCGCACCGCGCCCCGGCGCCCGCGCCGTCGGCGGCGCAGACCCCGTCATCTGCGCGCTCGCAACCACCCTCGAGGCGGCCGATGCCGCACGCGCCGCCGGTGCGACCCGCCTGTACCTCCCCACCGACGCGCTGGACGAGGCGGATATCACACCCGATGAGGCGCGCCGGCGCGGGCTTATCCCCGTGCTCGACGAGGTGTCACGCGCCTGCGACCTCCCCCGACTCGACCGCTGGGTGCTGCCCGGCGCTCCCGTCGCCGTCGGCACCATCTCCGAGCTCGCCCTCGCGGCTGAGCGCGGCGCCGCAGCAGAGCTCCGCTCCTGCATCCCTGTTCACAACACGCTCGCGCGCGACTTCCTCGCCGCTCAGGGGGCGCGCGGCGCCTGGCTCTCGCCCGAGCTCACCCTCACCGAGCTGGAGGAGATACTGCCCGCATCCCCCTTGGTACCGGGCATCATGGTGTACGGCCGCCCCCGCGTCATGACGAGCGAGCACTGCATCCTGCAGGTCGCCGACGCATGCTGCCACGACTGCGCCCGCTGCGCCCTGCGCCGCCGCGGGCTCTCCCTCCGCAACATCGACGGCAAGCGCTTCCCGGTGCGGACCAACGCGCACGGGCGCTCGCGGCTCTACACCGACCGTCCCGTCGACCTCACGCCGCAGCTGTCGGCGCTCGTCCACGCAGGCATCGAGCGTTTTCTCGTCGACGGCACCCTTCTCTCTGCCGAGGAGCTCGGTGGAGAGGTCGCCCGCGTGCGGCGCGCACTCGACGCCCTCCGCCGCGGCCAGCGCCCGGGCCCCCGTGAGCCCGGCTCGTTTGCCGGCTGCCTCTTTGTGGGGGTCGACTGACCGTGTCATCCCCTTCTGGAGCCTCGCCGCTCCCCGTCCTCTTCCAAAGCGATACGCTTCTCGCCGTCGATAAGCCTGCGGGCATCATCGTCCACGGAGACGGCACCGGCACCGCGACCCTCACCGACGCGGCACGGGCCCTCGTCGCCGGCGGACACTCGTTTCCCGAGGGCGCCGCGCGCGATCTTCAGGCGCTCCAGAGACTCGACCGCGACACCTCGGGCATCGTGCTGTTCTCGCTCTCAAAGCAGACGCAGCCCTCCTACGACCGCCTCATCGCCGAACACCGCCTGACCAAGCGCTATCTCGCCATCGCTGCAGGACGCGCGCTGTGGGAGGAGCGCGTCTTCACGTGGCCCATCGGTCGCGATCGTCACGACGCGCGGCGCATGCGCGTCAGCAAGACGGGCAAGCCCGCCCTCACCCGTGCCCGGGTGCTCGCCCGCGCCCGCTGGCAGGGCGGCCCCGTCACGCTGCTCGCCGTCGAGATCGAGACGGGACGCAAGCACCAGATTCGCGTCCACCTTGCGCACGCGGGCCTGCCCCTTCTCGGTGACGCCCTCTACGGGCGCGGCGGTAAGGCCGGCCTCATGCTCCACGCCGCCGAGCTCTCGTTTATCGACCCGGTTGCCGGGTCCCCCGTGCAGATCATTTCGCCCGCGCCACAGCGCTTCCGCACGCTATTCCCGACCTGCGCCAGCCTGCGGCCGTCCCGCTAACGGCCGACCTCGCTACCCGCCGCGACCAGAATTCCCGTGTGCGGGGATGCCACTTTTGCCCCTCCCAAACGGTATGGAAGAGGCATATCCGCACACGGGAACATCGCGGGAGGCACGAGCAGCGGGACGCACGGCCGTTTCACCTCAGCAGGGCAATTCTCAGGGCTGATAGAATCGTCGGCGGCGTTGTACGATGTGCGCCGTAGTCTTGGGCCCGCGGGCATTCCGCGGTGCCGTGACCGCGAGAGCTACCCATGAGAAAGGACCGTCATGAAGCTGTTCGCCTTTGCCCTTCGCCCCTACGACGAGCTCGGATTCATGGAGGAGCTGAGCCAGGAGCTGGGCTTCGAGTTTGGTTGGACCACCGAATACCCCTCACTGGAGAACGCCCACCTGGCAGAAGGGGCCACCGCTCTCTCCATCCTCACCAACCCCATGACGCCCGACCTGCTCGACCGCTACCACGACATGGGCATCCGGGCCATCGCCACGCGCTCCATCGGTTACGACCACATCGACCTGACGCACGCCCATGCACTCGGGATGCGCATCGGCCACGCCGCCTACCCGCCCGAAGGAGTGGCCAACTACGCCATCATGCTCATGATGATGGGGCTCCGTCGGGTCAAGTTCATTCTCAACCAGGCGGCCGTGCAGGATTTCTCGCTGGAGGGCAAGCTCGGTCGCGACATCTCGTCGTGCACCGTCGGCGTGGTGGGGACCGGCGCCATCGGCGCGTGCGTCATCCGCCATCTCACGGGCTTCGGCTGCCGCATCCTTGCCGCGGACCCCTATCCCAAAGACGAGCTGCGCGATCTTGCCACCTATGTGGACTTGGACACGCTACTCGCCGAATCCGACGTTGTCACGCTGCACACCCCCGCCCTACCCGAGAACATCCATATGATCGGGCGCAACGAGTTTGCGCTCATGCGCCCGGGCACCGTGCTCGTCAACGCCGGCCGCGGCTCGCTGGTCGACACCGCGGCGATGATCGATGCTTTGGAGTCGGGCCATCTGGGCGGCGCGGCGCTCGACACCATCGAGCACGAGGACAACCTGTACTACCTCGATAAGAGCCGCGAGATCCTGCCTAACCGCGACCGCGCCCTGCTCATGGCACTCCCCAACGTGATCGTCTCCCCGCACACGGCGTTCTACACCGCCGAGGACGTGGAGAATATGATCCGTTCGAGCGTGGGCGCACTCAACGCCTTCTGCCGCGGGGAGGACTCGCCGTTTGAGGTGAAGTAGCCCTGCGGCACTGACTCCTTTTCCTGTAGCGACTCCCCGTGTCTCAATGGTACTGACAGTACGTTTGAGACAGAATCGGGACGATTCTTGTCCCAATCGTACTGATATCTACCGTTTTCAGCAGTCCCTCAACGTAGCCATGCACGTCAAGCGAGCAAAACCGCAGGTAGACGAGGCACCTCTACATTGAGATACCTCGTCTACCCCGTGCAAATGGCAGTAAAGCTCGTCCTACTTGCTACGAGAGCGCTGAAACACCCGCCATACCGCAGCGTGACACGTGGGGTGAGCGCCGCGCCTTGACGAGCAGCATCATCGGGCGTCGCATCTCGTCAACCATGCCCGGGATGTCCCACATATCGCGCGGCGGCTCGGGTTCAACCAAACGAATAATCTCGAACCCCGAGGTGAGGAGCGTATCGATGTAGGTGGTGAGCGTCCGGTGGTATTTCACCACGTGCTCGCCCAGAAACACCGCATCGCGCTCACCCTCGTAATAGTAGTTGTCGACGGGGAAATGGCTGATCCGCCCGTCCTCGTCGTAGATCCAGTCCTGCGACCCCTCGGCCGTAAAGACCGGATGCTCCACCGAGAAGACGAAGTCGCCGCCCGGAGCAAGCCACCGTGCGATGTTTGCCACCAACGGGCCGAAATCGCGCACGTAATGAAAGGCGAGCGAGCTCAGCACCACGTCGAACGCCCCGTTGGGAAACGCGAGGTCCTCCATTGCGGCTCGCTTGTAGGTGATGGCGGGCGCGGCGTTGCGGCGGCACGCCTCAGCAAGCATCTGCTCGGAGATGTCCACGCCGAGCACCTGCGCAGCGCCGTGCTCGGCCGCGTACGCGCAGTGCCAACCGTAGCCACAGCCCAGATCGAGCACCCGCTTGCCCGCGAACGGGGGCAGCAGGCGCTCGAACTCGCGCCACTCACCGGCGCCGGCAAGCCCCTTGCGGGACCGGTCCATCTCGCTGTACTTGGTGAAGAATACCTCGTCGTCATAGCGGTTCTCACGCGCCATGCGTCCTCCCCTCGCCGCCGTTCTCCCCCGCCACCGGCAGGTCGCCCGACACGCATGCCGAGCACGCATCCGCTCCCCCGACCACCGGCCAGCGCTCGGCATATCCGCGATACTCCTCGGCGCCGCAGACGAGGTCGATCTGGTGCATGCAGAAAACGACTTCGGGCTTTTTGGGGAGCCATCGCTCACGGTAGGCATAACGGGGCGTCATGCCGCAAGCGATCATCACCGCCCCGCTACGCGGGTTGTCGATGTCGTGCGTCGCCGTCAGACGGGAATACCCCTGGCGGCGCGCCCACGAGATGACCGCGGCGAGCGCCTCGCGCGCATAGCCGAGCCCCCAGCTCTCCCGGCGCAAGGCATAGCCCACATCGTGCGCCTCGCCGGGAGACACCTGAATAAAGCCCACGGGTTCAGACGAGCCCCGCTCGCAGATAGCCCACCGGGCGTCGAGCGGACCCTCGGCGTCGCACGCGGGGGCATCGGCGGTGGCAGCTGAAAGCGAGCTCGCCGCCTCATCGGCGCGGCGATACCATGACAGGAATTTCTCCTCAAGCAGGCGCGCGGCATCCTCCGCACCATGCAAGGTCTCAAACGGCAGAAACCGCGTCACGCGCTCGTCGGAGCACATGAGCCGCAGCGCCTCCACATCGTCGGGTGCAAAGCGCCGCAGCACCAACCGCTCGGTCTTGAGCATCTCCGTCATGGGCACCTCCCTTTTCCGCGCGCTCGCCGCGCGCTCGCGTACCGTAGCCCTCAGCGCTCCGGTTTCCAATCGCGGTGCTGCGAGCCCCAGACGCACATGGCATCGAGCACCTCCATGAGCGAAGCGCCGCGCTCCGTAAGACGATACTCCACCTTGGGCGGAATCTGCGGATACGCCGTGCGGCTGATGAGCCCGTCCGCCTCGAGCTCTTTGAGAGCGCGGCTGAGCGTCTTATCGGAAACAGTCTTGAGGTAGCGCCGAAGCTCGTTGAACCGCACGGGCTGAAACTCCATCAGGCAGTAGAGGATCACCATCTTGTACTTGCCCTGGATGAGCGAGAGCGTATAGGAGAACCCGGTCTGCTCAAAATCGGCGTCGTCGATACAGGACCAGGCACTGCACGCATCTGCACCATGAGCCCCCGCATCGCGGCAGCCGGAATCGCGAGCACCCGCTCCGCAGCTATCCCCTGCGCAGACATCCGCGTCCAACTTTGCCGACTGAGAAGTGGTCGAACCCATGTTAGCCCTGCTTTCCTTACTTTCCTCGAGGTTAGTACCTGACTTGTATTTCGGTACTTGCGTCTGGTACCACCCGATAGTATCACGGTATGTGACGGCGATACGGCCGCATGCGATCCGCCCGAAGCATGCTCGGGCGGCAAAGGAGGACCCATGAAGAAAGACCTTGGCGTACAGCCCGCGCTCTACCCCATGCCCGTGCTCATGATCGCCACATACAACGACGACGACACGGTGGATGTCATGAACATGGCTTGGGGAGGCATCTGCGCGCACGATATGGTTGCGCTGAACATCAGCCGCGGTCACAAGACGACCAAAAACATCGAGAAGCGCGGCGCCTTCACCCTGAGCATCGCCGACGTGGCGCATCTGGACGAGAGCGACTACTTTGGCATCGCGAGCGGCAACAAGGTGGCCGACAAGTTCGAGCGCACCGGCATGACCGCGACCAAGAGCACCCGCGTTGACGCGCCGGTGGTTGAAGAGTACCCCGTGACGCTCGAGTGCACGGTGGTCGAGATGCAGGAGCAGCCTTACGGTATGCGCGTGCTCGGCCGTATCGAGAACGTGCTGGCCGACGAGGCGGTCGTCGGCGACGACGGCAAGATCGACCCCGCGAAGCTCAACGCCTTTGCCTTCGATCAGTTCCGCAGCGGCTATTTCACTCTCGGCGAGAAGGTTGGTCAGGCCTGGGAGAGCGGCAAGCGCTTTATGTAGACGATCGACGCCCGTTGCCGCCACGACGCGAGCCCCGCCGTGCACGAATTGCGGAATGGCAGAAAACCACTCCGTCGCGCCGCGTCAATACACGACGAGTGGTTTTCTGCCATCGTGAGACCCCTTAGGGGTTGCGGACGGCAGAAAACCACTCGCGAGCATATCCGCCAAAAGCGGATGCAAACATAGTGAACCGGTCGAAGGCCGCGATGAAACCATGCACGACCCCGGCTGCGCGCACCTTAGACGGATTTCTCTCCCTCGGTGGCACCGCCGCCCGGAAGGATCAGGTTGAGCAAGATGCCCGCCAGAGCAGAGGTGGCCATGCCGGGGAGCGTGTAATCGCCGATGGGAATCGAGATGCCGCTCGTCTCCATGCCCACACCGACGATGATGACGACCGACGCGATCATGAGGTTGCGGTTGACGTCGAAGTCGACCCGGTTGGACACGAGCATGCGCAGGCCGTTGGATGCGATGAGACCGAAGAGCAGAAGGCACACGCCGCCCATCACGGGACCGGGGATGGACTGGATGAGCGCCGCGAGCTTGGGGCAGAAGCCGCCGATGACGAGCGCGAAGCCGCCCGCGTACCAGAAGATCTGCGTGGAGTAGACGCGCGTGACGCTCATGACGCCGATGTTCTCGGCATAGGTGGTGGTGGGAGGACCGCCGAGGAAGCCCGAGATCATGGTGGAGATACCGTCGCCGGCAAGCGAGCGCGGCAGCATCTGACGGTAGTCCTTGCCCACAATCTCACCAACGGCGAGCAGGTGCCCGATATGCTCGATCACCACGACGACGGCGACCGGCGCTACCAGCGCGATCGCACCCATGTCGAAACGCGGCGCCGAGATGTTGGGCAGGCCGATCCACGCGGCCTCGGCAACGGGGGCGAAGTCCACCAGTCTCAGCGGTACCGAGACAAGGTAGCCCACGATGATGGCGAGCAGCACCGGGATGGTACCGAAGATACCGCCCATGCTGGAGAACACCACGGCCGCCACGAGCGTGATCGCCGCGACGATGGCTCCGAGACCGTAGAACACCGTGGAGCCGTCCGCCAGGTCCTGCATAAAGGCCATGTCGACGGCGGTGGCGGAGAGCCCCACGCCGATCACGACCATGACCGACGCCACGAGCACGGGCGGGAGCAGCCGGTCGAGCCAGCCGGTGCCCACAAGGCGGATGATGCCCGCCACGGCGAGGAACACCATACCCGCGACCACGACGCCCGACATGGCGGCGTCGAGCCCCTGCGTGGCGCCGACGGCGAGAATCGGGCTGATGAAGGCAAACGAGCTGCCCAGGTAGCTCGGAATCTTATTGCCCGTGACGAGCAGATAGCAGATGGTGCCGATGCCAGAGCACATGATGGCCACGTTGGGATCGAGCCCGGTGAGGACGGGCACGAGCACCGTCGAGCCGAACATGCTCATCATGTGCTGGATACCGAGCGGAATGGCGCGACCGACCGATACGCGGTCGTCGACGCCGATGACCTCTCGTTGATGATGTGCCATAGAACCCCCTTTTCGTAACGTGCGGCGCCCCTGCGGCGCGCACCGCCCCATCATCGCACAAGCGGCGGCAGGACGCCATGGGAAGCGCGGGCAAAAGGGTGCAGAGCGCCGAGGCCGGGCGGGGCCCCGGTGAGAAAAAAGCCCCGCCGCTTACGCGACGGGGCAAGGCAACCTCGAGAAGGTTGTTGGCGATTGAGGGAGTTCGCTTAGAACTCGGCGCCGCACTTCTTGCAGATGCGGATCTTGGTCTTGTGACCATCAAGCTCGCCGGACTTGCGACCAACGCGGGTGGCAGCCCCGCACTTGGGGCAGACGAGCATGGCGTTGGAGACGTCGATCTTGGCCTCCTGCTCGACGATGCCGCCCTGCTGGTTCTGCTGGTTGGCACGGACGTGCTTCTTAACGATAGCGACGCCCTCGACCTTGATCTTGCGCTCTGCCGGATAGGCGCGGAGCACGGTACCCTGCTTGCCGCGATCCTTGCCGGAGAGAATCTTGACGGTGTCGCCCTTCTTGATGGACATACCCATAGCTGCTCTCTCCTTTCTTTACAGGGTCTCGGGAGCAAGCGAGACGATCTTCATGTACTTCTTGTCGCGGAGCTCACGCGCCACGGGCCCGAAGATACGGGTGCCGACGGGCGAGCCGTCGTTGTTGATGAGGACGGCGGCGTTGTCGTCGAAGCGGATGTAGGAGCCGTCCTTGCGACGGACCTCCTTCACCGTGCGGACGACGACGCACTTCACGACGTCCTTCTTCTTGACGTTCGCGCCAGGGGTCGCCTCGATGACGGAGGCGACGAAAATGTCGCCGATGCCTGCATAGCGGCGCTTGGAGCCACCGAGCACCTTGATGCAGCGCACCTTGCGCGCACCGGAGTTATCGGCGACGTTCAGCACGGTTTGCATTTGAATCATGGTAGTTCCTCCGAACTTGAGACCGGTGAGAGGTGCGCTCGCACGCTCGCGGTGCACATCACCGGCATGAACGTAGCTAAATCAGCTTACTTAGCGCGCTCGATGATCTCGACGAGACGCCAACGCTTCATCTTGGACAGAGGACGGGTCTCCATGACGCGAACCTTGTCGCCGAGGCCTGCCGTGCACTCCTCGTCATGAGCGTGAAGCTTCTTGGTGGTGGTCATCATCTTGCCGTACTTGGGGTGACGCTTGCGCTCCGTGGTCTCGACAACGATGGTCTTGTTGCCGGAGATGGAGACGACGACGCCCTGACGGACCTTGCGCTGGTTGCGCGTAGTGTCACTCATGTTCTCTCCTTGCGATCTACTCAGCCGCAGCGGCCTTCTCCGCTGCGATCTCGCGGGCGCGCTGCTCCGTGAGGATGCGGGCGATGTCCTTCTTCACGGTCTTCACGCGGGCGGTGTTGTCCAGCTGGCTCGTGGCCATCTGGAAGCGCAGGTTGAAGAGCTCGGCACGAGTCTCCTTCAGCTTCTCAGCGAGCTGATCGTCAGAGAGCTCACGAATCTCTGCGGGCTTCATTAGTTCTCCTCCCCGTCCTGGTTAGCGCGGGTCACGATCTTGGTCTTGATGGGCAGCTTGTGCTGCGCGAGACGCAGAGCCTCGCGGGCGATCTCCTCGGAGACGCCCGAGATCTCGAACATGATGCGACCGGGCTTGACGACGGCAACCCACTCCTCCGGGTTACCCTTACCAGAACCCATGCGGGTCTCCGCCGGCTTCTTGGTGATGGGCTTGTCGGGGAAGATGGTGATGTACACGCGGCCACCACGACGCATATAACGGGTCATGGCAACACGGGCGGCCTCGATCTGGCGGTTGGTGATCCAGTGGGCCTCGAGGGCCTTCAGGCCAAA
The DNA here is from genome assembly GCA_018715125.1 of Candidatus Coprousia avicola. Lineage (GTDB taxonomy): Bacteria > Actinomycetota > Coriobacteriia > Coriobacteriales > Coriobacteriaceae > Coprousia > Coprousia avicola. The sequence continues at coordinate 594 of DVMF01000003.1, read as the reverse complement.
CTCACCGAAATGCAGCTCGGTATTACCCTTAGCCTGGCCCTTCATGGAGCCACGCTGCACCTTACGGTGAAGAACACGCTTAGGGGCAAGCACTACTGACCCCTCCTCTCGGAGTTACGGCGACGGGGGCGACGCTCGCCCTCGAGCGCAGGGTTCGGAACGGGCTGGCCGGGGAGCTTCTCACCCAGGTAGATCCAGACCTTCACGCCGCAGGCACCCATGGTGGTGTGCGCAACGGACGTGCCGTAATCGATCTTGGCGCGCAGGGTGTGCAGCGGCACGCGACCCTCGCGGTACCACTCGCGACGGCCCATCTCGGCGCCGCCGAGACGACCGGAGCACTGGATACGGATACCCTTGGCGCCCGCCTTGCTCGCGGACTGCACGGCCTTGCGCATGGCGCGACGGAAGGCGACACGGCCCTCGAGCTGCTCAGCGATGGACTGGGCGACGAGGGTGGCGTCGAGCTCGGGGCGCTTGATCTCGATGACGTCGACCGAGAGCTGGCCCTTGGAGACGCCGGCGACCTTCTCGAGCTCGCCGCGGAGCTGATCGATCTCGGAGCCCTTCTTGCCGATGACGATGCCCGGGCGG
>DVMF01000036.1 GCA_018715125.1 Candidatus Coprousia avicola | reverse complement strand
AGGGCGACGTTTTTGGGCGCCACCATCGCGGGCAGGGCGTCGGCCGTCGTCCGTAGGTTCGCAAGGCCCCGGCGCGCCGCCTCGGCCTGCCACTCCTCCGAGTAGCCGTCACCCGAGAACAGGATGCGGCGGTGCTCGATAAGGCTCTTCTTGCAGTAGTCGAGCGCGGCGTCGGCAAAGGCATCGGAGGGCGTCCCCTCGAGCGCGTCGGCGAAGTGCTTGAGCGCCTCGGCCACCGCCGTGTCGAGCACGAGATTGCAGTCCGACGGGTTGGCCTCGGAGCCCACCGCGCGGAACTCGAACTTGTTGCCGGTGAAGGCGAAGGGGCTCGTGCGGTTGCGGTCCGTGTTGTCCTGCTGAAGCTTGGGCAGCACGTCGGCACCCAGGTCGAGCACGCCCTGCGTGGCGTGGACGCTCGCCTTGCCGTCCATGATCTTCTGCACGACCTCGGTCAGCTGGTCGCCCAGGAAGATGGAGACGATGGCGGGCGGCGCCTCGTCCGCACCCAAACGGTGATCGTTGCCGCAGGAGGCGACGGACATGCGCAGCAGGTCCTGGTATTTGTCGACAGCCTCGATCACCGCCGTCAGAAAGACGACGAACTGCAGGTTCTCGAGCGGGGTGTCACCGGGATCGAGCAGGTTCTCGTCCTCCGTGGCGAGCGACCAGTTGTTGTGCTTGCCCGAGCCGTTGATGCCCTCGAACGGCTTCTCGTGCAGCAGGCAGACCAGGTCGTGACGGCTCGCGATGAGCTTCATCTTCTCCATGATGAGGAGGTTGTTGTCGATGGCCTGGTTGAGGTCGGAGTACACCGGCGCGAGCTCGTGCTGGCAGGGGGCGACCTCGTTGTGCTTCGTCTTCGAGGGGATGCCGAGCGCCCAGAGCTCGTTGTCGAGGTCCTTCATGTACTTCGAGACCGAGGGGCGGATGGCACCGAAGTAGTGCTCCTCGAGCTCCTGCCCCTTGCAGGGCGGCGCCCCGAAGAGCGTGCGCCCGCAGATCACGAGGTCGCGGCGGCGACGATAGGCATCCTTTTTGATGAGGAAGTACTCCTGCTCGTCTCCCACGGAGGGCACGACGCGCTTCGGCGCCTTGCCAAAGAGGGCGAGCACGCGCTTCGCCTCGCGGTCGAGCACCGTCATCGAGCGAAGAAGCGGCGTCTTCTTGTCGAGCGCCTCGCCGTTGTACGAGCAGAACGCCGTGGGGATGCACAGCACGTCGTCCTTGATGAAGGCCGGGCTCGTGGGGTCCCATGCGGTGTAGCCGCGCGCCTCAAAGGTCGCGCGGAGGCCGCCGTTGGGGAAGGAGCTCGCGTCGGGCTCGCCCTTGATGAGCGCCTTACCCGTAAACTTGGTGATGGCGGTGCCGTCGCCCACCGGCTCCAAGAAGCTGTCGTGCTTCTCGCTCGTGATGCCCGACAGCGGCTGGAACCAGTGCGCGTAGTGCGTCGCGCCGTGCTCGAGCGCCCACGTCTTCATGGCGTGCGCCACCGCGTTCGCCACGTCGAGGTCGAGCGGCTGGCCCTCCTCGATGGTAGCGAACAAGCGCTTCCATACATCCTTGGGGAGGTATTCCCTCATCACTCTCTCAGAGAAGACCAGCGTTCCGTAGCGCTCGGTCAAATTGGCCATCCCGGCCTCCCTTCGGTGGGTGCGCCCCGCAAGCAGGCGCCCTCGATCATGCAGCTCCCAACAGGGTAGCGCACCTGCACGGCGGCGGGCAGAGCGTAAGGGAGGTTCATGCGCAAAATGCAATAAATCCGCCCATACGAGCCGCCCCTAGATTCCCAAACGGTTTCAGCGCCCCAGAACCGACGGCGCGGCGGCGCGCATGCGCTACCATGCATACGACCGATGAACGTCACGCAGCACCCTCGATCGAAAGGCACGCCATGCGCATCGACTCTCTTTTTGCCGCTTCCCGCGCGGCGGGAACCATCCCCGTCTCCTTTGAGATGTTTCCCCCCAAAGGCGAGCTCACGCTCGAGCGGGCCCGCGCGGCAGCCGAGAGGCTCTGCGCGCTCAAGCCCGATTTTGTAAGCGTCACGTGCTCGGCGGGCGGCTCGGGCGACTCGGGCGCCACCGCCGACATCGCCCAGATGATCGCGCGCGACTTTGGCACGAGCTCCGTCGCCCATCTCACCGGTATCGGCCTCACGCACGCGGGCCTCGCTGAGCGCATCGCCGCCTACCGGGCCGCCGGTGTGGAAAACGTGCTCGCGCTCCGCGGCGACCTCCCGCAGACGGGAGACGCGCTCTCGGGAGACTTCCGCTATGCCGCCGACATCATTCCCGCGCTCGTTGATGCCGGGTTTTGCGTGGGCGCCGCCGCCTACCCGGAGGGCCATATCGCGTGCGACAGCCTGGCCGAGAGCGTGCGCCACCTCAAGCTCAAGCAGGATGCCGGCGCCTCCTTCTTGGTCACCCAGCTCTTCTTTGACAACGACCTGTTCTACCGCTTCCGCGAGCTCGCCGACGCGGCGGGCATCACCGTCCCCATCACGTGCGGCATCATGCCCTTTATGAGCAAGCAGCAGGTGACGCGCATGGTCTTCATGTGCGGGGCGTCGCTGCCCTCGCCTGTCATCAAGCTCCTCGCCCGCTTCGAGGACGACCCGGACGGCCTTATGCGCGCGGGCATCGACTACGCCTGCGACCAGCTCGTCGACCTTGCCGAGCACGGCGTGGACGGCCTGCACGTCTACACCATGAACCGCCCCTCGGTGGCTCGCGCCGCCATGCAGGCCCTAGGGCGATAGGGCCGCTCCGATGACGGCGCCCTCTTCTACCGCTACCCCTTGGCGCGCGCTGGCGGGACCCGTGCGCTATCGGCTTGGCCAGACGCTTCGCGTCGACCGTGCCGAGATGCTGCGCTATCTCGGCTACGCCGGCCAGGACATGGACGACGGCCTCGCCGCCCGCATCGAGCGCGTCGCCCGCACCGTCGAGGACGAAAGCCAGGCGCGGGGCATCTGCCAGGTGTTCGGCGTCGAGGATCGACCGCATGCGCAGACGGGCACCCCCTCCGTGCACCTCACGGGCACGGTCGTCGAGCTTACGGGCGACTCCGTTCGCCGCCATCTCGACGGCGCCTGCGCCGCGGCGGTGCTCGCCGTCACCCTCGGGGCGGAAAACGAGCGGCGGCTCGGCACCCTCGCGCGCACCGACCCCCTCGAGGCGGCGCTCTACGATGCCGCCTCGTCCGCCCTCGTCGAAGCCGCAGCGGACGCCATCGACGCAGCGCTGGGGGCGGACGCGGGCGCTCTGGGCCTCACCCGCAACGGCCGCTTCTCCCCCGGCTACGGGGACTGCCCGCTCACCGCGCAGCGCCCCCTCGTCGATGCCCTCGACGCCACGCGCGCGATCGGTCTCACGGTTACCCCCACGGGCCTGCTCGTTCCGCAAAAAAGCATCACGGCGTTTCTCGGCCTTTTCGACGGCGAGGGCGCGCCCCGGGACGCCGCGCGCACCTGCGCCCGGTGCGCCCTCATCGAAGATTGCTCCTTCCGCAAGCGCGGCGCGCGCTGCTATCGTTAAACCGACGTGTGACGGCAGGCAGAAAGGACCCCCTTATGGAACGTACCTTGACCGACGCCCTCGCAGGGGACGCGCATCTCCTGTTTGACGGCGGTATGGGAACGATGCTGCAGGCTGCGGGCCTTGTTGCGGGAGAGGTGCCCGAGCTCTGGTGCCTCACGCACGCCGACGCCGTCACCGCCGTGCATCGCGCGTACGTGGAGGCGGGCAGCGACGTGGTGACCACCAACACCTTTGGCGCGAACCGCCTGAAGCTCGCCGGGGCCGCCGCCGTAGACGATGTCTTTGCCGCCGCCGTCGCCTGCGCACGCGCCGCGGGCGCCCGCTACGTCGCCGCGGACATAGGGCCCACCGGGGCGCTCCTCCGCCCGCTCGGCACGCTCTCGTTCGACGAGGCTTACGATCTTTTTGCCGAGGAGGCGCGCGCCGCTGCGCGAGCAGGCGCCGACCTCTTCATCGTCGAGACCATGACCGACCTCGCCGAGGCAAAGGCGGCCTACCTCGCCTGCCGCGAGAACACCGACCTGCCCGTTATCGTAACCATGACGTTTGGGGAGGATGGGCGCACGTTTTTGGGCACGAGCCCCGAGGTCGCCGCGGTGACCTTCGACGCCCTCGGCGCCGATGCCGTCGGCATCAACTGCTCGCTCGGCCCCACCGAGCTGCTCCCGCTTGCGAAGCGCATGCGCGCCGTGACCGCCAAACCGCTCCTCGTTCAGGCGAACGCCGGACTCCCCCATGTCGAGGGGGACGCCACTGTCTACGATATCGGACCCGAGGCCTATGCGGACGCGGTGCGCGCACTCGTGGACGCAGGGGTGGACCTTGTCGGCGGGTGCTGCGGGACCACCCCCGCCTACATCTGCCTTCTCGACCGCATCGTCTCGGGCAGACGGCCGGTGACGCACGCGGTCGAGCCCGCGCTCACGGTCACCAGCGCGCAGAACCTCGTCGCACTCCCCCAAGGGGCGGGGCGCATCGCCGTCATCGGGGAGCGCATCAATCCCACCGGCAAGAAGCGCCTGCAAGAGGCGCTCAGCGCCGGGGAGATCGACTACGTGGTCTCGCTCGGCATCTCCCAGCAGGAGGAGGGGGCGGACATCCTCGACGTCAACATCGGCCTCCCGGGAATCGATGAGGCCGAGCTTCTGCCCCGCGTCGTCGAGGCGCTTTGCGGCAGCGTGTCGCTCCCCCTCATGCTCGATTCCTCCGATCCCCTCGCGCTCGAGGCTGCCTGCCGGCGCTATCCCGGCATCCCCATCATCAACTCCGTCAACGGAAGCCCCGAGAGCCTCGAGGCGATCCTGCCCATCGCCGCGCGCTACGGCGCCCGCCTCGTCGGCCTCACGCTCGATGAGCACGGCCTCCCCGCAACGGCGGACGAGCGCCTCGCCATCGCTCGCCGCATCGTGAGCGCCGCCGGAGATGCCGGCATCGCACCCGAGCGCCTCCTCATCGACTGCCTGGCCCTCACCGTCTCGACCGATCAGACGCAAGCGGGCGAGACGCTTGCCGCCATCGGCCGCGTCAAGCGCGAGCTCGGCACCTACACCACCCTCGGCGTCTCCAACGTGAGCTTCGGCCTGCCCGAGCGCCCGCTGCTCAACGCAACGTTTCTCGCGGCCGCCCTGGGCGCCGGGCTCGATGCCCCCATCCTCAACCCCGGCTCCGCGCGCTACCGCGACACTGTCAACGCTTATCGCGTGCTCAACGCCCAGGACGCGGGCTCCCAGCGCTTCATCGAGCGCTATGCGGACTGGACCGATCCCTATCGCGCCCATACTGCCCCCGCGCCCGCGCACGCGAGCTCCAGCGAGGGTGCGCCCGCGCAGCGGGACACCGGGGCGCAACCGCCCGCACCAGATGGATCCGCCCTGCAGCGCCTCGTCATCAGCGGACGCAAAGGCGAGGTCGCCGCTTGCGTGCGGGAGCTCCTTGCCGCAACCGACCCCCTTGCCGTCATAAACGATGAGCTCATACCCGCCCTCGACGAGGTGGGCGCGCGCTTTGAGGCGGGGACGTACTTCTTGCCCCAGCTCATGGCCTCCGCCGAGGCAGCGGGCGCGGGTTTCGATGTCATCCGGGCCGCCCTGCCCGCCGATGCCGCCGCGAGCAAGGGCGCGCTCTGCCTCGCCACCGTTAAGGGCGACATCCACGATATCGGCAAGAACATCGTGCGCATGCTGCTCGAGAACTACGGCTACCGCGTGTACGACCTGGGCCGCGACGTGGCGCCCGAGGACGTGCTCGCCTGCGTGCGCGCCCACGACCTCAAGCTCGTGGGCCTCTCCGCACTCATGACCACCACGGTCAAGAGCATGCAGGAGACCATCGAGCTCATCCATCGCGAGGAGCCCGAGGTGCGGGTCTTCGTCGGGGGAGCCGTGCTCACCCGCGCCTATGCGCGCGCAATCGGCGCGGATTTCTACGCCAAAGATGCCGCCGCCTCGGCCCGCATCGCCGAGCAGGTCCTGGGCTAGGAGCAGCCCGCAGCAACCGCATATCACCTCCTTTGCCGTGCATGCTCGGCGCGCATCGATGCGTCGGCGCCCTCACCCGCGACGATCCGGTCGTACAGAAGCCTCGTCTTGAGCTCGGGCGCGGCGCCCGAGCGCTTAAGACCCTCTTGGTGCCTATGGAAGAGCTCTACGATCTCACGGCGCCTGCCGCCCCGCTCGTACACCCGCATCGCCTGGCGCACCACGTCCTCGCGCATCGGCGCCTGCGAGAGCGCCGCCTCGACCATCCATGAGGCCGTGGGAAGGTCTTCCTCCTCGAGCGCCGCATCGATGCCGCGCAGCATGCAGTCGACGAACTTCGTCTGGTACGCCTCGCGCATCTGCGAGAAAAACGTTGCGCTCCCGGCATCGGGCAGGTAGAGCGGGCCGCGGTACAGCTGCTCGATCTTGAGACAGCTGTCGATGATCTGCGGCACCGATATGCCCTTGCGCTTGAGAAGCACCTCGCGCGCGATCATGTCGAACCGCATGACGTCGGTTATCACGTACTCCATGTTGAAGGAGATGCCCTCACCTTGGACCAGCAGGTACTGCGGACCGTCTTTGGTCTGCCCCAGTGCGCGGCGCAGCACCGAGAGCGTCGAGTACAGGCTGTTCCGCGCATGGTCGTAATCGGTTTTCGGCCAGAATTCCTTCTGCAGCGACGCACGCGAGACGAAGGCGCCCGGAGAGAGCGCGAGACGCGCCGCAAGCGCACTGGTCTTGCGCCGCCGCCACAGAGAGCTTGTCAGCACATGGCCGTTCCGCTCGATTTTGATACCGCCGAACAGCCGGATGCTTATCTGCCCCACGACCACTCGCTCCGTCTCGCCCACCACCTCAAAGAGCCCCTGGGCGGCCTCCGTGCGGATGGGGCTGTTCTGGTAGCGCGGCTGCAGGTCCGGCGGAAGCAGGCGCACGATGGCGCCCGCGCGCTCGCCCAGCGCGTGCAGGGCAAGACGGGCGGCGGGGCGTATGCCCGCATCCATCAGCTCGCGTTTGTGCAGCGATGCCCATGCGGACAGCTCGGCATCGAAGCGCACCGCCGCCAGCGCGAGCGCCGTCGCCCACGCCTCGGACGGCTTGACCGTGCTCCTACCGAGGTCGATCACCTCCGCTTCCTCGCTCAAGGCCACCCGCGAGGTGTTGCAGATATGCGAGATCTTCTCTAACACGATCGCCTGGTTGCGGATGAAGGGCGTGCGCTGGTCGGTGAGCTTGATGACCTGCTGCGCACGGAAGTGGGCATTCACCATCTGCTCCATCCCGAGGTACTGCCAACCCTCGAGCACGAGGCAGAGCAGTTGCAGGGGCTGGTCGGATGTGCGGATTGCCATCGTGCCCGCATCGGCAAAGGCGCGCTCGTCCACCACGGGCTTTCCCGCATAGACCCGCCTGAGCGAAACCACTAGGCGCACGAGCATGAGCACAGGGGCAAGACGGTCGGCGCGCAGCGCATCGAGCGCCTTCTCGAGCCTGGCGTCTCGCTCGTCGAGCTTCTCCGACCTGCCGCCCGCCACCTCCCCGATGAGCTCGGCGCACAGTGCGAACAGGTCGGCCACGGTGAGCGGCAGGTCTCGTCCGGCATCGTCCTCGCTTGCTCCCCGCGCATCCCGCTCCTTGGTGTGCACCGTCTTCTCCTCCATGAAGGCGCGCAGCGCGACCGTGAAGGACCGGATCTTGCGCGCCGCATCGCTCGCGACGCTCTTGCCTCCTTTGAAGCGCATCGACGGCAAACCGATGCCCGGACAGGAGGCCCAGACGCCGCGAAGCGCGCAGGCGATACTCCAATCGGCCGCGGGTATCTCCTGCTCGACATCGTGTGCCCGCACCGCGAGCTCGGTTGCCAAGGCGCGCGCGGTCTTGAAATCACCCATGGTGAGCGCCGCTGCATAGCGCGCCAACTGACAGCCGACTGAAGGAAGCTCCCCCGGACTGTGCAGCATCACCTCCTGGGCGATGCGCTCGACATAGGCCCCCTTGCCGGCGAGGGCGCACGCCGTGGGATGCCGCCCGATCTCCCTGAGGGCGTCTTCCGGCGAGAGCAACTCCTCAGACAGCGCCATCGCCGCAGCCACCCGACCGGAGCGCATGAGCGCGCGCACCGCCTTACCGGGCAGCTCGGCAAACCGCTCGGCAATGAGCCGGTGCAGCGCCCCTTGCGACGCCGGTCGCCCCAAACACGCGAACGACCCTGTCGTCACGTCGATGCCGAACAGCGGGTAATCATGGAGGAAGCGCACGCGAGCCGTCTGCGAGACCTTGATACCGGACGCCTCGACCTCCGGGAGGGCACCGTCCCCCATGAGCAGAAGCATGCCCGCCGCCCGGAGGATATCAACCGGCCCCTTCTCGAGCTCGCGCCACATCGCGCGATACAGGTGCTCGGTATAGCGCTCGAGCGCCGAGGACGCCCCCGTACCCTCCACCACCGCCGACAGCGCTGCAACCAAGACCGGAACGCCCTGCGTCAGACGATAGACGTCCAAGTCTCCCGCTATCGAGAACGTCCTCATCCAGACGGCGTACTCGCGCGGTCGCACCTTGAGCGCCTGAGCGCCGATCTTCTCCGCATCGCCGAGCGTCACCATGAGGTCCCGGTTTGCGGGCGTCGCCGTCATCACCACCTCGCAGCCCGCCCCGTGCAGAGCCCGCACGCCGCGCGCGAAGCGATCGAGCTCCTCGCGCGACCAAGCCGGAACGTTGTCGATGGCGACGAGGGGATCGAGGCTCACCGGGAGCTCCTCGCGGCTCGCCTGCATCTGCGCAAGCACCTCGGAGCATGACAGCCCCGCCGCGTCGATCACGCGGGCCATCCCGCGCGAGGGATCGCTGCGCACTTCTTCGACATACTGAAGCAGCAGAGCCGTCTTTCCGAAGCCCTCGGGCGCAACAAGGACCACCATGCCTGCAGACAGGACCTTCTTCGTGAGCTCTCGCAGAAGATCGGTTCGCTGCACCGTGAAGCTCTCGCCCATGGGGAGCCGCGGCGTCTTCGCCGGTGCCACGACCTCGGGGGCGAGCACGGGGGCCTCTTCGTCCTCACCTTGGGCGGGGGCACCATGTTCTTCCGTCGGCTTTTGTGCGAGAAGGGCCTCTCGACTTGTGTCAGCATCATGCGTTTTCATACGCTCCCATCCTTCCTTTTTCACACCATAACCATGACGGCGGGAACGCTCGATGCGCATTTTTCGACTCAGGGAAAGCCGGTCAGGTTTCCGTCAGATTGACTTCAGGTTTTTATCAGACGCATTGCAACGGGCGTTCGTCATATCGTGCGCGCAGTTCCCGACATGGCAGCGATGGGCGTCATTATCTGTGGGGGTGGGGCACCTTTTTGGCAACTATAGGTATCGTATTCGCCGAATATGCCAGTACGTTTACCGAACCTTTGTTGATTATTTACGCGACAACGGTGTAAAAATCGCCGCATGTGGCAGAGCCCTCGTAAGATTGCGGTCGGAGAAGCGTAAGCGAGCAGACGCTCCGGGCGTATCGCCTACGGGGTCGGGGCAATCTGGTAGACTAGGGCAACGTGGGGGCGTGGCGGAATTGGCATACGCAGGAGACTTAAAATCTTCGGCCGCAAGGATTGTGGGTTCGAGTCCCACCGCCCCTACCATCGTCTCCACGTCATGGGGACGTCAGATCATCTCACTCCAAAGGGGGCGTTTGTGATGAAGAAAATCGTGCTTGCCTGCGGCGCAGGCGTAGCGACATCGGCAGTGGTGGCCCAGAAGGTCTCCGCCCTGCTCGACGCCAACGGTATGGAGGGCGCCTACGAAATCGTACAGTGCGCGCTCAACGAGGCAAAGGACGCATGTGCCGACGCCGACCTTCTCATCGCCACCACCGTGGCGCCGGAAGGCCTTACCTGCCCGTATGTCAACGGCGTGCCGTTCCTGACCGGCATTGGCCGCCCCGCTGCCGAGCAGGAGGTTCTCGAGGCGCTCGGCTGCTAACGGCTGCTGCCGTTGCCGGCCCCTCGCGGGATGCAACTTTGTACTTGCATCCCGCGAGGGGCTAGGGTATGATGGTCCCTGCTTTTGGCGCAAGCTGAAAGACGCGGGCGTGGCGGAATTGGCAGACGCGTATGGTTCAGGTCCATATGGGGGCAACCCCGTGAAGGTTCAAGTCCTTTCGCCCGCACCATAAGATTTGAAAAGGCCCCGGGTATGGGGCCTTTTTACGTTGCTTCGACCAAAAGGGCTATCCGTGTGCGCGGTATAGGCAAAGAGGTATCGACGCGAGTCGATACCTCTTTTTCATCCCGTGTGAATCTCTGCGACGAAACCCGGCCGCTAGAACAGCTCGTCCACGATGAGCTTGAAGCAGATCTTGCGCACCGGTGCCGGACCGTCCGCGCCGTACAGCAGCGTGGGCTTATGCGGCTCGCCCGCCATAAAGAGAACGAAGGCACCGTGGGCAAGGTCGCCGCTGAGTGCATCTGCGCAATCCACGAGCTCGAAATCATCCGCCTCGTCATAGGCGGCGACCGGCGTCGTCTGCCCCGCTGCGACCTGAAACGCCTCCCTGCCCTCGACATCTACCTGCACATCCATATAGCGGTAATGCGTCTCAAACGACGCATCCGCCGCGTCGCGCGTGGTCGCCTCCATCACGTTGGCGTACACGCGCTCGCCATCGATGGGGTGAGACCCGACCGGAAGCGTGCGGAAATCGTGGTCGCGGCTCCAATCGATGAGAACATCGAGGCTCCGGTAGAGCCCGCGATACCGCTCAAGATCATTCCAGGTGCCGTAAATCATCGGGCGCCCCCTTCTTACTGAAACACGCCGAGCAGCGTCAGGTCGCACTGCGCGTAGAGGTTGTTGGCATAGGTGGTCCATGCCTGCTGCGCCGTGCTCGCCGTCTCGTAGTACGCCTGATACGCAACGTAGAACGCCGCGGTCGCCTGGGCATAGGTAGCCGTCTGGCCGTCGAAGTCCGCTCCGCCGATAGCCGCGTACATCGCCCCGTCGGTGCGCGCCCACGTGCCCGTGGAGCTATCCCACTCATCCCCGAGCAGGTTGATGATATAGGTGGCGTACTCCGGCGAGCTCGTGCTCTCGTCACCGTTCTCGGGCGCGGTGGGCTGCGTGGGCATCGAGGCCGTATCGGTGGGCGCGATCTGCTCGTACAGCTTAGAGATCAGCACGTTCTCGCGCACGATCTCGCGCGCCTGCTCCTCACTGATCTGATACTGCTCGGCGATCTCCGCAAAGTCGGACGTGCCGAGGGTCTCCTCGGCATGGCTCGCCAACTCATCGTCGCTGGCCTCGATACCGCGGGCCTCCGCATCTGCGGTCAGGATACGGTTGCGCACCTCGGTCAGGATCACCTCGGCAGAGGGCACCGTGTAGGAGCCGTCGTCGGTCTGGGCGACATCGAGGCTGTACTGGCTCTCGATGGCCTCGCGCACGCTGATTGTGTGCTGGGCGCCGTTATAGGTGTACCGAGCCAGCGGGGTGTCGAGCTCGGCCTCGGTAACGGTCGCGCCTTCGACGGAGTGCGGCGCCAGACCACCCGACCCCACGACGTAGCCGAGAATCGCCGCCACGATGACCGCGATTACGGCACCGGCGACGAAAAGCGGCATGCGCGAGCGGCGGCGCGGGGCATCCGCACCATCCTTCGGCTCGTTAGCGGAGGCGGCGCCGTCTGCATCGGGGTCCTCGTCCACAGACGGTACCGGCGCCTGAGACGCCGCATCCTCCGCAGGCTCTTTGTCTTGCGACGCGGCAGCAGACCCTGCCTCCTCCTCTTGCGAGGCGTTCTCGCCGCTAAAGTGACGGCCGCGCGCGATGCTCTCGGCAGAAGGGCCCTCCACAAGGTCGACGTCGTTTTGAGGCAGGTCATCAGGCACGTCGGAACGCTCGATGATCTGGATGCCCTCGATCTGTTCGCGCTCCTCTTCGTTTCGCTTCTGAATGAAACCCATAGGGTGTTCTCCCTTCGCTTGCTAGCCCAGATGCGCGATCACGGCATCGGCGAACGCGGCCGTGCCGACCGCACCCGCGGCCGCACCCGTCTGAGCGCGCCGCACATCAGCCGTCACCTGCGCACCCTCGCTGAGGACCGACACCACCGCCGCGCGCACGCGGCCCGCAGCCTCGGTCTCGCCCAGGTGCTCGAGCATCAACGCGGCAGACAGTATCTCCGCCGTGGGGTTGGCGATATCCTTTCCGGCGATATCGGGCGCCGAGCCGTGCGTCGCCTCGAACACCGCCAGCCCATCGCCGATGTTGGCACCGGGCGCCATGCCCAGCCCGCCCGTGAGGCCGGCGCAGAGGTCGGAGACGATGTCGCCGTACAGGTTGGGCAGCACGAGCACATCGAACTGCTGCGGATCCTGCACGAGACCCATGCAGCAGGCGTCGACGATCTTGTCCTCGAAGGCGATGTCGGGATACGCGGCGGCAACCTCGCGCGCGACGCGCAGAAAGAGCCCGTCGGTAGCCTTCATGATGTTCGCCTTATGCACCGCCGTCACCTTGCGGCGCCCGGCACGGCGCGCGTACTCGAAGGCATAGGTCACGATACGGCGCGAGCCCTCGGCAGAAATCGGCTTGATGGAGATGGCCGACCCGGGGCGAATCGCCCGCTGGCCCGAGCGCTCGACGATGCCCGCGAGCTCATCCACCTCGGGCGCCCCCGCCTCGAACTCGATACCCGCGTAGAGGTCCTCGGTGTTCTCGCGCACGATCACCAAATCGACGTCACGGTAGCGCGAGCCGTCGCCCGGCAGCGACCGACACGGGCGCACGCAGGCGTAGAGGTCGAACGCTTGGCGCAGCGCGACGTTGACGCTGCGAAACCCCGTCCCCACCGGCGTGGTGACCGGACCCTTGATGGCGACGCCGTACGTCCGCACCGCCTCGAGCGTCTCGGGCGGCAGGGGTGTGCCGGCACTCTCGATCTGGGCCGCGCCGGCCTCGGCAACGTGCCAGGAGATGGAGACACCGGTAGCATCCACCACGCGGCGCATGGCCTGCGTGATCTCGGGACCGATGCCGTCACCGGGGATAAGGACCACGTCGTGACTCATGGGCTACTCCTCTTCGTCTTCTTCCTCGTCGTCCTTGGGCGTCACACGCGCACGCTTCTTGGGGTCCTTGAGCTTGAAACGCTTGACGAGCATGTCGTAGATCTCGGCCGAGCGCGATTTGATGAAAGCGCCCTTGCCGTTCTGCGCGTCGAACTGCAGGCGGCCGGCCAGCTCGTCGGCGACCTCGCCCGCGATCTTGCCCTCGGCGAACACCAGCAGGCATGCCAGCATGTCGCGGTACTCAAGGTCGCCGTGGTAGCACTGGATCGCCTCGTCCAGAATGGGCCAGACCTTCTTGGAGCGGCCGCGCTCCGAGGCCCCCCAGGTCGCCAGGAAGTTGAAGGCGGAGAAGCGCAGCGTCGAGGACAGCTCGTCGAACAGCGCGGCCTCCGCGCCCTCGAAGGCGGCGCCGACCTCCTTGGCGTGCGTCGGCACCAGGCAGGTGAGGGCGTCGAGCACCTCCCAACGGGTCTGCGCCTCGGGGCGATAGAGCGCGTCGATGAGGGCGTCGATGTGCCCCGCGACGAGCTCGGGCTCCTCTGCCGCCAGGTGCGACACCACGCGGGCGGCGAACTGGCGCTTGCGACGGCTTGCGCACGCCAGGTCCTCCACCAGCGCGCCGAGCGCGTTCGCATCCTTCTCGACGCGCTCGAGCTCGGCGCGCTCCTCGTCGTTCATCTCTTCCATAATGGGCTGAGCCATGCTATCTACCTCTTGTTTCTCGAATGATTGTCGGTACGGCGCGCCGTCTTGGGTGCGCGCCCGGCCGAAGGTTGGACCTTGTCGCCCGAAACCGAGATGAGATCGGGCGCCTTCTCTCCGGTCTTGCGCCGCTTGCGGGCCGCACGCGCCGCCGCCCCCGCCGCGCCTCGCTGGCGCCGGTTGACGTCAAAGAAACGGTCGAGCAGCTTCCAAGGGCCCACCGACTCGCCAAAACCCATTTTGAGACCGGCGATGGCGCCCATCAGCAACCCGAGCGGCGTGGCGTACAGGAGCGGGAAGAGCGTGAGCACCGCCGCCAGCACCACGCAGGCGATGATGGCGACGGCGTTGTAGAGCCAGTACGCCCCTGCGGAGAGGGCGCGCTCGCCCCAGTGGTTACCTACGATAAAGCCGAGGTACACGCTGAAGACGAACAGCAGCGCGAAGCAGATGACGAAGGCAACGTCCCCCATCCGCTACTCCCCGTCGGCCCCGTGGCAGCAGCCCTCACCATGCTCATGGTGGTGGCCCGCCCCGTGGCAGCACTCATGGTCGTCGCCGTGGTCGTGGCCGCACGTGCACTCGTGGCCGTCGCCGTGGTCGTGGCCGCAGCCGCACCCGTCCTCGTGCTCATGCTCCGCCGTGTAGAGCGACCAGTCCAAACCGGCCGCAACCGCCTCGGCCTCCTCTTGGTAGAGCAGGGTGATGGCCTGCGTGCCCAGCTCGGCGCCGCCGATGGCGTCGAGCATGTCGTACAGGGTGAAGGCGACGTCGCACCCCGGCAGGGCGATGTCGCGCTCCTCTGCCTCGGCGAGGGCGAGCCCCAGATCCTTCATAAAATGGCGCACCTTGAAACCGGGCTTCCAATCGCCGTCGAGCGCCTTGGGGGCAAGCGAGGCGAGGACGCCCGTGGCACCGGTGCCGGTGAGAATCATCTCGCGCGTCTGGGCGAGGTCGAGCCCCTCCTGCTGCGCGAAGGAGAGGGCGTCCGCCATACCCACCATCGATGCCGCGAGCGACACCTGGTTGGCGAGCTTCGCGCTCTGGCCCTTACCCGCACCGCCGAAGCAGAAGATCTTGCTCGTAAACGTCTCGAGAAGCGCGCGCACCGGCTCGATATCGCGCTCGGTGGCGCCCGCGATGGCCGTGAGCGTACCCGCGATGGCACCGGCCTCGCCGCCCGTTACGGGGCAGTCGAACGCCGTGCGCTCGCTCACCGCGGCGGCGCCCGCGATATCGCGCGCCAGCGACGGGGAGCTCGTGGTGAGGTCGATCAGGATCGCGCCCGGCTTCGAGGAGGCCAGCAGGCCGTCGCCGGCAAGGTAGAGCTCCTCGACGTCCTCGGGGTATCCCACCATGGTAAAGACCACGTCCGCCCCGCGCACGGCGTCGGCGGCGGTCTCCGCCCACACGGCGCCGCGCTCCAGCAGCGGCTGCGCCTTGGCGGCCGTGCGGTTGTACACGGTCACGGGATACCCGGCGTCCAAGATGTGCCCGGCGATGGGCGCACCCATGATGCCGGTACCGATGAACGCGACGGATTGCTTCTTATCTGCCATGACTGCTCCTTTGCAGGTTGGAATCGAGCGACTTACTTGCGAACGCGGCGGGCGATGCGGTCGGAGAGCGATACCTTCTCGGCGCGGTTCTTGCCCCAGAAGATGAGGGCGACCATGCCCGGGCCCACGTGCGCGCCGATGGTCGGTCCCACCGAGCCGCGGATGATGGTGAGGTCGGCGCAGCCCGGCTCCTTGCGGACCGCCGCCTCGACCCAATCGCCGTCTTTCTCGGCGTCTGCCGTCACGATGGTGAGCGGCAGCGCCGGATCGAGCACATAGTTTTCCTGGAACGCCTTGACGAGCGCCTTCAGGGCCTTCTTGCGGCCCCGGTTAACGCCCGTGAGCGAGAGCGAGCCCGCCAGGTCGAACGAGAGCGACGCCTTGACATCGAGCTTGCTGGAGAGCTGCGCGGCAGCCGGCGGGATGCGCCCGCCCGCCGCGAGCGAATCGAGGCTGTCGAGCGTGAAGTAGCCGTGCACGTAGTGCTTGGCCTCGTTTGCCCAGTCCACGAGCTCGCGGGCGGAAAGACCCGCCGAGCGCTGGCGCACCGCCTCGAGCGCGAGCAGCTCGCCGCAGGCACACGGCAGGCAGTTGTCGACGATGTAGAGCTCGAAATCAGGATAGCTCGCACGCACCTGCTCGGCAGCCTGGCACGCAAAATCATAGCTACCCGAGAGCGCGCTCGTGAAGCACAGGTAGACCGTCGGCGTGCCCTCTTTGGCGCACTCGGTGAAGAACTCGAGGTAGCGCCCGAGCGAGATGGCCGACGTGGACATCTTCACGCCCCCGCGGATCTCGTCGTAGAACTCCTTGGGCGTGATGGACGTCCAGATGTCGTCGGTCTTCTCTTCGCCGTCCACGATGTAGGGGAACCCGAGAATGTCGACGTCAAGCGTCGCGGCGATCTCGGGCGTGAGATCGGCGCACGTGTCGACCACGATGCGATAGCGGTTTGCATGGCCCGAAGAGGAAGGCTCAGCCATCTCCATACCCTTTCCTACATGAAAGGGCGGCCACCCGTACGGATGGCCGCCCATCACTTTACGCGTAACAGGCATCAATTTTACTCGCTTTTACGCCTCAAGCTCCTCAATCTTGGGCTTGATGATGCCATATCCACCGTTTTTGCGGTGATATACCACATTGATGAGACCGGTCGCGGCGTTCTCGAAGACGTAGAAGTCGTGACCGATGAGATCGGTCTGGACGAGGGCCTGCTCCTCGGTCATCGGGGTGATCTCGATGACCTTCTCGCGGACGAGCTGATCGTCTTGGTCCTCGGGGATGAGCAGGTCGGCGAGGTCCTCAACGCGCGCCTCCGGCGCCACCTCGGCCGCCGAGGGCCCCTGCTGCCGGTTGTCGATAACCTTGGTCTTGAACTTGCGGAGCTGGCGGGTGACCTTGTCGGCCGCAAGATCGATGGCCGAATACATATCGACCCCGTGCTCGGCGACGCGAATCACCGAGCCGCGGGCGCGGACCGTAACCTCGACAATCGCGGGCTCGGGGTTGGCGGGGTTCTTCTCGTACCTGAGCACGACATCGGCCGTCATGGGCTCGATATCGAAGACCTTGAGGGCTCCGCCGATCTTCTCATCAACATGTGCGCGCAGGGCATCGGTTACCGTGGTCTTGCGTCCCGATACGGTGATATCCATGAATGCTCCTGTTCTCCTCGGGGATAGGACTGGGTACTCACGTTGTACCCAAACCCGCGCGAGTTGAGCACCGCGCCAAGCGGATGCCCGCTGACGAGAACATGCACCCCGTCCACCGATGCAGGCTGGACAAGACGAGGGGTTAGCGCAAGAGGGGCGAGCGCTAGTCGAGGCTGTTCATGCTGTCGGGGTCGGACGGAGCGTCGCTCGTCGTCGCGGCATCGGCAGACGAATCGTCATCCGTGCCGGTATCCGCCACCGTCACCCCCGAGACGGCCGTATTGGCAAGGCTCACGGGAAGATGCCCGTACCACGCGGTGTGCACCGCGTCGATGGAACCGTCCGACGTAATGTCGTCAAGAGCCTGGGTGAGCGCATCGGTCAGGTCGCCCGCATCCGCGCTTGTGGCAAGACCGAAGGTCGTCGTGGTGCTGAGCGTTCCCAAAAACGTCACGCCGGGATAGGCGCGGGCAAGATAGGCGCCCGCCGTGGCATCGCAGACCACGTAGTCCACCTGGCCCTGGCCCAGCGCCTCGAAGCACGCGTTCACGTTGCTGAACGTCTGTTGGGTAGAAGCGATGCCCGCGCGCACGAGCACCTCCTGCGAGGCCGAGCTCTCCTGCACGCCCACGACCGCCTGGGCGAGCACGTCAGAGGTGAGCCCGGTGCCGGCGCTCTCGGTACGACCGAAAACCGCGGTCGCGTTCTCAAGATAGACACCGGAGACGGTGATGGACGAGGAACCGTCGCTCGTCTCGGCACCGAGGTACACATCGGCGAGCCCCTCGCCCACCGTCGACTCGGCGGAGGTCCCCTCGACGACATTCAGATCGAGCCCCATGCGCGCGGCGAGCAGGCGGGCGAAATCGACGTCGTAGCCCTCGATACCGCCGTTTTGCGCCATGGCCTGCGGAGCGTCCGCCGTGTCCACGGCGACGGTAAGCGTGCCCGGCGCGACCAGCAGGCTGTCGTCAATGGTCTGCGCGTACGTCTGGGGCGCCTCGGCCTCCGAGAGCGGCGGTACCGTGAGCGAGCAGCCGCTCACGCCGAGCGCAATCACCCCGGCGCAGATGAGCGCCGCCGCCTTTGCCACAACCGTTCTCGTCGTCCCCACCATGGTACCGTCCGTCCTTTACCCGCCGCCCGAGCGACCTCGATCCGCCCTCGAGAGGAGAGCGGCATGCTGTCCCAAGCCCCTCAGCTGACCTGGTCTTTGACCCCACACCTGCGCACTGGGGCGTTTGCTCGGGGTGCCGCGGCACCCTTCACGACTAGCCCGCTCGCCCGCGGGGCGGGATTGCCCCAAAAGGTAGAAACGGGCGGTGCGGCTTACCTCTAGGACGCGCCATGATCGCGCCGCGCGCACGCGGACGCTTACGTGGATCCTTTCGACCGCGTCTGTCTTGGACTAGGGCGCCGGGCGCCCGCAACCACAGCCTGAGGGACGATGGGCATTATAGCAGGTCGCGGGCATCACGGCACCTACCATACGCGCGCGGCAGCCAAGGCGTCCACGCGCGCCGCGCCGGATGCGGCAAGCGAGCTCGCAGCGGCGGCGATGGTCGCCCCGGTGGTGATGACGTCGTCTAGAAGGAGCAGGCGCTCGCCGCCCACGTCGGCAACCACCTCGTAGGCACCCCGGGCGCTCGCCTGCCTCCCCGTGCGGCCGAGGGCGCGTTGGTCGGCGCTACCGCGTTTGACGAGCGCGTCAACGACCGGAAGACCCGTCTCCGCCGCGAAGGCGCGCGCGATATCCTCCATATGGTCGAAGCCGCGCCGCCGCCAGGCGCGCGCTGTCACGGGCACGAATGTCACCGCATCCGCGGCGGTGAGGATACCCCCGTATCGCTCGGGCGCCACCTCCTCGGCGTGCTCGGCGCAATCGACGAGCATCTGCGCGATCAGCGGGGCGAGACGCTTCTCGCCCCCATCCTTGTAGGCGCGGATGATGCGCGGCAGCGGGTCGGCGAAAACCGCCATGGCGAGCACGCGGTCGGGCCCGTCGCGCACCCGTGGCGGCACCTCCCCGGCGCGCGGCGCGCCGGCGCACTCGGTGCAGATGAGCGACCCGAACGGCGCCCCGCAGGCAAGACACGACGTTTTCGGGTCGATCAGGGCAAGGCGCGCGAGGCACGCGTCGCAGATGAGCACGCCCCTTCGCTCGCAGCCGGCGCATCGGGTGGGCGAGAGCGCCTCGAGCAGCGCTGCCTGCAGGCGCTCGCGCACGGCACCGGCCCGCGCCCCAATCCACCCCCGTGCATCCATATACGCAAAACCCTCCCCCGGTAAGGTCGAGGGAGGGTGGCGATGGTTACACGGTACCCGTTAGGGGAGCTCGCTACTCAGCAGAAGGGGGCGTGGGTGCGGAGGCGTCTCCTCCCTCGCCCCGAGGCTTGCGCGAACGGCGGCGGCGCCGGCGCTTGGGTGCCGCCTCATCGGGCGCGCCCGCATCGTCGCGCGGAGCCTGCGAGCGCGCGCCGCCGCCGTCCCCCGGACGACGACGCGTAACCTTGACCTCGCCATCTGCCACCTGATCGGCGACCGAGGGCATCGACGGCTTGACAGAGCGCGAACGTCCCTCGCCCGCCGCAGCACCAGACGCGGCGGTGTGGCGGCGACGGCGCGACCGCTGGGGGGTCGGCGCCTCCGCGGACGCGGGGGCGGCGTCGCGCGCGGCGGCACTGCGGAACGCCTCGTCGCGCTCCTCGGCTGAAAGGTGCCGGCGGCGACGGCGCGCCGTGGTGCCCTTGCCGCTCTCGGAGCGGCTCTCGGGCGCGGTCTCCGTCGCGCGGTCCGCCTCGGGTGCTGCCGAGCGCTTGCGGCGACGGCGGCGCTCGCCGCCCTCCCCTGTCGCGCGCTCCTCGGCCCCGGCGGCCTGTCCCGCCTTGCCGCGCGTGCGCTTGCGCCCCGGTGTACCCGTCTCGCCCGAACCGTCCTGACCGCGGCGCTTCGTGCGCGTGGGGCCGGAGGTCACGATGCGGTCCGCCTGAGAGAGGCCGCCCCCCACATCGACGCCGTTCTGACGGTCGAGCTCCAGCAGGGCGAGCGAGATGTCGGCCGACTCGATCTTCTCGAGCACGTCGCGCGTCACGCAATCGGGGCGGCAGGCGCAATGCTGCTCCTCCGCACGCTTCTTACAGGCATCGGAGCATGTCATGTCTGACAGGCTCACCCGGAAGACCTTCCCGCTCTCCAAACGCAGCACCAGCTGCTCGCGCGGGGTGTCGTACTCCTGGATCTTCGCCTTACCGAGCGGTGTGTCGATCAGCGTCTTCTTTTTGGGCGCGCGGCTCTTGAAGTCCTTGTACGCCTCGAACTCGTAGCGCAGACAGCACATGAGGCGCCCGCACACGCCCGAGATCTTAGAGGAGTTGAGCGGCAGGTCCTGCTCTTTGGCCATACGGATGGACACGGGCTCGAACTGCCCGCCAAAACGCGTGCAGCAGAGCTCCTGCCCGCACTGGGCGTACCCGCCGGCGAGGCGCGTCTCGTCGCGCACCCCGATCTGACGCATATCCACGCGCACGTGGAGACTCGACGCCAAATCCTTCACCAGCTGGCGGAAGTCCACGCGGTCCTCGGCGGCGAAGTAGAAGACGGCCTTCTCGCCCCCAAAGAGAAACTCGACGCCCACGGGCTTCATGTCGAGCCCGTTCTGCTTGACGAGGCGCCTGAACTCCGTCATCGCGGCATCCCCGCGGTCGGCGAGCTCATCGGCGCGGTCGAGGTCGGCATCCGTGGCGATACGCAGCACCGGCTTCAGCGGCGCGGCGAGATCGGCCTCCTCCACCTCATACGGGTCTTCGGTCACCAACCCCAACTCGGTTCCGCGCTCCGTGGAGCAAACGGCGTAATCGCCCTCCACGATATCGAGCCCCTGCGGGTCGAACCACAGCTCGCGCGCGGCAAAGGGAAACTTAACGGGAACAACTAGCGGCATAGAAGCGCCTTCCTGATAGCAAAGAGCATGACCTCCAGGGTCAGCTGAGGGGTACTGTTGCGGGCGATGGCGCGTTCGGCGCGCGCGACGGCATCGAGGGCGCCCACCGCTCCTGGTGTATCGGTCTTCGCCGCGAGACGGCTCGAGACTTCGGCGACGTCGGTATTGGTGATGCCGTCGACGATGCCCTCGCGCACGACCAGCACGTCGCGCAGAAGCGAACGTGCGCTCGCCAGCACTTCCATGATACCCGAACGCTCCCGCGCGTTGAGCTCGCGCTTCTGGCGGTCCTCAAGCTGCTTCAAGGCTCCACGCGAAAGATAATCGGCGTTTTGGCTGAGCACGGCCTCCTGCGTCGACTTCACCTCGGCAAGCGGCGCCTTCACCGCCACGATGAGCTCCTTGGCGGCATTCAGGATATCGAGGTCGTCAGCATGGGGCAGGGCGTCGAGCGCGCGCACCATGACGCGGCGCGCCTCCTGGCGCTCGGCGCTCTTGAGAAACGCGACGGCGCGCTGGGGGCTCCCCGCCACCGCGACGGCCATCTGGCAGCGCTCGGGCGCCGCCCCCGTGGCGCGGGCGACGGCAGCGGCCGCATCGGCAGGCGACACCAAGCGAAACGGCACGCACTGGCAACGCGAGACAATGGTGGGGAGAATGGTTTCGGATGAGGTTCCCAACAGGATGAAGGTCACCCCGCGAGGCGGCTCCTCGAGGGTTTTCAGCAGCGCGTTTGCGGAATCGGCCCGCAGCTGCTCCGCCCGGTCGATGATGTAGACCTTCGCGTGCGCCCGGATAGGGGCCAAAGCCACGTCCTCGATGAGGTCGCGCGTCTGGCCGATGAGGTAGCCCGTTACGCTCTCCGGTGCGAGATAGTGCACGTCCGGATGCGTGCGCCTGGCCACGCGCACGCAGGCCTCGCAGGTGCCGCAGCCGTGGCTCTCGCAGATGATAGCCTGCGCCAGCGCCCAGGCCGCATCGAGCTTGCCGGAGCCGGGCGCGCCCAAAAAGAGGTAGGCATGGCTCGTGCGGTCGCTCTCGACGGCGCGCGTCAGAAACGCCCGCACGCGGGGCTGGGTATCGAGCGCCGCGAGAAGGCTCGCGGTTTCGGGAGCATGAGATGACATAGCGCCCCCTTACGCCTCTGCCAGGGCGAAGCCCGCCCCGCGCAGGCAGGTGCAGACATCGGCAAAGACCACCTCGACAGGGCGCGCCGCGTCGATGAGCTTGACGCGATCGGGCTCCTCGGCGGCGAGGGCGCGAAACCCCGCGGCGACCCGCTCCTGGTACGCAAGCCCTTTGGCCTCCATGCGATCCGGCGAACCGTCGCGCGCCGCCGCGCGCGCCGCCGCGTCCACCGGATCGATGTCGAAGACCAAGGTGAGTCGTGGGCGGCACGCGCCGACCGCGAGCTCGTTAGCGCGGCCGACGACCGCACGGTCGAGCCCGCCGCCAAAGGCCTGATAGCACGTCGTCGAGTCGAAGAACCGGTCGCAGACGACCACCGTCCCCGCCGCGAGGGCGGGAGCGATGCGCTCGTGCACGAGCTGAGCGCGCGCCGCCTCGTAGAGCAGAAGCTCGCAGGTGTCGCTCATCTCGGTATACGTCGGATCGAGCAGAAGGGCGCGGATCTTCTCGGACAGCGTCACGCCGCCCGGCTCGCGCAGGGCGAGCACCGCATAGCCCGCTCGCTCGAGCGCATCGACCATAAGGGCCGCCTGCGTCGTTTTACCGCAGCCATCGATGCCCTCTACGGTGATGAAGGGCGGCTCGGGCACGGTGGGCGCCACATCAAGCATGCCAAGTGCCCCCTATACCGCGCGATCCATATAGTACTTGACGTTCTCCTGGTACTCCGGCCACCGCTCGGGGTGGAAATCCTGCACCCAGTACCCGAGGGCGCGCGCCGTCACCATGGAGGCGACCGTGCCCACAAAGAAGATGGCGAACGCCACGACGAGCAGCAGCGGGATGCAGGACACGAAAAGCGCCACGAGCTGCGCGAAGATATACCAGTCCGAGTGATAGGCGGTGCCCATGCCGTAAGCGACCGAGACACTCGAACCCAGCACGACGAGCGCGAGCAGCACATAGAGCACCGCCGAGCACAAGATCACGATGGCGAGCGGCGCCCACGTCGCGGCAAAGACCTGCCCGGTCTTGCCGGGGGCGGCGAAGAGCGACCAAGCGCGCTTGAGATTGATGCCGGAGCGCACGCGGCCGCAGAGCGCGGTGCGCATATTGACGACCGCCATAAACGGCGTGCAGCACACGGCGAACGCGATGACGAGCAGCACGTAGATGAGGGGGAGCCCCAGCGCGCCGAACACCGTTGCCGAGAAGAGACCGAGGACGATGAGGCAGACGGACATGATGATGGAGACGCCGTAGATATAGAGGCCGTTGTCGAGCACGCCGGGACGCACGATCTTGTGCGGCAGCGGCAGATGCCGGCCGAGCGCCTGCTCGCGCGCCCAGGTATAGACGTAGCCGTTGAGGACGAGGCTCCCCACCCCGGGAACGAACTGGAAGAGCGCGAGCTTGAGAATGATCCAGAGCTTGCCGGGCGATGCCTTGAAATCCTCCCAGGCGCGCGCGAGCGGGCTCGGGCGGTACGGGTCGGCGATCACGGGGTGCACCTCGGTGCCGGGGGCGCCGGCGGCAACGGGCTCATAAGACGGCGTCTCCGGAGCCGCGTCGGCGCTGGCAACCGGCCCCTCGGCGCTATCGCCGGAGGCAGGCTCTGCACCCTCGGGGGCAGCAGGTGCCGCCTCCGCCGCGGGCGCGTCTTCCGCATCGGGCGTCTTTTCACCGGCGAGCGGCGCGCCGCAGGCAGGGCAGCGGACGTTCTCGGCACTGGCGGGCTCGAATTCGTACCCGCACACAGGACAGGTGGCCATACGCGCCTCCTAAATGAGCGAAACAGGTGACCGCGCCATGCGCGGCATCGTCTCATGGTAAACGAACGCCCGGACACCGTACAGGACGCGGACCGTTACTTCTTCGTACGCGCGCCCGTCGCTTTTCCGGCCGTCGTCTTCTTGGACGACGACTTCTTGGCGGCAGCGCCCTTCTTAGCCGAGGACTTGCCCGTCGCCGCGCGCCCGCGCCCACGGGCCGGTTTCTGCTCTTTGGCCGGGCAGTCCATGTTGACGCAGATGCGCCAGGGGCCGCGCGCCGTCTCGACCACCACGATGGGCGCGCCGCAATGCTCGCACACCTCGCCGGTCGCCTCGAGCTTGCCGCGGGCGGGCAGCGGGTAGGAGACGCCGCATTCGTCGTAGTTGGTGCAGCGGATGAAACGCTTGCCGCTTCTCTCCGACTTGTGGGCGATGAGGTCGCCATGCCTGCCTGCTGCCGCACAGGTGGGGCATTCGCCCACCTTGAGGTCGGGCTCAAAGTTGGTGGGGCACTGGGGGTTCACGCAGATCTCGTACGCCTTGCTCCGGAACGGCTGGCACTTGATGCGCGGGGCCCCGCACTCCGGGCACACGGCCGCCTCGCCCTCAAGCGGGCTCACTTTGACGCCGGAGGGCACGGGGTAGGTGACGTCGCAATCCGGCCAGCCCATGCAGCCGATGAAGCTGCCGCGGGTCTTGGCAGAGGTCTTCATGACCAGGTCCTTGCCGCACTTGGGGCAGGTTCCCACCTTGGCATCCGCCGTCACGGCGTCAGCGATGCGGTCGCCCAGATCGTCCTTATGGTCGATAAGGGCATCGAGCATGCCGGCGAGCAGCGTCCGCGAGTGCTCGACCACGTGCTCCTGCGTGTCCTGCCCCTCGGCCACGCGCGTCATGTCCTGATCGAGCTCCGCCGTCATCTCGGGCGTGGTGATGCGCGGCGCGAACTCATGCAGCGCATCGACGATGGCCATGCCGAGCTGACTCGGCTCGATGGGATCGTTTTTGAGGTAGCGCACCTGGTAGAGGCGCTCGATGATCGAGGCGCGCGTCGATTTGGTGCCAAGCCCGCGCTTCTCCATCTCCTGCACGAGGCGGCCCTGGCTGTAGCGCGCCGGGGGCTCGGTCTGCTTGGCCTCGAGCTTGAGGTCGCGCACGTCGACGGTATCGCCCTCGGCAAGCGCCGGCAGCTGCTCGTCGCGCTTGAGACCGTACGGGTAGGCCTCGCGGAAGCCCTGCTCCACCAGCACGTCGCCCGAAGCGGTAAAGGGCTCGCCCGCCACGTCGATGGCGAGCTTGGTGTTCTCGATGGTCGCGGGACCCATGAGCGTCGCCAAAAAACGGCGCGCGATAAGCTGGTAGAGCTTCTTCTGGCCGCCGTCGAGCGAGGAGGGGTCGCCTTGGCCGGTGGGATGGATGGGCGGATGGTCCGTCGTCTCGACCTTGCCGCGCGTCGGCTTCATCGGCCCGGCGAGTACCTTGGCTGCCACGGGGCGGAGCGCCGGGTTGGTGTCCGCGAGGCCCCGGACCACGCCCGCGAAGTCGAGTGTGCGCGGATAGACCGTGTTGTCGACGCGCGGGTAGGAGATGAGGCCCGCCATGTAGAGGCTCTCGGCGATGCGCATGGTGCGCGCCGGGGATATCCCCTCCGCCGCCGCCGCGGCCTGCAGGCTCGTCGTGTTGAAGGGAATGGGCGGCTGCTGCTTGCGGGCGCGCTTGGTCACTTGGGTGACGGTGCCCGCCTGCGCATGCTCGACGTGCGCGAACGCGGTCTCGGCCGCAGCCTTGTCGGTAAAGCGGGCCGTCGCGTGCGCGATCTTGAACTCATCGCCCTCCTTGGCGGCGAGCCCGCGGATCTGCCAGTAGTCCTCGGGCACAAACGCCATGCGCTCGCGCTCGCGCTCGACCACCAGCGCCAGCGTAGGGGTCTGCACGCGGCCGGCAGAGCGCACGTTGCCAAACCCGCCGAAGCGCGCGAGCGTAAGGTAGCGCGTGAGCACCGCGCCCCAGATGAGGTCGATATACTGACGGCTCTCGCCCGCATCGGCCAGATTCTGGTCGAGCGTGACGAGGTTCTCGAAGGCGGCCGTCACCTCGCCCTTGATGAGGGCGGAGTAGCGCGCGCGGAAGGCGGGCAGCTCCGGCGCGACCTCGCGCACCATGTCGAGCGCGTCCGAACCGATGAGCTCGCCCTCGCGGTCGAAGTCCGTCGCGATGATGACGGCATCGGCCTTCTTGGCAAGGTTCTTGAGGACGCGGATGATCTCCTTCTCGGCGGGCTTCTTGAGAACGGGCGCCCACGTGAGGTAGGGCAGGCTCTCCACCTTCCACCCCTTGAGCGAGATGCCGTTGGCGAGATAGGGCTTGCGTTTGGTGTCGTAGGGCGGGCGCGCCAGGCCGTCGGGAATGTCTGCGGGCAGCACCTCACCGTCCTCCGTCACGCTGTACCAGCCCTGCTTCTTGTCGAAGAGCACGTCATCGGGAAAATCGGGCGCGAGGATGTGCCCCGCAAGACCCATGGAAACCCATTCCTCGCCATCCACCTCGAAACGATAGACCTGCGTGTTGTACACCTTGTCGTTTTTCGGTTTGGTGGTGGAGAGCAGCTGCGCGATCTTCTGCGCGGCGATGTTTTTCTCTGCGACGACGAGCTTCACGTGGGGACCCCTTGCCGGCCGATTTCCGGATATCATGCGCCGCCGGCAGATACGCGGCGGCGGTGGTTTCTTGCGGGACAGTATAACCAAGTTGCCCGCGCGCAGAAAATCCCCACAACGTGCCGGGCGATGGGCGCGCCCGCGCGCGGCACCGAGACAGGCGCCGTGGGGCGCGGGCGCCTACACCGTGAGAAACACCATGGCGATGATGAGAACGAAGCCCACGATGTCCGTCGGCGCGAAGACGGTGCCCAGAAAGAACGCGCTCGTGATGGTGGCCGAGACGGGCTCGACCGTGCCTATCAGGCTCGCGCGCATGGAGCCGATGTCCTTCACGCCCTGCATATATAAGAAGTAGGCGAGGAACGACCCCACGAAGACGAGCACCAGAAAAGCGCCCCATCCCATGGCATCGAAGGCCGGCACCTGCTCCCACGGGCGGATGACCACAGAGGAGGCAGCCCCCGACACGAGCATGCCCATGCCCGTGACGATGGAGGATCCGTACGTGGCGAGGAGCCTGGTGGGGATGATCGACATGCAGGCGGCGCCCACCGCTGCCATAAGCCCGATGGCCAGGCCCTCGGGCGGGATGACGAGCGTGGAGGGGTTGCCCGCGGTGGCAAGCAGATACGTCCCCGCCAGCGCCAGCGCCACGCCCGCGAACTCGCGCTTGCGCGGCCCGCGCCGTGCCCGTATGCAGGCATACACCATAATGATGATGAGCTGCAGGCACTGAAGCACCGTCGCCGTCCCGGCGTTCATGGCGCGCACCGCGAGCAGGTAGAAATACTGGTTGAGAAAGACGCCGCTCGCCGCAAAGATGACGAGCACGCAAAGATCGCGCGGCGTGGTGAGCAGCTGCTTCAGACGCGCGCGATCCGTAGCCAAGATGAAGACGAGAAAGAGCGCCCCCGAGCAGAGCTGGCGCACCACCATGAGCCAGGCGGTATCGACGGCGTAGTTCTCAAAGAGGTAGCTCGCGCACGTACCCGAGAACCCCCAGAAGATACCGCCCCCAAGCGTAGCCAGAAAGCCCGTGATGAGTTTGCGGTTTGCCGAGGCGTTGAGACGCTCGCGGATGCCGCGACGGCGGGCACGGGAGGCGGCATCGGTGCCGAAATCTTCCGCTGTAATATCCTCTTGTTCTGCCATGCCTGCCCCCTTTGGTCCGCGACACACCATAGCGTATGATTGCGCAGGTTAAAAGGGGTATCGGACAAAAAGAACGTCAGAGGGCAAAGTCGCTTTGGCAGGCTAAAGCACGTGCTGGGAGATGCATGCGCTACCTAATCGGCATGCGGCCCGTCTTCGGTTGAGGGAGCATCTAGTTTGGGCGCAGGCGAGAGGTAGCGCTCGCAGCAGCGCGGCACGGCGTAGATGGCAAGGCCGATCCAGACGATGCACGTGATGATGCCCGTCACATCGGGATTGATGGGCGGCACAAGCTCCGCCAGAAGCAAAACGATGTTGGGGATGAACGCCACCAGGCCCACGAGCCCAGTATAGAGCAGAGACGCGTCCTTCTTGCCCCAGTGGTTCTGCTCCACAAAGGTCTCCCCTGCGAAGTTCCGGGCAAAGTAGTCGCGCTTGATCGCCTTGTAGGCACTCGCAATGAAGATGATCGTGATGATCAAGAACACAAAGAAGAACAGATAGAGGCCAATTATCAAGTTGAATGCCTGCAGCGTATCCAACTGTCCAAACGGATTGACGCCCACGGCATCCATCACATTCAGCACGATAAGCGCTATAGAGGCGATGGCGTCCGCCACCAAGGTAAACACCAGATACCGAAGGAACTTGCGTCGCGCCTGCTCCCCCATCACCTGCCACGACGTCTTGAGCATGTCGACGATGCCGTTCATGGTGCCTCCTCGCGAACGGGAAACGATAGGGCCTATATACCCACGATGGCCCTGTATCAGGAGCGATAGAAGGCTGCCCCCCCCCGCAGGCGGATTGGATACCGCGGTAAACGGTGGCGCCAGGCGGTAGTATGGGTATAAGCACCCTCGTTCGCTACGTTTGCCTTGATAGGAGCTGTATGGCCACCATCGAATCCGCTGCCTGCGCATCCGCCGCCCACCTGCTCGCCCCCGGCGCGGCCGTCTCGGGCTTTACCGTCTGCCGCCGCGAGGCGATTGAGGAACTCGACGCCGACGCCTACGTGCTCCGTCACGCGGCCTCGGGCGCACGCCTGCTCTACCTCGCCTGCGAAGACGAGAACAAGGCCTTCGCCATCGGTTTCAAGACTCCGCCCGCCGACGACACGGGCGTCTTCCACATCCTCGAGCACTCGGTGCTCTGCGGCAGCGCCAAGTTCCCCGTGAAGGAGCCCTTCGTCGACCTCATCAAGAGCTCGATGCAGACCTTCTTGAACGCCATGACCTATCCGGACAAGACGATTTACCCGGTCGCCTCAACCAACGAGCAGGACCTCCTGAACCTTATGGACGTCTACCTCGACGCCGTGCTCAATCCGGCCATCTACACCAAGCCCACCATCTTTGAGCAGGAGGGCTGGCACATCGAGGTCGAGCGAGATGAGAAGGGCCGGCCGCACCGCCGCCTGAACGGCGTGGTGTACAACGAGATGAAAGGCGCGCTGTCCGACCCCATGGACGTGCTCGACAACGCCATCAACCGGGAGCTCTTCCCCCACACGGCCTACGCGCACGAGTCGGGCGGGAACCCCTGCGCCATCCCCTCGCTCACCTACGAGGCCTTCCTCGACACGCACGCGCGTCACTACAACCTCTCCAACAGCTACCTCGTCCTCTACGGCGCCTTCGACGACGTGCGGCGCGAGCTCGCCTTCTTGGACGAGGGCTATCTCGGCGACGCTGCGCGGACGCAGCAGGCGCGGGCACGCGCCGCCACGGGGCATGCGCCGGCGCACGTGGGCGCCCCCAATGAGCTCGGCTACCAGCAGCCCCTCGTCTGCGACTACGCGCGCGTCGAGATGGCGACCACGCCCGACAACGCGCTCGTGGGCCAGGCCTATGTCATCGGTGACGCACTCGACAGCTTCCGCACCGTCGCGGCAGACGTGCTCTTCGATGCGCTTCTGGGCTCCAACGAGGCGCCCGTCAAGCGCGCCCTCATCCAGGCGGGCATTGGGGGCAACGTGACGAGCTACACCTCGTCGGCCTGCCTCCAGCCCTACGAGCTCATCATCTTGCAGAACGCCCACCCCGAGGCGGCGCGCACCTTCCGCCAGATTATCGAGGACACGTGCCGCGACCTGGTGGAGCACGGCATCCCGCGCGACCGTCTTGAAGCGGTCATCTCGAGCAACGAGTACGCGCTCCGTCAGCGCGACTACGGCACCGCCGATGGCGTCGTGCTTGCCTGCGAGGCGCTATCGACCTGGCTGTATGAGGAGGACACGGCCGACACGCGCTCCGCCACGTCCGCCCTCACCTATGCGAAGACGTTCGAGCGGCTCCGCCGTGAGCTCGAGGGCGACTTCTTTGAACGGTTGCTGCGCGAGCTGGTGCTCGAGAGCGGGCACCAGGCGCTTGTCGAGCTCGTGCCCACCGGTACGGCAGACGGCGGAGCGGCAGCGCCCCAACTTTCGACGGACGACGGCGTGGAGGACGCGGCAGACGACACCGCAACCGATGCCCCCGACACCCTTATGAGCGAGGAGGAGGCGGCTGAGGCGGAGGAGCGCGTCGCCGCGCTCCGGGCAGCGCAGGAGGCCGAGGACAGCCCCGAGGCCAAGGCAACGCTCCCCCGCCTCACCGTAGCCGACATCGGCGCGGCGCGGCCCGAGCCCCCGCTCGCGCTCGACCGGGAGGCACCGCTCCCCTGCCTCGTGCACCCGCTGCCCACCCACCGCATCGCCTATGCGCTTACCTACTTCGACCTCACCTATCTGAGCTATCAGGAGCTGCCCTACGTCAAGGTGCTCTGCCGCCTCATGCAGCAGCTCGCCACGAGCCGCCGCACCGCGGCCGAGCTCGACAGCTACATCACCAGCAACCTCGGCTTCCTCTCGTTTACGCCCGAGGTCTTCTACCGGGACGAGAACTGGCGCCTTGCCCGGCCCATGCTCTGCGTAGCCGCGGGCGCGCTCTCCGAGAAGATCGAGGCGCTCGCCGCGATTCCGCGCGAGGTGTGGGCCGAGACGCTCTTTGAGGACACCGACCGCATGCGCGACGTGCTCGTGCAGCTCAAGATCGGGATGGAGCAGGGCTTCATCGTGTCGGGCCATCAGGCGGCGCTCGCACGCTCCATCTCCTACGTCTCCCCCGCCGGCGTCGTGCACGAGCAGCTGGGAGGCATCGATTTCTACTTCTTCCTGAAAGACCTCGTCGAGCACTTTGACGAGCGTGCCGAGGAGCTCTGTACCAAGCTGCGCGAGCTGCAGGGTCGCATCTTTACCGCAACGGGAACCGTCGCGAGCTTCACCGGTTCGGCAGAGGATTACCGCCGCTATTGGGCAGCCGCCGGCAACCTGGGGCTCGCACCGCGCACGGCGCCCGCCAAAGAGCTGTACGTGCCTGCGCCCGAGGACAAGCACGAGGCGTTTGTCATCCCGAGCGACGTGAGCTACACCGCACTCGCAACCGACCCGCGCCGCCTCGACATCGCGACGGACGGACGCTGGGCCGTTGCCGCCAACGCGCTCTCCTATGACTACCTGTGGAACGAGATCCGCGTGAAGGGCGGTGCGTACGGGTGCGGGTTCCGTGCGGCAGTGGGGCGCCAGCTCGCATTCTATACGTACCGTGATCCGGCTATCGACCCCTCGCTCACCCGCATTGCCCGCGCCGGCTCCTGGCTAGAGGGCTTTACGCCCGATCGGGCCGCCTTTGAGGGCTTTATCGTCTCGAGCGTTGCCGCGCAGGACGCCCCCGTGAAGCCGTTCGCCCAGACAAAACGCCGCTGCGGCGAATACTTTGCCGGACGCGAACCCTCCTTCCGCGCCCAGGTGCGCGCTGACACCCTCGCCTGCACGCCCGAGGACCTGCACCGCATAGGACCCGCGGTCACCCGCGTTGCCGCCGAGGCGCCGGCTTGCGTCTTTGGCGGCCGCGACATCATCGAGGCAAGCGACGCCGGCTGGAACGTGGTGGAGCTACTGGGATAGCGCCCTGCCCACCCACATAAGGAACGCTGTCCGGTCGGGAAAAGGCCTTCCCGGCCGGACAGCTTTGGTGCCGTCAACCTGAGGAAGATTAATCTGCACATCGGTTCTTCCGTTTGAATGAACGGGGTCGGGCAGCGAACGAGCGACCGTTCGCCGGTGCGCGGCAAATTCGACACAACCGAGAGGGTAAGATGGGAGGGGCCCGTCTCAATTCTAGGAGGACCCATGATAAGAAGACCTGGAACCACCCCCCCTAACGTAAAGACACTCATATTGACCTGCTGCTGCACGCTACTTGCCCTCGCAGCGCTCGTCGCCGCGCCCGTCAGCGCCCGCGCCGCGGACACTACGGATACGTGGGACGGCACCGCCGACACGAGCTGGTACGATACCAATCCCGACGCCGAGACCTTCACGCTCGATTCCGCCGAGGACCTTGCGGGCTTGGCTCAACTTGTTGATCAGGGGAATACCTTTGCCGGTGCCACCATCTATCTTGATGCGGATGTCGATCTTTCGGGACATGAATGGGAGAGCATCGGATCGTATGCGGGAACCCCTTCCCGCGACTTCAGCGGCGTTTTTGACGGCCAGCAGCATTCTATCTCGGGCATGACCCAAACAAACGCGTACACGGAGAGCGGCCTATTCGCCTCTGTTCGCAGCACCACGCCTGAGGGCGCTGCGATTAAAAACGTCCAGTTGAATAATATTGCTATAGATATTTCCCCTGCATCAGGGGCGGCACTTGGCTTTAATTACGGAGGCTTGGTTACCTATGCGACCAACCGCGTCGGCTTGGACAATATCAGCATGGTTAGCATCTCCAACTGCAGCGTCTCAGGTTCCTTCATCAACAGCGACCCTGCAGGTGACACCATCAGCCGCACGATTGGCGGAATCCTTGCGTTTGGCAATTTCGATGTAGAGGTCATCGGCTGCTCATCGGACATCGATTTCAGCCACCAACCGGTCTCGAGCGAATGCGCACCCCTGATTGGTGGCATCGTAGGCGGATGGGGCAACACGTCCGCCGGAACCCGAGTTACCGATTGCTCTTTCACAGGTTCCATCCAATCGGCAACACCCGGCACCTTCGCCGCCGGCATCGTTGGCCTTGGAGGCCAGTATCCGTTGGGGGATCGTGTGGTAAACTGCACGAATTGTCTCTCTAACCCCGATTCGGTCGAGCTTACCGAAGACTCGCTCTTCGCCCCTATCGCCGTCGCTTTCACCGAAGCAGACGGAAGTGCGTCTGTCTCCTCGTGCCTGTGGCCGCAAAGCTTCGGAGCAGGTGTATACCTCGCAGACAACGACGGCAGCGTCTCCGCCCCTACGAATCAGACGGATTTCGGCACACCGGTTACCGATTTCTCCGATCCCGAACTCATTGTCAAGCTGAACGAGCATGCCAGTCAGGGAATCTCATGGGCAATGGGCGTCAACGGCTACCCGGTGCTCTGGCACCAGACCGACCAGATTCCCGCCGACTACGCTGCGGTCGACGCCGCGATCGACGCCGTGCCCGGTGACCTCTCCTCCTACACTGCCGCCAGCGCGCAGGTGGTGAATGAAGCGGTTGCCGCCGTCGACCGCACGCTCACCTCTGACCGCCAAGACGAGGTCGATGCCATGGCCCAAGCCATCAACGATGCGGTTGCTGCGCTCGAGAAGCTCGCCGATTGCTCCGCGCTCAACGCTGCCATCGAGAAGGCGGTTGCCATCGACCGAACCCCTTACACCGACGACTCTCTCGCCGCGCTCGACCAAGCGCTCGAAGCCGCCCGCGCCGGCAGCACGGCCGGATGGGGCGCGAGCCGCCAGAGCGATATCGATGCGCTGACTGCCGCCCTCGATGAGGCGCTCGCCGCCCTGGAGCGCAAACCCGAGACGCCGCAGAAGCCTGTCGATGAAAACAAGAGCACTGCGAAAAACAAGCTGCCCGGCACGGGAGACCCCGCCCTCGCCGCGCTCGTCAGCACGACCGCTGCTGGTGCCGGCGCCCTCTGCCTTGGCACGCGCCTCCGCAAGCGCCAGTAATCCAAACGCGATCGCACGCAGCATCGGGCCCATCTCGCATCGGGGTGGGCCCGTTTTCTTACCACAGAAAGCAGACGGTTATGTCGGACTACCCGTAGCCTACGCCGAGCTGGCCGCGCCGGGGTCGGTACGGCCCGCCTCGCGGATATCATAGGGCGTGGTCTGGTACACGTAGTAATTGAGCCAGTTGGTATAGAGCAGCTGCGCCTGGCTGTTCCAGACGTTCAGAGGCGCACGCGCCGGATCGTCATCCGGAAAGTAGTTCTTGGGAATCTCGGGGTCGAGACCGCGTGCCACGTCGCGCTCGTACTCCCGCCTCAAGGTGTCGGCATCGTACTCGGGATGGCCAAAGATAAAGAACCGCCGGCTGTCCGTCGACTTGACGATATAGAGTCCCACCTCATCGGAGGTGGCGATGACCTCGAGCTCGGGCACGCGCGCAACATCCTCGGCTCGCACCTCGGTGTTGCGCGAATGCACCGCGAAGAACCGGTCGTCGAGCCCGCGCACAAGCGGCGAGCTCGGCTTTACGATACGATGGGCGAACACGCCCGACGCCTTCTTGGGCAGCGGATGCTTATCGATTCCGTAATGGAAGTACAGCCCTGCCTGCGCGCCCCAGCAGATATGGAGCGTCGAATGCACGTGCGTTGTGGACCACGCCATGATCTGACAGAGCTCGTCCCAATAATCGACCTGCTCGAAGGGCATTTCTTCCACCGGTGCACCCGTGATGATGAGACCGTCGAAGCGCTCGTCTTTAACCTCATCGAACGTGCGGTAGAACGTCTCCAGGTGGCTCGCCGCCACATGCGCGGCCTCATGGCTCGCCGTGCGCAGAAGCTCGACCTCGATCTGCAGGGGCGTATTGGAAAGCTTGCGCATGATTTGCGTCTCGGTGGCGATCTTGGTGGGCATGAGGTTCAAGATGAGCACGCGCAGAGGACGGATGTCCTGATGGATGGCGCGGTACTCGGTCATGACAAAGATGTTCTCGGCCTCAAGCGCCGCCGTGGCGGGCAGGGCATCGGGAATGCGGATGGGCACAGTCGACTCCTTTACGACAGCAAGCGGGACTCGGCGCGCATTACGCCTCGCCGGCGACCGGCACACCGGCGGCACGCGCCGCGTCTGCCTCCTCGGGATAATACACGCCCCAGTCGTAGCGCAGGCGCGTCATGACATCCATCACGTCCGCGGCGATATCGATGAGCCCCGCGGCCTCCGCATCGCCGGCGACGGCGCGCTCGAGGTCCGCCACCTCGTAGGCGAGCGCGTAGCCCTCCTCGCCCGCCTCGACGATCTCGTGGCGGCCGTCGGCCGTCCATGTGATGACGGCGCGATCGGCCCGCGGGTAATCGGTGATCTCCACATAGCAGCGATCGAACGAGAGAAGGGCGCGCTTGGGCTGCTTGGCATGGAGCGAGAGCGAGAACACCCCGAGTTCGCCCTCGGCATTGCGCGTCACAAAACCGCTCGTCTCGTCCACACCGGTCTGGGCACGGTTGGCAAGCGACACCACCTCATCGGGCGCGCTCGCCATGAAGAGGCGCGCGACCGTGAGCGCGTACACGCCGATGTCGAGCATGGCGCCGCCGGCGAGGCGGGGGTTGTAGAACCGGTTGGTAAGATCGCCGTACTCCTTGTAGCTGCCAAAATTAACCTGCGCGAGCGTAAGCGGGCCAAACGCACCGGAGCGCGCCTCGGCGAGCAGCTTGCGATAGAGCGGCATGTGCAAGATGGTGGTCGCGTCCATAAGGACGACACCGTGCTCGGCCGCCAGGGCGCGCGCCTCGGCGAGCTCGGCGCTGTTGAGCGTGATGGACTTCTCGCAGAGCACGTGCTTGCCCGCGGCAAGCGCTTCCCGCAAAAACGCGATGTGGGTGTTATGCGGCGTCGTGATGTACACGGCATCGATGGCGGGATCGGCGTACAGGTCCGCATACGTCTTATAGACGCGCTCCACGCCGTAGCGCTCGGCAAATGCCTGCGCCTTGTCGTAGGTGCGGTTCGCCACGCCCACAAGGTGGCGTCCGGCAAGCGCAAGCGTCTGCGCCATCTGGTTGGCGATGACCCCGCACCCTATGACCGCCCAGTTGAGTCGCGGTGCCGAGAAAAGGTCGGCGGGAAAGGGCTTGCCCGCAACGGCGGCAAACGCGGCATCAGCCGCAGCAGCGGAATCGAGCGGACGGGAGGCAACAGTGCGATACGCGGTCATAGACGGGACTCCCTTCATCGCGAACACCAACATGCGGCGCTCTTGCGTCAGCTACCGCTCATTATAGAACGCGGAGCGGGCTCGGGCTTCCGCTCCGCTGGCACACGCTCTCCGACAACGAAAACCAGCATGCCTCCGATGACAATCATCGCCCCTACAAGTTTTATGGGCGTAATGGTGTCGGCATTGCTGGCGACATCGGGAATGAGCGCCGCCCCCATCATGGCAAACACGGGATACAGCACGTTAATGAACGAAACAGCAGCTGGCCGCACATGCTTCTGCACGACAAGCATGAGAGAGTGACAAACTCCGCTTCCAATAAGACCCGTGAGCACGATAATTGCCGCGCTCTCCGGCGTCCAAGTCACCGTACCACCTTGCAGCAGCGCGCACGGAAGAGAAAGCGCCGTCGCTGCAATCATCTGCACAACGGTAAGTGCGAACACGTCATCACGCGCTGTGACGCGGGCTCCGTAAATAATCTGTGCGCATGAGCCCACCATCGCGAACAACGCAATCGCATCGCCGACGTTAAGTGCCCCGGAAAAAACTCCAGTAAAGACGATCAGCCCCATCAAAACAATAACGATGGCGGCCACGAGGCGGCGGGAAGGCAGACGTCGCGCGCGCCAGCAGCAGAGCGTCGGGACCACAACGACAGAGAGTTGTGTGATGAAGACCGCGTTGGTTGATGAGGTGAAATAGAGACTGTAGGTGCTCACAAGCATCTGCCCGCCCACCAGCACACCGAGCACTGTCCCGTGACGGAGCGCCGTCCGGTCGATATGGACACCGCGCACGAGAGCAATCCCCGCAAGCAGCAGGGCTGCCGCACCAAACCGCAGCGTGGCATACATGCTTGATGACATGTAGAGCAGCGCGTGCTTTATAAGGATCTGCGTGAGTCCCCAGTACAGGTTGATACCCGCGAGTGCGAACCCAAACGGAGCCATAAAGCCCCCTCCCCTCGATGGCGAATGTCGCCGACCAAAACTCCTGAAGGCATGACAAGGAAAGGGGCGGACACACCGCCCGCCCCTAATGACGACGAAATATCCCGTCACTCGTACCAGAGCAAACGCTACATGGCGTACTCGGGATACTTGGCGATAATCACGCGCGCAGCGATGAACGACACCGCAATGGAGATGGCAGCAACCACACAAGCAAGCACAAAGTTGCCCATTGAGCCATCGGGTGCAATGAAGATAAGCGCCGAGAGCAAGCCAGGACAAGCTCCAGCAACATACTCTTTCAGCACAAAGACACCTGCCACAAGCCCCGCACACAGAGCGCCGATCGCCGTACCGATAAGCAAACGCGGACGCTCGATAAGGCTGCCGTAAAACGCAGGCTCCGTCACGCCGCAAAGAGCGGTTATCGCGACGGTAGTCACCATGCCGCGCTTGGCCTTATCGCCCTTCATAGCCGTTGCCAAAGCCAAACTCGTTCCGCCGATGCACAGATTAGAAATGAAGCCGAAGATGATAGGCGCCCACCCCAACTGCGCCAAGCTCGTGACCTCGATGGCAATATAGGCTTTATCCAAACCGAGCATGACAAAATAGGGATTGAGGGCAGCAAGGATAGGTGTGGCGATAAACGCCACGTTGTTCATAAGCCACGTCACAGCGTCGCTCAGAGCATAGCCCATCATGCTGCCAATAGGACCAAGGACAATCAGCTCGACCGGAACCACGATGATCATTGTAAGAAGCGGCTTGAGGAACAGCTTCGTGACATCGGGGATGATTTTCTGCAGCACCCTATCCACGAAGTACATAAACACCACGCCAAGCACGATGGGAACAACGGTGCTTGAGTAGTCATTTGCAGGTATAGGAATGCCGAAGAAATCAAGCCCCTCAACGCCGCTAATCGAAGAGCTTATCATGAGCGCACCAAGCATCGCTCCCATGATGGGCTGCATCTTCATCACAGCTGCAAGCTGATACCCCAGATAAACGGGAAGGAAGCTGAATGAAGCGCTAAAGATTGCCAGCAAGACTTGCGCGGTACCGCTGTCGGTGCTCATGCCCCCATAGTTCACCAAGAGGTTCTTGATGGAGAGAATGAGACCTCCCACGATCAATGCCGGGACGATGGGCATGAACACCTGTGCCGAGATATTGCCAAACCGCTCGATTAAGCCCATCGCAACATTGCCTTGTTTAATTCCCGCGGCGATATCCTTTGCCGTCTGCTCGTCATCGGCAACCGCACCGCCGCCAATCTCGAACCCGGCGGTTTCCAGAAAATCGTTATACGCTTCCGTAACATTGGGGCCGATGATAACTTGCAGCTGTCCGCCACTCACCACAGCGCCCAGCGCCTGATCCGCCGCCTTTGCCGCACCCACGTCGATCGCCGAGGTATCGCGCACGTCGATGCGAAGGCGCGTTGCACAATGAGTGACCGATGTGATATTGCCCCTGCCTCCTGCAGCAGCAATAACCGCCTCGGACATAGCCTGGTATTTCATCTGTCTCCCCTACCTTTCCTCGTTGCTGTACCGATTGATGAGATCGCGATACCAATACCAACTTCTTTTTGGCGTGCGAGTCAGCCCGTGCTCGAAATCGACGTGTACCAATCCGTACCGCTTTTCATAACCGTTTATCCAGCTATAGAGATCCATCGTTGACCAAAGGTAGTACCCTTCAACACGGGCGCCATCACGCTTGGCGCGCAGCATATGCGAGATGAACTGGCCCAAGAGCTCTATGCGGTCCTCGTCGTCAACCATCCCGTCCGGGCCAGGCTGCTCGTAGGCACCGTGACCGTTTTCGGTTATGAAGATCCGCGGGGCACCGTAACGCTCATGAATGTCCATAATGGTCGAGTACATGCAACTAGGAAGGATCTCGCGTCCCCACTTGTTACGAGGCACCGATGGATCGCGCGCGCTCTCAAAGAGCGGAGCGATGCATTTACCCTCGATGCGCTTACTTGAACCACCTTTGTTGTTAGCAGAAACCGAAAGATCCCCACCATGCCAATCGGTGACGTACTCACGGCAATACACGTTAAGACCGATGAAATCCGCGATTCCGCTCCGGAAATCATCCTCATCCCCCGGAACGCGATAGAGCGACACGCCGAGCCTCTTGAGAACGTCATCCATCTCAGGAGGAAGCTCACCCTGAAGGCAGGGGGCCAGTATCATTCGGTTCGCAAAGAAGTCGGCGTAACTAAACACCTCATCGGGCTTCTCCGTCGCAGGATCAAGTTCAACAACGCCGCCGTCATGCACAACGCCGATGCTGCCCTCTCCATCCACTTCGCGGTATGCACGCACCGCAAGGGCGCTTGCCCGCATCAGGTTGTATTGGTACTGCATGAATGATTGGATATCGAGTGTGCGATTGGGCGGATAGTTTCCCAAAACGTTTACACAGTAGCTGTAGTAATGCGGCTCATTGACCGTTGCCCACAACTTGACGCGATCTCCGAAGCGTTCGAAGCACACGCGTGCGTATGAGCAAAACCACTCCGCGATATCAGCGTTAAGCCATCCGCCTTTGCATGCGAGCGCATAGGGCAAGTCGTAATGAAACAATGTGACATTTGGCTCGATGCCATTATCAAGACAGCAATCGATCACACGGTTATAGAACGCTACGCCTGCCTCATTTACCAGCCCCACGCCATCTGGAATAATGCGGCTCCAAGAAAGAGAGAACCTGAACGTATTCTGTCCTCCCTCCCGCATGAGCCGGATATCTTCTTCGAAGCGGTGATAGAAGTCGCTCGATATATCACCATCAACATGATTGATGTTCTTAGCGCTGGTATGGTTGAAGAAATCCCATTCTCCCAGCCCCTTGCCGTCTTCGTTCCACGCGCCTTCGCATTGATATGCGGCCGTTGCCGACCCCCATAAGAACGGGGTTTCCGACGGCCGATCCGCCCGATCTCGCATAATTCCCCCTCTCGCCATCCAGCGCGCCGTGCGGCCTGCATCTCGCGCGCTGCTCGGATACCGTAATGATGCTGACGACGTCATCCAGCTCCCACTATAGGGAGATAATCATGGCGTCTTGATCCAATAAACGAACCATGCACACCTGGATGCCCGGAAAGGGGATTCGATTGAACATCAGCGACTTCGACGTGCTCAACCGCATCAGCGCCATCATCAACACCGAATTCGGCAGCAATGACGCCTCCATTGCGCGCTATCTCATCAGCCACCTCAGGCAATCACGCGATATCAACGTAACCGCCATCACGCGCGAGGCGTTTGTGACCCGCTCTGCAGTGAGACGCTTCTGCAATCGCTTGGGGTATCAGTCACTTAGTGACCTGAAGGAATCGTTTTCCCAATCCATCTTTCCCAGCGATCTCAGCCATCGCGAAGCGGAAATAGGATACGAGGACTATCGCGCCGAGCTCGATGTTCGCATGATCGAGATGTTCGCCGAGGTGGAAAGCCGTGTATCCGACGTTGTGGTTAAACATCTAGCCGACGAAATAGAGCAACATGCTCATGTTGAGATCTGGTGCACTAACAACGTAAGCGGAAATCTCACCCGCTTTCAGCAAGAGATGTTCTTCGCCGGGAAAATCGTACGCATCGTATCGGGTCCAGATATCGCGGCATCGAAGAATCCCGACGACACTTCTGCCGCGCTCATCATCGTGGTCTCGGTGTCAGGCCTCTTCGCTGCCCAAGCCCATGAAGAGCTCTCGCGACGTAAAGGGAGAAAGGTACTAATCACCGCCTTTAGCAGCGAGACGACAGCACGGACCTTCGATCGTACGTACCGTCTCAGCAGCGCAGGCAACGGCATCGATCGACTCGGCGTTTATTCGAAATACGCGGTTACCTACTTCTTCGACCTGCTATCGTCTTGCTACATCAGCCGTTTTCCCAGCACCAAGGGCGATCCACTGTATGGTCTCACCCTGGATTGGTCGGAATGAAGCTGGCGAGATCACGCCATCCCGGTGTTCGCGTCTTCAAAGCGGGCGATTTCCGCAAGAAACGCCTCGCCGAAATCGTCCGCCTTCTTAGCCCCGATACCTGGCACCTCCAACAGGTCGTCAAGCGTTGCCGGACGACGTCGGCACATGCCGCGCAGGGCTTTGTCGGTGCAAATCATGTACGGAGCCCAATTGCGTTCAAGCGCAAGTTCTCGACGCAGTTCGCGCAGACGCTCGAAGAGCGCCCCGTCATCTCCCACGCGGGGGCGCGCGTCGCGGGACGCCTCGTCGCGCAGCAAGTCGACCGCCTGCCGGGCCCGCATAGCCGCGCGCCTGCCGCCCGCGCGCCGCTTCATAGTGAACGCGAACGGCTTTCCGGGCGCCTCCTCAAGCACCTCGACCGCGCGCGGACCGAGCGCCACCGTGGGGAACTGCCCCTGCGACTGGCTGAGGTAGCCGCGTCCGATGAGCTGGCCGATGACGTCTTTGATGTGCGCGACGGGCTCGCTGGCAAACGTCCCGAACCCCGGCGTCTCGTCGAGCCGGTACTGCCGGATACGCTCGGTGTTGGCCCCATGGAGCGCATCGGCCACCAGCGCACGGCCAAAACGGCCGCCGGTGGCGCGCACGAGCAGCACCGCCTCGCGCGCGATGGCGGTCACATCCTCCGCTTCGGCGGGATTGGTGCAGTTGGAGCAGTTGCCGCAGCCACCGGACGGCCCTTCCGCGCACGCGGTGGCATCCGTCGTGTCATGAGCCGGCGCGGCGGCGGTCTCCACGCCGAGCGCGCCCTCGTCCCCAAAGTAGCGCAGTATGTACGCGCGCAAGCATCCCGTGGTCTCGCAGTAGCCCTCCATGGCGGAGAGCAGGCGATAGCGGTTCTGCCGTGCCCGCTCGCGCGCATCATCATCCAGCTCGCTCTCATCGTCGCCGCGATCGATCAGATAGCGCCGCAGCCGGAAGTCGTTGCCGTTCCAGAGCAGGTGGCACTCCGCCGGGTCACCGTCGCGCCCGGCGCGGCCCGCCTCCTGGTAGTACGCCTCGATGCTCTCGGGCACGTTGTGGTGGATCACATAGCGCACGTTGGGCTTGTCGATCCCCATGCCAAACGCATTGGTCGCCACGATAACGGGCACGAGGTCGTCGATAAACGCCGCCTGGTTCTCAGTCCGCTCGTCGACAGCCATACCCGCATGGTAGCGCCCCACGCGGATGCCCGCCGGCGCGAGCTCGCGTCCCAGCGCGAAAGCGAGCTCATCCACCGCCCGGCGCGTCGAACAGTAGATGATGCCGGAGGCGTCGGCATGCGAGAGCACAAAGTCCCGGATCCACAGGGCCTTGGCCTTATCGCCCATCTCCTCCACACCAAAATAGAGATTCTGCCGGTCAAAGCCGGTCACCACCGTCTCGGGCCGGCGCAGGCCGAGCATCTGCACGATATCGGTGCGCACGCGCTCGGTGGCCGTCGCCGTGAACGCCGCCACAACCGGACGCACGGGAAGGCTGTCGATGAACCGCGCTATCTCGAGGTACGAGGGACGAAAATCCTGCCCCCATTGGCTCACGCAATGCGCCTCATCCACCGCCACGAGCGGGATACCGATGCCGTCCGGCCCGGCGAGCTCGCGCGCAAAGGCGAGAAAGCGCTCGTCTGCCAAGCGCTCGGGCGCGACGTACATAATCTGGTACCAGCCCTCGCGGGCGCGCTTGAGCACCGTGTTCTGCTGCGGCACCGTGAGGGTGGAATTAAGATAGCTCGGGCGGGCACCGGCCGCCTTGAGGGCGCGCACCTGATCGCCCATGAGAGAGACGAGGGGGCTCACCACCAGCGTGAGACCGGGCAACGCGAGCGCGGGAATCTGGTAGCAGATCGACTTACCGGCGCCGGTGGGCATGACGCCCAAGGCATCGCGCCCGGCGAGAATGGCGGAGACGAGGCGCTCCTGCCCCGGGCGGAAGGCGTCGTATCCAAAATAGGTGGAAAGCGCCTCCCGCGCTTCCTCCATCGTCGCCGCGCCCGCATCGAACATCGCTCCACCCGTCCTCGTGATCTTGGCGGTACCGACATGCGGAGAGCCGCCTTCAACGCCCATCCTTTTCATCGGCCCATTATACGGTGTCGCCCGGACATCGTTTTCCAAGCCCTTATCGACGATTATATGCTAGTATCGTCGTATGCATATCGTCGATACGAGACACGGTATGGAGGCGTCATGCAACTGCAGGAAACCGAGCGTATCGAGTTCAAGCGCAGCGTGAATGAACGTATCTGCAAAACCATCATCGCGTTCGCCAACGGCACCGGCGGCGAGATCTACGTCGGAATCGACGATTTTGGCAACGTGCTCGACCTCGAGGACATCGACGGCGACATGCTCAAGATATCCAACTACGTACACGATCTCATCTGCCCCGAGCTGCTCCAGTTCGTGCATATCGAACCCATCGAGCTAGAGAGGAAGCGCATCATCGCAGTGAGCGTTGAGTCGGGCGACGAGAAGCCCTATTACCTCGCTCACAAGGGGCTCATTCCAGCGGGCGTCTTCACGCGCCTCGGACCGGCGACCGTCCCTATGAGCAGGCGTGACATCCGCCGTATGATCC
Organism: Candidatus Coprousia avicola; assembly: GCA_018715125.1. Taxonomy (GTDB): domain Bacteria; phylum Actinomycetota; class Coriobacteriia; order Coriobacteriales; family Coriobacteriaceae; genus Coprousia; species Coprousia avicola. Next base: position 23,227 of record DVMF01000036.1, on the reverse strand, counting down.
GCGAGACCGATGGTGACTTCTTCGACAGCCGTCATGCCAAGGTCCAAGACCTCACGTTTTCCTATGCAGAGTCGTTTTTCAAACTGAAAGGCGTGGATTTCTCACGCGAGCGCTTCAAAGCGCTCGGCCTATATGCCGACGACGGTTATTTCTCGAACCTCGCCCTGCTTATTTCTGATCAGAATCCGTACAACCTGAAATGCGCCACGTTCAATGACGACGCCTGCACGGAGTTTCTCAACAGTCTTGACTGCGACGGGTCGATACTCAAACAGTTCAACGATGCCTTCTCGTTCCTGCAAAGCGCCAGCAACCTCAGATCCTATTTTCCCAGCCACACGCGCGTAGACGTACGAGACTACCCGCTCTACGCCGTACGCGAGGGCCTTCTCAACTCCATCATTCATCGCGATTACGACGAGAGCCTCTACACACCGACGCTTATCAAGATGAGCAGGACCGCGCTTTCGTTTACCTCCTATGGCGACCTCTACCATGTACGAGAGAAAGAGATCTTCTCTAACGTATCCAGCGCGCGCAATCCCCGGCTTCTGGCGCTGTTCCACAGATTCAACGAGGTCGAGGCATATGGATCGGGGCTGCCACGCATCCAAGAGCTATACCAGTACGAGAAGCTGAAGGCGACCGTCGAAGTGGGCAACTTCTTCACCTTACGTCTGCCTAACATCAACACCACGCATAACCCCTATCTCAGCAGGACAAGAAACGATGGGCCCGGTCTTCGCGGCGGACATGAAGCGTTTGACAAACTCAACGCCATGGGAGCGCTCCCCACCGACGTGAAGGCGGAGTACGATCGCGAGTGCGAGCGGCGCGCCGAGGCGCTGCGCTTCCAACGTATCCGCGAGGCGGGAGAGGCGCGAGGCATGAGCGCGCGCGATGCATTCCAGCACGCGCTCGCCGCAATCGGCATGCCCACGATGGATGAAACAGAGGACGATGCCCGATGGGCCGACATGATGGGACCGGGTGCCCCCGAGCTCAGAGAAAAGGGAGGGCGCTGGATTCCCCAAACGATAGTCGACGATGCAGCTATCGATGGCGAAACCCCAGGCACCAAAAGAAGCGTTCGCGAAACGCCCGTTCACAACACCACGGAGGACACCGGCAGGTCCGCCATCGAGCACCTTCTCGTCACCTTCGCCTCGGATAAGAAAGGGTTTTCGCGTGAAGAAGCGCAGAAGGCGCTCGGGACGGGACGCGACACGACGCTCAAGGTCATCAATGGCCTCGTGAAGGAGGGGAAACTCGAGAAGGTCGGCCGCGCCCGGGCAACCCGCTATCGCGTCGTAGGGTAGGCGATTCCAAGCCTACGAAGTGTGGAATTACGCGATTCCGAGGCGCCCACGCACTTCAGGGAACGGGATGACGGGCGGCTGGTCCTCCCGATGCGGTGCGATGTGCTTCTCCATCCAGATCATGTTGTACCACCGGTGGTACTTGTAGCCGCACTGCCTGAACTCACCAACCAGCCGATAGCCCATCCGCTCGTGGAAGCGCCAGCTGTCGTTGGTAAGATGCTCGTCTTCGACCTCGGTGGTGGCGATACATGCCTCCATGTTGAGAATGCCCTGCGCCGTAAGGCAGCGCTCCATCGCGGCATGCAGCGCGCGGCCCACACCGCCGCGCCGGCATGCACGGTCGACGTAGATTGAGGTCTCGACCGCCCAGTCGTAGGCAGGACGCTCCTTGAAAGGGCTCACGTACATGTAACCGACGATGCGGGCGCTGCCGTCGCGTGCGCCGGCATCCGTCTTTTCGGCAACAAGATAGGGATAGCGCTCGAGGGTCTTTGCCATGCGGGTGCGAAACTCGTCGAACGTCGGCGGCTCGTACTCGAAGGTCACTGCCGTGTCGCGCACGTAGGGCACATAGATCTCATGGCAGCGAGCCGCGTCCGCAAGCGTCGCCACGCGGATGCGCACAGCGCCACCCTCCGACATCGTCCCGTTCATCACGTTCGCCATTGCGCCATCCCCCGCCATTCAAATCGGAATCCGCTCGCACACAACTGCTATATAGGTCATCTACCTGAATAGCAAAAATAGCAACGGTAGAAAGTTTAGCAACTACAGCAAAAAGAGTAGATGCTGCCCGCAGGGCACCCCTAGTCGTCATCTCCACTCGGTCCGAGCTGCTCGAGCACTTTGAGTGCCGCCGCCACGGGGCCCGCAGGGTCGTTGGCATCGAGCCCGCGGCCCACGCCGGTGCCCGACCCGGCACCTGCCTTGTAGGGCACCGAGAGCTTGCGGCTCTTGGGGAAATTGACGGCCGAGAGACGGCTCTTGAGGTCGAATGCCACCGTCTTGGGCACGTCGACGCCCTGGAACGTGAGGCGCCCCGCCGCAAGCGAGATGCTCTCCATCCCCAGACGGTCCGCCCGGATGCGCAGGCGCGCGCGGTCGAACAGGTTCTTGGCCGCAAGCGGCAGCGCGCCGAACTCCTCCTCGCAGGCCGCCTCGGCCGCATCGACCTCTGCCAAGGTCTCCGCCGCCGCAACCTTGCGGTAGACGAGCACGCGCTTGTCGACGGCGGGCACGTACTCCTCGGCCAAGAAGAAGTCGGCGGGCAGATTGATGGCCACCGTCGCCTGCTCTACCTCTCCGCCTTCGCCGCGCGCCTCGGCCACAGCCTGACCCAGCATCTGCGTAAAGAGGTCGAAGCCCACGCTCGAGAGGTTGCCGTGCTGCTCGGCGCCCACGAGCGACCCCGCGCCGCGAATCTCGAGGTCGCGCATGGCGATGCGCATGCCGCTGCCCAGGTCCTGAAACTCGGCGAGCGCGGTCAGGCGCTCCGTCGCCTCGGGCGTGAGCGGAATCTCGCCGGGGAACATAAAGTAGGCGTACGCCTGTGTGGCAGAGCGTCCCACACGGCCCTTGAGCTGGTAGAGCTGCGCCAAACCGAGTCGCTGCGAGTCCTCGATGATCAGCGTGTTGGTATGCGGGTTGTCGATACCGCTCTCGATAATCGTCGTGGCGACGAGCACGTCGATCCTGCCCGTCGCAAAGTCGATCATGACGTCCTCGACCTCGCGCGGGCTCATCTTGCCGTGCGCCACGCCCACGCGCGCCTCGGGTGCGACTTCGTGCACGCGGTCGACGGCGTCGTCGATGGTCTTGACGCGGTTGGACACGTAGTAGACCTGACCCTTGCGCCCCAGTTCCAGACGGATGGCCGCCGAGACCACGTCTGGATCGTACTCCCCCACATGCACGATCACGGGGCGGCGTCCCGTGGGCGGCGTGGTGATGAGGCTCATGTCGCGCACCCCGCTGATCGCCATCTGCATGGTGCGCGGGATGGGCGTAGCCGAAAGCGTGAGCACATCGATCTGCTCGCGCAGGTTTTTAAGCTGCTCTTTGTGCTGCACGCCGAAACGCTGCTCCTCGTCGATGATAACGAGCCCGAGGCGCGCCGGGTTGACATCGGCGGAGAGCAGGCGGTGCGTGCCCACCAGCACGTCGACCTTGCCCTCGGCAAACGCCGAGAGCGCGCGCCTCTGCTGCGCGGGCGTCCTAAAGCGGGAGAGCACCTCGACTTCCACACCAAAGGGGGCGAAGCGCTCGAAGAACGTCTGATAGTGCTGCTGGGCCAGAATGGTGGTGGGGCAGAGCACCATCACCTGACGTCCGGAGTCGACGCACTTGAAGGCGGCGCGCAGGGCGACCTCCGTCTTGCCAAAGCCCACGTCGCCGCAGAGCAGACGGTCCATGGGCTTAGGCGACTCCATATCCGCCTTGATGTCGTCAATGGCCTCCATCTGGTCGTGCGTGGGCTCGTAGGGGAAACTCGCCTCCATCTCGAGCTGCTCGGGCGTGTCGGGCGGACAGGCGAAACCGGTGATGGAGCTGCGGCGCGTGTAGAGGTCGACGAGGTCGAAGGCGAGCTTTTTGGCGCTCTTGCGCGCCTTGTTGGTCGCGCGCGACCAGTCGGCCGTGTTGAGGCGCGTGAGACGGGGGCTGTCGCCGTCGGGACCCACGTAGCGCGTGATGCGGTCCACCTGCTCAAGCGGTACGTAGAGCTTGTCGCCGCCCGCATACTCCAAGAGAAAGTAGTCGCGCTCGCGACCGGCGACCTCCTGCCGCACGATCGCCGAGAACAACGCGATGCCGTGCGTGGCGTGCACCACGTAATCGCCCGGCTTGAAGGGGAAGGTCACCTCGGTGATGTCGACCTTGCGGCGTGCGGTGCGGCCGCGGCGCGCGTCCAAGCGGGCGTTAAGGTCCGCGATGGAGAAGACTGCGAGATGCGCCTCGGGAACCACGACACCGGCGGGAAGCGCGAGGTCGATAAACGTGACGCGCCCGCGCGTAAGCGTGGGCACCGTATGCACGCGCTCGGCGGGATCGATGCGCTTGAGGTTCAAAGGGTCGGTCACGCGCAGCCGAACGGAGGCGCTGACCTCGCCTTCGTTCTCGGGCGCTGCCTGCAGAGACTCCTCAAAGGGTATCGATTCGTCGCCAAACGAGAGCTCGAGCGACTCGCGCGCCCCGCGATCGGGCGCAGCGAAGACCACGGCGAAACGGTTGGAGACGCATTCGCGGATGCGGGAGATGAAGCGCGTGTCCGACCCGGCGATGGCGGGCTGCTCGATCTTGAGCTCCGCAGTTACGGCGCCGCCCGCACGGATGAGCGAGACGTAGTTCAACCGCTGCTGGCGACCGAAATCGAGTTCCTGCGGACGCACGTAGAGCCCGTCGAGCCTATCGACGCGCGCCTCGCCCGCGCGGCGGTCGAGGTCCTCGTAGGCGCGAGCGCAGTCGTCGAAGAGCGAACGCGGCTCCGAGAGCACTACGAGCGCATTTGGCGCGATGTGCGCGAGAGGTGAGTCCGTACGCTCGTAGAGGAGAGGGAGGAAGCGATCGAGCTCGGGCGTGGCCACGCGCGCGCAGGCGAGCTCGAGGAGCGCCGCCAGCTCGGTATCCTGCTGTGCGGGCTGGTAGAGCGCCGCACGCAAACGGGCCACGGCATCGTCGGTGAGCGCGAGCTCGCGGCACGGATAGATGTCGATAGCGTCCTCGTCGCCGATGGTCTGGCCCGTCGTGCCCACCATGCGGCGAATGCGGTCTATCTCGTCACCGAAGAACTCAAGCCGCACCGGAGCGGTCGCCTGCGCGGGCAAGACGTCAACCGTGTCGCCGTGCACGCGGAAAAGCCCCGGGGCGTCGGCGGCCTCCGAAGAGGTGTAGCCCATGCTCACCAGGCGGCGCGGCACCTCCTCGAAGGGTATCTCCTCCCCCACGGCAAAATGCGCCTCACGCCAGTACGGCGTCTCGGGCCCGGGCACGCAGCGCAGCAGCGCCCGCGCAGACGCGACCATGATGACGGCCTCTCCCCGCGCGATGCGCCCCAAGGCGAAGCAGCGCTGCGCCACGGCGGCGTCGTCGAGATCCGCTTTGGCGCTCCATGGCAGGTCGCGCCGCTCGGGGTAGCGGACCACCCGTTCAAGCCCTAGATAGGCGACGAGTGCGCGGGCCGCGCGATCGGCCGCCTCCTCCCCCGAGACAACGTAGACCACCGGACGCGGACGGCGGGCAAACTGAGCCGCAAGCAACAGCGTGCGCCCCGACTGCGAAACCGCGAGCGTGGCATCTTTTCCCTCATCTAGCGCCTGCTCGATGGTGCGCGGTCCCTCGGCTTGAAACAGCTGCGCGGCGATGCGATGAATCAGCATGCGGTCTCCCGTCTTGCCCGGCGGCGCGACACGCCGTTAGCGCGCACGCCGAAAACCCGCCCGAACAAGTCGGCGCGGGTCATTCGTTCTCGTTTGCCCCTATCTTAGCGCAGGGTCAGCATACATAGCGAACGGGTACGCGTCATGCACGCACGAGCCATAATCGCCAGAACCTGTGCCCGCGCAGCCCCTCACCGAGACGCGGGAGCGGACCCTAACGGGCGGCAGAGCCTATAGACGTTTGCAAGCTGTGCGCCGTTTTCGCCATACTGCGGCACGGCCTCGATGACGCCGTCGTTGCGGAGACGCTGGATCGCCGTATCGACCGAGCGTAACGAGCAATCAAGCGATGCGGCAAGCGAGCGCTTTGAGAACGTAGTCGAACCCGTGGCATCGGTGTCGCGCGCGATAATCTCATACACGCGCTCGTACACAAACGCATGCCGATGACCTCGGCGCTCGCTGATGCCTTCGAGCGAAATGCCCTCTTTGTGCCCCATGGCAACCTCCGCACGGGGGTGCCTGCAGAGACAGGCCGTCTCCCGCCACGCACCCAATCCATCAAAAAAGGCGGCTCGCTCGGGATGCGAGCGAGCCGCCAGCAGCATCTGCGTGCTACGAAATTACTTGCGGCGCTTGTTGATCAGCGCACCGGCACCGGCGATACCGGCGCCCGCGACAGCCACCGCAGCCGTAGCGATAGCGGCGATGTCGCCCGTCTGGGGCAGGCCGCCCTTATCCTCGGGCTTGGTGGGGGTGACGGCATCCTCGGTCTCACCCGCGCCCTCAACCTGGCTCCACTTGGCGTAGAGCGTGAGGTCGGCGGTAACCGGCGCATCGAAGTCATAGGCCTGAGTGAGCGCAGTGTCGGTGAACCAGCCCTCGAACTTCCAGCCCTCGCAGGTGGGATCGATGGGCTTGAGGACGGTCTTGCCCTCCTCCACCTGGACGGTCAGGTTCTCCGTGTTGGCGAGGCAATCGTCGAAGGTCACCGTGTAGAACTTGGTCTCCGGATCGATGACCTTGTTCCACTGGGCGTAGAGGTTGATCTCGGTCACCGATGCATCGCCCGCGAAGACCACCTTGTCGAGATCGGAGGTAACCGTGTCCTCACCCTCGAACTGCCAGCCGGCGAAGGTGTAGCCGTCCTTGGTCGGGTTGACGATACCGCTCCACTGGTTAGTGCCGTTCAGCACGGCGCCGGTGCCGAGGAGCTGGTCGCCGTCCCAGTAGTTGACATCGATGTAGCGCTGCTCGGGAACGACCTCGTCCCACTGGGCGTACAGGTTGATCTCGGTCACGGACTCGTCAGCGGCGATAACCACACCGTCGAGCTCGGCATCCGTGTAGATGGTCGACTCGCCATCGAACTGCCAGCCGGCGAAGGTGTAGCCGTCCTTGGTCGGGCTGACGACGCCGCTCCAGTCGGAGGTGCCGTTCAGCACGGCGCCGGTGCCGAGGAGCTGGTCGCCGTCCCAGTAGTTGACGTCTATGTAGCGCTGCTCGGGCGCAGGAGCCTCGTTCTCGGTCCAGTTGGCGTAGACGTTGATCTCATCGATCGTGGCATCGTAGGCGGCACGCACCACGTCGAGGTCGGGGTAGGTCGCCGTCTCGCCCTCGAAGCTCCAGCCGGCGAAGGTGTAGCCGTCCTTGGTCGGGTTGACGATGCCGCTCCACTGCGTCGTGCCGTTGAGGACCTGGCCGGTGCCGAGGAGCTGGTCGCCGTCCCAGTAGTTGACGTCGATGTAGCGCTCGAACGGAACCTCTTCGTCCTTGGTCCAGTTGGCATAGAGGTTGATCTCGGTAATCGAGCTGTCATATGCCACAGCCACCGTGTCGAGGTCCTGGTAAAGCGTGGTCTCGCCCTCGAAGTTCCAGCCGGCGAAGGTGTAGCCGTCCTTGGTGGGGTTGGTGACGCCACTCCAGTCGGAGGTGCCGTTCAGCACCGCGCCGGTGCTGATCTCCTCATCGCCATCCATGAAGTGGACGGTGATGTAGCGCTGCTCGGGCTCCTCGGGCTCAACGTCCTCGTAGACGGCCTCGACCGTCGCGTCGCCCTTGAACACGAACGTCGCCATGTTCTCCTCCGAGGAGAACCAGGAGGCCTTGTCCTCGAGCACGCCCTCGGTGACGACCCAGCGGACGAGCCTCTTGCCGGGGACCTCAGTCGGCGCGCCGGGGAGCGAGATGATGCGGCCGTCGGCGCCGGTCGTGGTGGCGAGGGTCGCCTCGTTGCCGTTCTCGTCGAGGTACTTCACCGTGATGTTGTGGGTCTCAACGGGGTCGACCGGGGCCACGTCCTCGTAGAGCGCCTCCACCGTCGCGTTGCCCTGGAACTGGAACGAGAGAAGCTCGTCAACACTCCCGAAGGGAGTGCCCTGATCGCCAAACGTGCCGCTGGTGACCTCGAACCCTACAAGCTGCTTGCCGGGAACGTTCATCGGGATATCGACAGCCTGCAGCTGGCCGCCAACCGTACCCGTCGTATAGCTGGCCCGCTCACCGTTTTGGTCGAGATACTTCATGGTGATGTTGATCTCATCGGCGACGCGCGCATTCGCGGCACTGCCGTCTCCCTCGGCGTAGACCGAGCTCACCGTACCGACCACCGGGCTCAGCGCCAGCACGGCGCTCAAGCCCGCCGTGATCGCGATGTGCTTACCCTTGATTTTCATGTAACGCGTCCTCCTTAGCCGCTGCCAGAAAAGCAGACTTTTACATAAGGGAGGGTTAAGATTGACGCGTTCCCAAGGGGGACTCCTATCTATTGCGCATACCTGCGCCACTTTGCGGAGGACCTTGAGGGGGAAGGTAAGGAGAAGCGTAAAGACTCGGTGTAATAAAAGTCTAGGTTTTTAGACAGTTTCTTCGCAGTTTGCTAACACGTGTAAGTCTTGCCTAAGCCATTTGTCCAGCGTAGCGCGGCTAATGCCGAGCCGTTCGGCAGCTGCCATTTTTGTGGTGGCACCGGCACGGACCTCATCCAAAACCGCCTCTGCGCCATCGGGACGCCGTTTCTCAGGCCGCCCGAACCGCGCGCCCCTTGCCCGTGCGGCAGCGATGCCCTCGGCTTGACGTCGCCGGATGTTCTCGCGCTCCACCTGGGCCACATACGAGAGCAGCTGCAGCAGCAGGTCCGATATGAACTTCCGCGTCACATCGTTTTCCACCGCACCGCGGGCGCGCGTGTCGAGTAGCGGCATGTCGAGCACCACGATGTCGATATGCCGCTCATGCGTCAGCCGACGCCATTGCTGGATGATCTCATCGTAGTTACGGCCCAGCCGGTCGATGCTCGTCACCACCATCACATCGCCCGGGGCAAGCTTGCGCATCAAGCTGAGGTAGCGCGGACGCTCGAAGCTCGCTCCCGTGAAGTAGTCGGTGTAAATCCGACGTTCCTCAAGGGGAAACGCCCGCAGCGCATCCAATTGGCGATCGACATTCTGATCGCGCGTCGAAACCCGCGCATAGCCGTACTGCATCGTAACAACCTCCTGTCAACGGGAATATGACAGGAGCATTGTCCCCGGGGACAGGGAAGTCGCATGAGGCGCGAAGGCGGAGCGGAACCGCGTTATATGAGGCCGAGGTCCTTGCAGGCGACGTATAGGCCGTCCTCGTCGATATCGGGAGCGACGTGGGTCGCCGCCGCCCTGCGCCGTGAGATCCGCGCGGGCGCCTACCCCTTCCAGGGCCTCCTGCCCACCGAAGCCGCCCTCTGCGAGCGCTTCAGCTGCTCGCACGCACCGGTGCGCCGCGCGCTCGCGCTGCTTGCGCAAGAGGGTTACGTGCAGGCCCGTCAAGGTCGCGGCGTCACCGTCATCTGGCAGCCCGAACAGGCGGGTACGCAGGGCTATGCTACCGGCGGACTCGACACCTTCCCCGAGATCTGCGCTGCCCGTGGCCTCACCCCCAAGACGCGCCTTCTCACCTTTGAGCGGCTCTTCGCCGACGACCGCGTCGCCGCATCCACCGGCTTTACCCCCGGCACGCCCCTCGTCCACCTGCTGCGGCTCCGCATCGCAAGCGGCAAGCCCGTTGCCGTGGAGGAGACCTACACGTCGGAGACCGAGGTACCCGGTATCACGCCCGAGATTGCCGTCTCGGGCACCTACCGCCACATCGAGCAGACCCTCGGCATGGAGATTCTCACCAGCAAGCGCACGCTGAGCATGCGGCGCGCGGGCGTCCAGGACGGCGCGCTGCTCAACCTCGACCCTATGACCTACATCGCCCTGGTGGAATCGCACACCTTCGCTTCGACGGGCAACCAGTTCGAGGTAATCTACTCGCGCCAGCACCCCGAGTTCTTCTCAGCGCGCATCCTCGCCACGCGCCCGCACCGCAAGCGCCCCTAAGATACGAGGCGGGGCGCCGACCGCAGCCGACGCCCCGCCGTCATCTCTGTTGGATGCGCCCTGTTAGCGCGCTAGCTCATGAGCGCGTTGGTGAGCTCGGTTTCCGCGCTCTCGTCGGCGCTCCACTCGCCCTCGTCGTCCTGCGAGTAGGTGAAGTTGCAGGTTACGTCTTTGAGCTCGGCGGCGTTGGTGATATCCAGCATCATCTGCCCGGCGGCGGCGTACAGGTCGTCCTCCGTAATCGTCGAGAGGTCGACCGTCGACATGTAGTCGGCAAACTGGAGATTGAACTCGTTCACGATGTCGCCCATCGACTTCACCTTGAGGGTGACGGTCGCCGTGGCGGTGGTGTCCTCCACCACAATCTCGTCGATGGAGTAGTCAAAGCCGTCGAGATACGCCTGCGCGAAGGCGGACGCATCGACGCCGAGCTGGTCGAAGCTGTCGCCCGCGCCCTCCTCCAGTCCCTCGAGGAAATCTTCCTCGCCGTTCTTGACCTCGTCGAACTGCGTCGTCAGGTCCTCGCGGATGAGCTCCTCGACCGACGGGCCGCCGCAGCCGCTCAGCACCAGAAGGCAAGCGGCGAAAAGCGCCATCAGGGCTACGGTGAACTTCTTTCTCATGGGTCCTCCCCAAAACGAGCGCTCACGTCGAGCGCGACCAGTCCCGCGCGCACGCTGCCTCGGCGCCGTCGGTCCAACGGGTGCCGCCTGTATGCAGCCGTCGCCCCGACAGGTCCAAAGCCAGCGCCCGCGCCGGCCTCTTCCCTATTCCTTGGCGCCGTACTCGGCGTAATATGCGTCGAGCGCCGCCTTGATTCGATCGTCGATCACCACGCGACCGTCGACCTCGCGGTTATAGAGCACCTCGCACACCTCGGCCATCGACACGATCGACGCCACGGGGAACCCGTACTTGGCCTCGATCTCCTTTTGCGCCGTCGTAACCCCGCCCTTGCCGACCTCCATGCGGTTGAGGCTCACGATAAGGCCCTTGACCTCGACGTCGGCCGCCGCCATCAGCTTGGGGTACGTCTCGTCGATGGACTTGCCCGAGGTGGTGACGTCCTCCACCATCACCACGCGGTCACCGTCTTTGAGCTCGTAACCGAGCATGCCGCCCTTGTCCGCGCCGTGGTCTTTGACCTCCTTGCGGTCGGAGCAGTACCTGACCTCCTTGCCGTAGAGGTCGTTGAGGGCGATGGCCGTCACGACCGCCAAGGGAATGCCCTTGTACGCCGGGCCGAAGACGACGTCGAAGTCGAGGCCGAAGTTGTCGTGGATCGCCTGGGCGTAGTACTCGCCGAGACGCTTCAGCTGCGCGCCCGTCACATAGGCCCCCGCGTTCATGAAAAACGGCGACCGGCGACCGCTCTTGAGCGTGAACTCACCGAACTTGAGCACGTCGGACGCAACCATAAACTCGATAAAACCCTGCTTGTATGCCTCCATAGGGAGCGCTCCTTTCCCGGTTATGCACGTACCTGTTAGAGTATCAGACTTGCGCGACGTTCAGGCGAGCGCGCACGTGAGCCGCTCGCAGAACCGCGCCACAAAGCGGGGTGCGTCCACGGTAAGCGCTACCTGTGCTGTCTTGCAGACGTCTCTCAAACGTGCGGCGTCGCCGACGGTACGGCCGCGGAACGGCCCTGCCACATCGACCTTGAGGTTGATACCCAAGGTGCCGATAAGCGTGGTGTCGATGGCTGCGGCCACCGCGAGGGGGTCGTGCAGCGCGCAGCCGCCGAGGTGCCCCTGGTGGGTCAGATAGAACTGGGAGTAATACCCCACGATGGCGGCAAACGCCTCGCCCGCTGGCGTGCCGAGGGCCCGCCAGCGCTCGATCTCGGCGGCGGGCAAAATGGTCTGATGGGTGACGTCGAGCCCCACCATGGTTACGGGCACGCTACTTCGCACCACGGCGTCCGCCGCCTCGGGGTCGTTGGCGATGTTGGCCTCCGCCCCCGGCGTCACGTTGCCGGGCACCGTGAGCGCGCCGCCCATAAACGTGATGGCGCCGATGCGCGCCACCGCCTGCGCGTCGAGCGCGAGGGCGCGGGCAAGGTTGGTAAGCGGACCGGTGGGAACATAGATGAGGTTCTCGCCATAGCGGCGCGCCGCATCCAGCAAAAACGACACCGCTGCCGTAGCGCATGCATCCAGCACGCCCTCTGCTGCCGTCCGCGGGGCGGGCAGCTTAACGCCGCCGAGACCGTTTGCGCCATGGACGTCCACCATCGTGGTGTACGGCTCCGTCGCCGCGAGCGCACGGTCCGCACCCGCCACCACGGGAACGTCTGGCGCGCCCAGAAGCTCGAGGAGCGCCCGGCAGTTTGTCATCGACTGCGCGCACGGCACGTTGCCAAACACGGTGGTGATGCCGATGAGCTCGACTTCCGGACTCGCCAGCGCATAGGCGAGCGCCATGGCGTCGTCGATACCCGCATCGAGGTCGAGGATGAGCTTTTTGGTCATGAGGACCGTCCCTTCACCAAACGTTGCGCACGGCGCCCCGGCGCGTGCAACCCCTCGCGCCCTGGCCGGCGCCGCCGCTTCGTCACACCCGTGCGAACGCCCACTCCTCTACCTCGGCCCACGTGGGTATGGAGGGCTGCGCGCCGAGCCTGGTCACGGCGACGCCCGAGGCGAGCGACGCCTGAATCATGCATTCGAAGAGCACCTCGCCCGAGGCGCGCGCCGCGGCCAGCACCCCGATATAGGTGTCTCCCGCCGCAGTGGTATCTGCCACCTCGCACTGCTGCGCGGGAACGCGCATGAGCTCGTCCTCCAAGAGCGCCGCCGAACCCGCCGCGCCCAAGGTGAGGATGCCCGTGCCGCCCGCGGTGAGGGCGCCCAACCGCTGCAGCGCCGCCGTGCAGGAAGCGTCGTCATCCGGTGCGATGCCCGTGATGGCGGCGCATTCCGTCTCGTTCAGGCACACGAGGTCGACCTCGCGCCACGCCTCCTCCGGCAGCTGGCATGCGGGAGCGGGGTTGAACACGGTAAAGAGGCCGCGTCGATGGGCATGGGTGATGATCGCCGCTGTCGCCGCAAGGTCGCACTCGCCCTGCGTCACCAGCACGCTCCCCACGGGTGCCGCACCGGCTGCGATAAGCGCATCCAGCGAGGCGATGGCGCTCGCCGCGTCGCGCACCGCGTTTGCCCCGGGCGAGAGCACGATGCGGTTATCGCCCGCACAGCGCAAGATGGTGGCCGTGCCCGTCGGGACGTCCGCCCGGCGCTCGACCTCCGCGCAGTCGACGCCTGCCGCCGCAAGCCCGGCGACGAGCTCCGCCCCAAAGGCGTCGTCTCCCACCGCGGCGATCATATGGGTCGGCGCTCCCCGCCGTGCGGACGCCACGGCCTGGTTGGCCCCCTTGCCGCCCGCCGCCGTGAAGAAGTCCGACCCGGTGATCGTCTCGCCCGCCACCGGCATGCGCGGGCACGCGACCGAAAGGTCCATGTTCATGCTGCCAAACACCACGACGCTATGCTGCTCCATAACGGCCCCCTCATCCCGGCGCTCGACCGCCCAAAAGGGCGGCCACTCGGCTTCCTCCATCATACGCGCGACACACGCGCCCGGCCGCTGCGACTCGGGCAGACGGTCGGTCTCACAGGCGGATGGCCCAGACCCTCCGCGCCGCGCCCCCGGGGCGTCCCCAACCGTTGCGGCGCATATTGACGCGACGTAAACATCACGGCAAACTAAAAGGGTAGTCCGCCCTCAAGCTGGGGGCACGCGCCCCGATGGGGAGGTCACCATGGCCGATACGCATGAGCATAGCCGCACCCGGCATTCCCGCGATGAGCGCCGCGACGAGATCCTGCGCGCCGTGATCGACGTCTGCGCCGAGCAGGGGCTCGCCCGTCTCTCCGTCTCGAGCGTGACCGCGCGCGTCGGCTGCACGCGCTCGCTGTTCTACCATTACTTCCCCAGCAAGGAGGCCGCCTTCGATGCGGCCCTCGAGCTCACCATCGACGCCTTTATCGACCGGCTGCGCGCGTGGGACCGCGAGCGCATACCGGGCGATATCGAGGGCGCGCTCGATGGCATATCCGCCCTGCTCAAGACCCTCGTGGTGGAGACGCCCGACCTCTCGCGCTCCATCGCTGCCGACGGCGACGCCGTGCTCTACACCGCGTTTGTCGACCGCGTGGCCGAGCGCTGCGCGCGCTTTATCTGCGAGACCACCGTCGTCGACTTCTCGCGCTACCACGACGTGCTCATCGATCACATCTACGAGACGTTCTACGTCCTCATCAGCGGCCTCATCCTCTTTATCCGCACACATCCCGACGTCGAGGTAACCGTCATCAAGGACATCATCGCGAGCACGCTGCACATCGAGGGCTTTACGCAGAAGTACCCGGAGCGCCGCCCGGAGCGCTGAGGTCCGTGCGGGGCCGCTCGCCGTCGCCCGGACCCTCGTCGGGCGTGGCGATCTCTTTGATGACGGCCTCGTCGCCCTGCACGAGATAGGTCCTCCCGCTGCCGCACACCGGGCAGGTGCGCCCATGGGCCACCGTCTCATACGTCGAGCCGCACGCCTCGCAGTACGTGCGGGCGGGAATCTCCTCGATCACCAGCTCGCAGCCGCGCATCACCTCGTGTCTCTCGCACGCCCAGCGCCAGCAATCCTCGAGGTAATGCGGGATGATGCCCGACACCTCGCCGAGCTCGAGCGTCACCGCCGAGACCCGCCCGATGCGGGCCTCGGCCGCGATGTCCTCCACGCTTTTGATGATATGAAAGACGATGCCGAGCTCGTGCACGCCGCCCCCTCGCCATGCGCGCCGCCCCGCTCGGGGACGGCGCGGTATACCAAATCTGCATCCCGCGCCGCGGGAACCTACTTCTTGCCGAATTTGATCTTGATGGCCCGCTTGAGCGCGTACTTGCCGATAGCGGGTAGCTTGTCCTCGTACTTGATCATCGTGCTCGCCTCGGGGTGCTCGCGGTGCAGGTGAATCGCGTCGAAGGCGCACTTGGTGGTGCAAAGGCCGCAGCCGATGCACTTGTTCTCGTCCACAACGCTCGCGCCGCACCCCAGGCAGCGCGCGGTCTCGGCTTTGACCTGCTCCTCCGTAAAGGTACCGGTATAGGCCCGGAAGGGCGCCGTGTCGCGCCCGAGATGCGCTTCGGTGGCCGGCTGCTCGCGGCTCGCGGTGTCATAGCTTGAGAGGTCCGCCGCGTCCTTGTTGAGCTCGCGGTAGACGCGCGGGTTGCGCCCGATGGTGAGCGTCGCGCCCTGCACGTACCGATGGAGCGAGACCGCGGCCTCATGGCCCGCCGCGATGGCGTCGATGGCAAACTTGGGGCCCGTATAGACGTCGCCGCCCACAAAGATATCGGGCTCGGCCGTCTGGTAGGTCTTCGCGTCGGCCTCGGCGGCGCCGCCCCGTCCCCGCACGACCCGCGTGCCCTCGAGCAAGCTCCCCCACGCGATGCTCTGCCCGATCGAGAAGATGACCCGGTCCGCCGCCACCGTGCGGAGCTCGGCGTCATCGTATACGGGAGCGAAGCGCCCCTCGTCATCGAAGACGCGCACGCAGCGGCGGAACACGACCTCGCGGACGCGCCCGTCCTCATCGGCGCGGACCTCGACGGGGCCCCAGCCGTGGCTGATGGCGACGCCGTCCTCCGTGGCCTCGCGCACCTCCTCGGCGCTCGCCGGCATCTCCGCCTCCTGCTCGAGGCAGAACATCTCCACGTGCGGCGAGCCCAAGCGCGCCGCGGTGCGGGCCGCATCGATGGCAACGTTGCCGCCGCCCACCACGATGGTGCGGCCGTCGAGCGCCGGCGCCGCGCCGCCGTCCAGCTGGGCCTCGGCAACCCCGCGCAAGAAGTCGACGGCCGTGGTGGCGCCCGCCGCACGCTCACCGGGGATGCCCGGCAGGCGCCCGGCCTGGCAGCCGATGGCCACATAGAACGCTTGGAAGCCCTGCACGCGCAGATCGGCAAGCGTCACGTCGCGCCCTACCTCCACGCCGTAGCGGATGTCGACCCCTAACGCCTCTATGACGGCGACCTCGGCCTCGACGATGTTCTTCTCAAGCTTGTAGCTCGGGATACCGTAGGTGAGCATGCCGCCCGGGCGCGCGCTTTTCTCAAACACCACGGGGCGGTAGCCGCGCTCCGCCAGGAAGAACGCGCACGAGAGGCCGGCGGGACCCGCACCGATGATGGCGATCTTCTCGTCAAACGCGCCCGCCACGCGCGGCACGACCTTGGGCGGGATATAGCGCGTCTCCGCATCGAGGTCGCGCTCTGCCAAGAACTTCTTGACCTCGTCGATCGCCACGGCCTCGTCCACGCGGCCGCGCGTGCAGGCGTCTTCGCAACGGCGGTTGCAGATGCGCCCGCAGATGGCCGGCAGCGGGTTCTCGCGCTTGATGAGGGCGAGCGCCTCGGTGTAGCGGCCCTGCGCCGCGAGCTTCAGGTATCCCTGCACGGCGATGTGCGCCGGGCACGCCGTCTTGCAGGGCGCCGTGCCCGTGTCGTAGGTCTCGATGCGGTTCTTGTTGCGGTAATCGGGCGACCACTTCTCCGGCCCCCACTTGACGGCATCCGGCAGCTCCTGCTTGGGGTAGGCGGGCACCTTGCCCGTCGCCTTCTCGCAGAGCTTCTGCCCCAGCTTGACCGCGCCCGCCGGGCACACCTCCACGCAGCGGCCGCACGCGACGCAGGATTCAGCCTCGGTGCGCGCCACGTAGGCGGAACGCGAGAGGTTAGGCGTGTTGAAGAGCTGCGAGGTGCGCAGCGCATAGCATACGTTCACGTTGCAGTTGCAGATGGCGAAGATCTTGTTCTCGCCATCGATGTTGGTGATCTGGTGCACAAAGCCGTTGTCCTCGGCCTTCTTGAGGATCTCCATCACCTCGTCGCGCGTGATGTAGCGCCCGCCCTTGCCGGTCTCCACCACGTAGTCGGCCATATCGCCCACCGCGATGCACCAGTCTGCCGGGTCGTCACCGCACGCCTCGCCCAGCACCGTGCGGCTCATGCGGCAGCTGCACGGGCTTGCCGCGTACTTGCCGTCGTATTTGTCGAGCCAGTGGCTGATATGCTCGATCGAGACGCTCCGGTTCTCGGTCTCGATGGCCTGCTCGACGGGGATGACGTGCATGCCGATGCCCGCACCGCCCGGCGGCACCATGGGGGTGATGCGCGAGAGCGGGCCCTTCGACGCTTGCTCGAAGAACTTCGCGGTCGCGGGATGCTCCATCATCTGCTCCCAGCGCATGTTGAGAAACTCGGCGGAGCCGGGCACCAAGATGGGGCTCACCCACTGCTTGGTGCGCGTGGGGTTCTCCCAGTTGTACTCCAGAAGGCCGATCTCGCTCATCTCGTCGAGAAGCGGCTGGAGCACATCCGCCGCAAGCCCCGTCGCCCGCCGTACCTCCTCGAAGGTGTAGGGACGGCGGACCTTGAGCTTCAAGAGCACGTCCGCCATCTCGTCGGTCGTGACGCCCTCGAACGCCCAGTACTCGTAGGGCAAAAGGGTGCCCTTGCCGAGCGTGCGGTTGGTGAGGTGACGGCAGAGCGCGACGATCTTCTCGCGCGGATGCTCGGGCAGGGGCGGCACAAACTCCGCGCCGATGTCGGGCTCGGTAAAGGAGATGCCGGGGCCGTTCAGAATCATGCTCGTTCCTTTCGCGAACGGGGACGGATGAAAAGAGAGGCCGCTATCGACCTCAGCGCGACCGACGGGCCCGCGAGTCGGCACGCCCCGTGTGGCCGAACACCGGTGCGCGCTCACGCATCGCGCTTCCAGGTCTCCACGCGCCCGCGGAGCCAGGCCGCCCACCGGTCGATGCCCTCGCCTGTCTTTGCGCAGATGGGGATGACCTCGGCCTCGGGGTTCCGCGCCGCGATGTTTGCGCGCACGCGGTCCATGCTGAACGTGTCGAAGATGGGCAGGGCATCGACCTTGTTGATGAGCACCACGTCTGAGACCGAGAACATGAGCGGATACTTGAGCGGCTTGTCATCGCCTTCCGGTACCGAGAGGATCATCGCGTTGGCGACGGCGCCCGTATCGAACTCCGCCGGGCACACGAGGTTGCCCACGTTCTCCAAAACGATCAGGTCCGGCTGCGCGGGCGCCTCGGCGGCAAGCGCGTCAAGCCCCTGCTCGGTCATATACGCATCCAGGTGGCACATGCCGCCGGTGTGGAGCTGGATGCTCTGCACCCCGGCGTCGGCGATGGTGCGCGCATCGACGTCCGAGTCGATATCCGCCTCCATCACCGCCATCGAGAGCTCGCCCGAAAGCGCCTCGATGGTCCGCATCAGCGTCGTCGTCTTTCCCGACCCCGGGCTCGACATAAGGTTCAGCAGAAACGTGCCCTCTCGTTTGAGGCGGGCACGCAACGCATCGGCCCTGCGGTCGTTGTCGGCAAATACGCTCTGTTTAACCTCAATGGTGCGAAAAGCGCCCATGGTCACCACCGTTCGTCGGAAAGTGTTGACGTTTCGTCAAATTATAGATTGACATATCGTCAACTCCGGTCAAGACTGAAATCGGCGAGCTGCCGGGCTGCCACGGGGAATGGTATGCCCCGCGCGACGCTCGCCCGCAACCGCGCCCGCACCGGGCATGTTCGAAGGAGGCTGCATGCTGTTCCAAGTCTATGGGGAAAACGCCCTGTTTCAATGGCTGGGCTGGGCGATGGTCTTCGCCGCCCTCATCCTCGCCAACGAATTTGCCCGCCGTTCAAAACTCGGCGGCATCCTCTGCTTCCTCGCGCTTCCCGCGGCGCTCACCGTCTACTTCGTCGCCATCTACGTCGGCGCCGCCGCCGGTGCCGAGTGGGCGCTCACCAATCCCACGTACGTGCACATGAACAGCTGGTTCCACTACGCCAAGCTCTATGCGGCAACCGCCGGCTGCATCGGCTTCATGATCTTGAAGTACCGCTGGGGGTCGCTTGGCAAGAGCCACTGGTTCCGCGCGTACCCGTTTGTGATCGTGGCCATCAATATCCTCATCGCCGTCGTCTCCGACTTTGAGAGCGCCTTCCGCGCCTGGGGCACCACGTGGGTGTCGAGCGAGGGCGTCACCCTTATGGGCGGCTGGCACAACGTCTTCAACGGCATCGCCGGCATCCTGAACATCTTCTGCATGACCGGCTGGTGGGGCATCTACACCTCCAAGAAGCGCGACGACATGCTCTGGCCGGACATGACCTGGGTCTTCATCGTCGCCTACGACCTCTGGAACTTCTGCTACACCTACAACTGCCTGCCCACGCACGCCTGGTACTGCGGACTTGCGCTCCTGCTCGCCCCCACCGTGGCGAACTTCTTCTGGAACAAGGGCGGCTGGATTCAGAACCGCGCGAACACGCTGGCGCTCTGGTGCATGTTCGCCCAGGTGTTCCCCATGTTCCAGGACTACTCGGTGTTCTCCACCGACTCGGTCAACGACCCGAGCGTGAACCTCGTGGTATCCGTAATCGCCCTCGTCGCCAACGTGGCGGCGCTCGCCTACATCATCTACCGCGCCAAGAAGCTCGGCGTGAACCCCTACAAGCAGGAGGTCTTCAAGGGCACCCGGGACTATGAGAAGGCCCTCGCCCGCGCCGACCTGTCCGTCGAGTAGCCGATCCGGGCGGCGGCGCCTCCCCCAAAGGTGCGTCGCCCCGCGAGGATGCCGCGCGCAGCACCGAGCGCCGCGCGGCGACACCTTTTCGATACGCGGCCGCGCCACCGTCCTTTCCGGTGGCGCGGCCGCTATCTTCGCGGGTCGTGCGCTAACCCCACGGGTCGCGCTCAAAAAGCGGCTCCGGCTCAGGCCGGCGGTCCGAGTAGGGATCGTAGCCGTCGTCATCCTCGTTCTCCGCACGAAGGTACGGGTCACACGGGGGCGCACCGGCAGCACGCGCTGACGCCGTCGGACGAGCCGGCGCCTGCGGCCGGGAGGAGGCCGCCGGGCGGTGTTCTGCACTCTCGCCTGCAGTCGGCGATGCCGCAGCGTCGCTCAGCTCCATCATGGTCACCACCCTATACCGAGCGCTTGCCCATCTGGGCATACACATCGTCGCGCGGAATCCAATCGAGGAACTTCTCAACCTGCATGTCCCAGAAGCGCCACTCATGGCCAAAGCCGACGACCTCGTCCCACGTCACATCGGCACCGAGCTCAACCAAGTGATCCTTGAAGGCCAGGTTTGCCTGATACAGGAAGTCCTCGGTTCCGCAGGCGATATAGAGGGGCGGGAGCGTCGCGCCCGCCGCCGCGGCATCATCTGCCAGCGCCGCAAGATCGAACCGGCGCGGCAGCTCCGCCTCGATGCCCTTGGCGCCGAGCGGGTCCTCGACAAAGGTTACGGGGTTGATGCCGATGCCACCCGAGAACGAGCCGATGGCGCGGTAGCGATCCGGATGCGCGATACCATGCAGCAGCGCACCGAAGCCTCCCATGGAGAGGCCCGCGATATAGGTCTCCTCCGGCTTGGCGGAAACCGGGAAGTAGTTGGTCACAAACGCCGGGAGCTCCTCGTCCACAAAGCGCGCAAAGTCATCGGCGCCGGCATCGGCATAAGCCTTGTTCTCGGCAGACATCGTCACCACGGCGATGCGGCGCTCCTCGGCATACATCTCGACGTTGGAGTAGCCGAACCACTGCGCGTGGTTGTTGCCAAACCCGTGCAGCAGGTACAGCACGGGAAACTTCGCCGGAAGCTCATGCGAGGGCGTCGTGCCGCCCAGGCCCAGCGACTCCGGGCAGGTGACCGACGGCACCACGACGGAGATGTCTACGGCGCGGTTCAGCACATAGGAGTAGAAATTGCAGACCGATCTCATAAGGGCTCCTCGCACGCAAAGGTGGATGCAACGCCCCTATTGTAGGCCGAGCGCGCGAAGTGCGCCCATGGCGAGCTGAACGACCGCGACGATGAGGAAGCCGCCCGCAACCATAGCGGCGATGTGCTTGAGGCCCAAGGCGAGATACGCCCCGCGCAGCGACGCGTTGATCTCGTTGACATTGGCCACCTGCACCCAGGCGCGCTCGTGGCAGTGCGGGCACGTGAGCCTTTTGGCGAAGGAGCGGTACGAGGGCTCGTCCACCAGGGCAGCCCCGGAACGGCGCGCGCGCGTAACGCTCGCCTGCTTGGAGAGCCACGAGCGACCGAGCTCGCCCGCCGGCACATCGAACGCCGCCCCGCAGGACTCGCACGTGCAATGCGCGACTTGACCGCTCGCGTTGAGGAGCCTTCGTCCGCCGAGAACGAAGTGCGCCGCGCAACCGATCACCCATGCCATAAGGCATAGCGCCATGACGATAAGCACGATCACCGTAGCGGACATAGGGCAGGTCACCTCGGAAGAATCAAAGCCGGCAGTTCATGCAGGCTACCCAGCACCGCAGCGCACCGCGCGGTGAGATCGGGCGTGGGGGTAGCCCACTCAGGAACCAGGTACGTGCGCATGCCGGCGGCCACGGCGGCACGGGCGCCGTTGACGGAGTCCTCCACGGCAGCGCAGACGGCGGGCTCGAGCGTCAGGCGCTCCGCCGCCCTGAGGTAGATGTCGGGCGCGGGCTTGGCATGCTCGATCTCGTCGCCGAACGTCAGCGAGCAGAAATACGGCGTCATACCAAAGCGGTCGAGCGTGGGAAGCGCATGCTCGCGGGCCGTCGAGGTGGCCAGCGCGAGGGTGACGCCCGCCTCGGCGAGCGCCCCGAGGGCCTCGAGGGCGCCGGGGCACGGCTCGAGCTCCTCATTCTGAAAGCGCATGAACAGCTCGTGCTGGTGGGCAAAGAGCCGGTCGGTGAGCGCGGGGTCGCCAAACTCGTCGTCGATCATGGCGCGGGCGTTCCCCATGCTGCAGCCCACAAAGGCGTCCCAGATGCGCTCCGGCACCGGGAGCTCCAGATCCGCCGCCGCACGGCGCCACGCCGTCTGGCTCACGCGCTCGGTGTCCACGAGCGTGCCGTCCATATCGAAGATAACGGCTGCGAGGTCGTTCATCTGCGGGTACTCCTTGGTCAAAATCGCATGCCGGCGTACAGCCGGCATTGTAGCCCATCCGCCGCCCATCTGCGCGCCTCAGGAAACCGCGCTGCTCCCGGACAGATTGACGGCGGCGCAGGAGACCCAAACAGCCCTCCCTGACGCCTTGTAGGGAAGGTCTGGAGAATAACTTCGCGTCAATGTAAGGAATTGATATTGACTTGCGAAGTAGACCACTCTTTGCTCGACGTATTTACCTGCAGTTTTCTAAGCACCAACATAACCGTACTCAAAGAGCAGTCTTCATTTCCTTACCTTGCGTGAGTTCTCATGCATGAACCCCATTCGACGAAGCCGGCTCGCTACAAAACAGCTGCGGCGGCACCGGGTATGCACCGGTGCCGCCGCACGGGAATGACGCGTCCTGAGCGCCGTTTCCCCGAGAAGCAAGGGGTTTACGCCTCGGGAACCTCGTAGGTCGGCGCGGGGCCGGTCGCATCGTCGACGACGTAGAAGCTGCCGTCGGCGTCCACGTCAACGGTGATCTCGTCGCCCTCGTGCACACGGCCGTCGATGATGGCGCGCGCGATAACGTCCACCACCTCGGTCTGGATGAGGCGCTTCAGGGGACGCGCGCCATAGACCGGGTCGAGACCGCCCACCGCGAGCATCTGCGTGGCGCCCGGCGTGATGTTGAGGCTCATCCGCTCCTTTGCGAGGCGCTCGCGCACCTCGGCGAGCTGGATGTCCACGATCTTCTCGATCTGGGCCATGCCGAGCGGGTGGAACACCACGATGTCGTCGATACGGTTCAGGAACTCGGGGCGGAACGTCTGCCGCATCGCCTCGTCGACCGCACGCTTCATGGCCTCGGCGTCCTTGTCGGAGTATGCGGCGATGGCATCGCTCGCGACGTTGGACGTCATGATGATAATCGTGTTCTTGAACGACACCTGCCGTCCCTGGCCGTCGGTCAGGCGCCCGTCGTCGAGCACCTGCAAGAGCACGTTGAAGACATCCGGGTGCGCCTTCTCCATCTCATCGAGCAAGATGACGGAGTAGGGGCGGCGGCGCACCGCCTCGGTCAGCTGACCGCCCTCCTCGTAGCCCACGTATCCCGGAGGCGCACCGATGAGGCGCTGGACCGAGAACTTCTCCATATACTCGGACATATCGATGCGCACGAGCGCGCGCTCGTCGTCAAAGAGACA
>DVMF01000035.1 GCA_018715125.1 Candidatus Coprousia avicola | reverse complement strand
GACTGGGCCACGAGCACGGCATCGAGCTCGGGACGCTTGATCTCGATGACGTCGACGGAGAGCTCGCCCTTGGAGAAACCGGCGACCTTCTCGAGCTCGCCGCGGAGCTGATCGATCTCGGAGCCCTTCTTGCCGATGACGATGCCCGGGCGGGCGGTGTAGATGATGACCTTCACCTTGTCGCCGGCACGCTCGATCTCGGTGCGGGAAACGGCGGCACGGGCGAGGCGCTTGGCGATGAACTTGCGAATCTCGAGGTCGTTGCCGAGCGTCTTCGCGTAGTCCTTATCGGCGAACCAGCGGGAGCGCCAGTTCTCGGTGATGCCAAGACGGAAGCCGGTGGGATAGACTTTCTGACCCATGGCGCTTTACGCCTCCTTTCGAGGAGCGACGACGATGGTGATGTGGCTCATGCGCTTCAGGATGCGGGAAGCGGAGCCCTTGGCGCGGGGACGGATGCGCTTGAGCGTCGGGCCCTCGTCAACATAGGCAGCGGCGACGACGAGGTCGTCAGCGCGCATGCCGTTGTTGTGCTCGGCGTTGGCCACAGCGGAGCGCAGGACCTTCTCCACGTCCACGGCGACGGCGCGCTCGCAGAAGTGAAGGATGTCGAAGGCCTGGGCCACGGACTTGCGGCGAATGAGGTCGACCACGAGGCGAGCCTTGGACGGAGACACGCGCACGTACTTGGCGACGGCGCGGACCTCGCGGGTCTCGGTATCGGTAGCTTTAGTTGCCATAGATTAGAAACCCCCTACTTGGCCTTGTGGCCACGGAACGTACGGGTGGGCGCGAACTCACCGAGCTTGTGACCAACCATGGACTCGGTGACGTACACGGGGACGTGCTTGCGGCCGTCGTGAACGGCGATCGTGTGGCCGACCATCTCCGGGAAGATGGTGGAAGCGCGCGACCAGGTCTTGACGACGTCCTTCTTGCCGGCCTCGTTCATCGCGATGATACGCGAGAGCAGGCGAGCTTCTACGAACGGTCCCTTTTTGAGACTTCTGCTCATATCTTCTATCTCCTAATTCTCGGTATCGACTACTTCTTGCGACGACGGATGATGAGGCTATTCGACGTCTTCTTCTTCTTGCGCGTGCGATAGCCCTTCGTCGGCTTGCCCCACGGCGTCACGGACGGGCGACCAGAGGTGTGGTTCTTGCCCTCGCCACCGCCGTGCGGGTGGTCGACCGGGTTCATGACGGTACCACGGACGGTCGGGCGCACGTTCATGTGACGCTTACGGCCGGCCTTGCCGATCACGATGTTGGCATGGTCGGCGTTGCCGACCTCGCCCACCGTGGCGCGGCAGGTGATGAGCACGCGGCGCATCTCGGAGCTCGGCATGCGCAGGATGGCGTACTTGCCCTCCTTGCCCATGAGCTGGCAGGCGGTGCCGGCCGAGCGGGCGATCGCGGCGCCCTTACCGGGCTGGAACTCGATGGCGTGGATGAGCGTACCCACGGGGATCTCGGACAGCGGCAGGGCGTTGCCCGGCTTGATGTCGGCGCCCTCGCCGGAGAGGACCGTGTCACCCACGGTCAGGCCCTTGGGGGCCAGGATGTAGCGCTTCTCGCCGTCCACGTAGTGGAGAAGAGCGATGCGCGCGGAGCGGTTCGGATCGTACTCGATGGTCGCAACCTTGGCGGGCACGCCGTCCTTGTTGCGCTTGAAATCGATGCGACGATAACGACGCTTGACGCCACCACCCTGGTGACGCACGGTGATGCGGCCGTTGTTGTTGCGGCCGGCCTTCTTGGGCAGCGGCTCGAGAAGCGACTTCTCGGGCGTGGTGCAGGTGATCTCCGAGAAGTCGGAAATCGTCTGCCAGCGGCGGCCCGCGCTGGTCGGCTTAAGGTGCTTTACAGCCATTACCTATCCCTTTCATCTCTATCCGCTCGCCACCGCATCAGGGATTCGGGGTCTCCCCCGGGGTGCGGTGACACCGGATTACCACGGTACCGGGCGTGTCTATGTTTTGTGCCCGGACCTTCAGCCTTCTCCGCCTCCCTTGCGGGAGGCCGAGAACTTAACGAGCGATCTTCTAGGCCTGGTTGCCGAAGATCTCGATCGTCTCGCCCTCTTTGAGGGTGACAACGGCCTTCTTCCACTGACGCGTATAGCCGGCGATGTAGCGCACGCGCTTCTTCTTGGGCTTCACGTTGATGGTGTTAACGGACTCGACCTTCACGGAGAAGAGCTCCTCGATGGCGTCCTTGATCTGGTACTTGTTCGCGCCGCGAGCGACCTCGAACGTGTACTTGTTCTGCTCCATCAGGTCATACGAGCGCTCCGACACGATGGGGCGGATGATGATGCTGTGGGCGTCCATTTAAGCAAGCACCTCCCCAAAGTGAGTCGCAACGTCGGCGGGCATGAGGATGGCGCCGTTGTTGAGGATGTCGTAGGTGTTGGCCTCATCCGGCGTGATGATGAAGGTACGCGGGATGTTGCGGAACGAGAGGTACGCGTTGATATCGTCCTCGCGCACGATGATGGTGAGGCGCTTGCCCTCAAGACCGAGGTTCTTGAGCAGCGCGACGGCGGCCTTGGTGGACGGCTTCTCGAAGCCGTAGTCGTCAACGAGCACGAGCTCGTTGTCGCGCACCTTGGCGGAGAGGGCCGAGCGCATAGCGAGCTTGACCTCCTTGTTGTTCATACGCTTGGCGTAGGAACGGGGCTTCGGGGCGAAGACGACGCCACCGTGACGCCACTGGGCGGCGCGGATGGAGCCCTGACGGGCACGGCCGGTGCCCTTCTGGCGCCAAGGCTTCTTGCCGCCACCGGAGACCTCAGAGCGGCCCTTGGCCGACTGGGTACCGGCGCGCCAGCAGGCCTGCTGGCACTTCACGATGTGATGCATGATGTGGATGTTCGGCTCGATGCCGTACACCTCAGCGGCGAGCTCGGTCTCGGCGACCTTCTTGCCCTCGCTGTTCTTGACTTCAAACATAGCCATGTTCTGTTCTCCTTGGTATGACGTGACTTACGTACGTTGGTCGGTAGCGTTTACGCCATACGGATGGCGACCAGAGCGTTCTTGCCGCCAGGGACAGCGCCCTTGACAAGCATGAGGTTCTGCTCGGCATCGATGCGGACAACGGAGAGATTCTTCACGGTCACGCGCTCGTTACCCATGTGACCGGCCATCTTGACACCCTTGAGGACGCGCGCCGGGTAGGCGCACTGGCCGATGGAACCGGGGTGACGCTTGAAGTGGGAGCCGTGGGTCATAGGACCGCGACGCTGACCCCAGCGCTTGATGCGACCCTGGAAGCCCTTACCCTTGGAAGTACCGATGACGTCAACCTTGGCAACGTCAGCGAAGTCGGCGACGGTAACGACCTCGCCCACCTTGTGATCCTCGCCGTTCTCGACGCGGACCTCGCGGAGGTAGCGGACCGGCTCGACGCCAGCCTTGTCGAAGTGACCCTTCATGGGCTTGTTCACGCGCTTGGCCTTGATGTCGCCGAAGCCGATCTGGACGGCGTCATAGCCATCGGTCGCCTGAGTTTTAACCTGCGAGACGGCGCAGGGGCCAGCCTGGATGACGGTGACGGGCACGACGTTGTCGTCTTCGTCCCACACCTGGGTCATCCCGATCTTACGGCCGAGAATCATGCTGATCATTCAATGATCCTTACCCTCTGTGGTCTTGGGACCGTGTGAGCGCCCCTTGCGCTCACCCCCAGCGGACCACTCCTGACGAGCGTGTCCCATAGTTTGCGGTTCAATCTCTCCCCCTCGCCCGCGCAACCCATTTAAGCAGGCTAAACGTTGAGACAGAATCCTCCCTATGAAGGCACGATTGACAAGTATACACGCACCCGGGCGTGTTCATAGTTTCTTCGCAATGGCTTTTTGCGGCCCTACCGGCCCGAATGCCGGCGTCGACCACCGGGGAGACGGTTGCCGCGCGCCAACGCGCCCGGCTACTTCCCCCGGACGGCGACCTCGGCGATCTCCTCTCGATAGGTGGGGCGGCCCGACGTGGTCTCTCGCGCCCGCGTGAGAGCGTCTGCGAGGGTGCGCGCCCGGCGCAGGTACTGCGTAAGCAGATACCGCACATCATCCTCCGCAAAGACGCCGATCCTCGAAGCCGCCGCCGCGAGGCGCTCGTCGACCGCAAACGGGTT
This sequence comes from Candidatus Coprousia avicola, assembly GCA_018715125.1. Lineage (GTDB taxonomy): Bacteria > Actinomycetota > Coriobacteriia > Coriobacteriales > Coriobacteriaceae > Coprousia > Coprousia avicola. The sequence goes on along the minus strand of DVMF01000035.1, from coordinate 4,202 downwards.
GCTGCACGCCTCGGCAACCGCCATGAAGCGGTCGAGTTCTGGGTACTCCCCCGTATCGACGGCACCGACCCGCAGCAAGAAGCCGAGTTGCTCGAGCTCGCAGACGAGCTCCCACAGGCAGAAGAGCACGCGGCGCGTCGCCTGCTTGTTCTCGCGCTCCTCCGCGCTGCCCTCGGGAAGCGTGCGCGCATAGGCCACCGCCTGCGAATGAACCATCTGGATGTGCAGGAGCGCCTCGCTTGCGGTCACGGCGTCCACCGAGCCGTCGAGGCTGCGGCGCAAGAGCCCCCAATAGCGTTCGAGCAGCGAGAACAGCTCGTGCACGTTGGCCAGAAAGAGCGTCCGGTCACTCGTGGGCAGCACGAGCCGGTTCACCACCGAGACGAGTGCCGCCGCCGCGACGAGGCACGCGATGCGCATGCCGATGGCATACTCGTCGCTTATGGAGAGCGTGACCATGGTGAGCGCATAGGATGTCGCAAAGAACGCGATGACCGTTCCGCCCGGCGTTGAGGCGTACAGGCACGTGATGAGGACCATGGCGATGAGCATGGTCGCCCCATAGGGCAGGTCGACCGAGGAGAACGCATAGACGGCGAGGCACCCGAGCACCGTGCCGACGCTCCGCGTTCGCATGCGGCGCACGCTCTCCGCCGGATAGGGCTGGATCAGCAGAAACGCCGTCAGGGGGAACCAATAGAGATGGTCGATGGGCACGGCGAGGGACACCGCGCAGGAAATCGCGAGCACAGCGGCGCAACGCACCGAGAAGCGCAGCTCGAAGGAGTCGAGCGTCGGGTGTTTGCGAAACGAGGCGATGCGGAGTTGCGTCAAGGGTGAGAGGCGCCAGCGGCGGTTGAGGTGCCGACCCGCATCCTGGAGCACCAGAAGCGTCATAGCGAGGTAGCTCCGGTAGAACAGACGGAACCGGTCGTTGTCGATGCCATCGGACTCGGTCATAAGTATCCGCGCCTGCTCGATCGCCGCCGTTTTATCGCGGCGGTCGAGCACGATCTCCACCGCACGCGTCAGCCCGGCGAGCTTGCGCAGGTACGGTGCATGCGGGCAGCCCGGGCCCTCGTGCCATTCGAGCCGGCCGACGAGGTACGCCGTGCGCTGGGCGAGCATGGCGAACATATCGAACAGATTGGAGACGCTCGCCTGGGCGTTCGCGTCCTCGCGCACCTGATACGCGAGTTTGGCGTACTCGGTACGCAGGCGCAGCAGTTCCTGACGCGTATGCACGGTGATGCCCATATCTGCCATATGGTCGAGCTCGTCTGCCAAACGGATCACCATCTCGTGCAGGCGCACACGGTCGACATTGTCCTTATGGACCACCAGCCCCGCGATGATGAGCGAGGCCGTAAGCACGGCACAGCATACGGTGAGAAGCGCCGCCTCGAGAAGCAGGTTGTCGAGATACTCGGGCCTTAGCTGCAAGAACACGAAGAGCATCATGTAGGGGAAGTACCGGCGCGGATTGAGCTGCGAGGAGCGCATGAACACGAAGACGAACGGCATGACCACGTTCATGGCTATACAGAGGGCCACGTTGAGGGTTGCCACGCGCGCTGCGGCGAGCGCGATATAGCTCACGGCAAAGAAGCGGAGGTACTGGCCCGCGGTGTTGTACTTGCGATGCCGAACGTTGAAGAGCGTGGTGTAACAAGAGACCGGCATGACATGCGACATGCCGAAGAGCCCGACGACTATCCAGAACAGCGCTATGAAGAACGCCGCCACAGGAAGGGCCTTCTTGAGCTTTTGGGGAAGCTCGGGAAGAGTGTCGCGCCGCCAGGTACTGAGGATGTCACCGGGCCGCGACACGGCTCGGCCCACAGATGCCGTACATCCGCGAACCGCGGTATCCGCCCGCGCCCTACCCAGCTGCTGTAACCTCACCACGCCATGCCCAACCAACGTCACCCCGTCTTGCCGCTCTCATCATACTCCCGCAAAAGGGTGAACCCGCAGACGGGCACGTAGATATAAGGAGAAGGGCCCCGGGTCGGCTCATCACCGGCCCGGGGCCCCTTCAGAACTTATTGCTCGTCAGCGCTTGCTTAAAGCTTGATGTCGATGTCCACGCCCGCGGGGAGGTCGAGACGCATCAGCGAGTCAACGGTGCCGGCGGTGGGGTCGAGGATGTCGATGAGGCGCTTGTGGGTGCGCATCTCGAACTGCTCACGGGAGTCCTTGTCCTTGTGGGGCGAGCGGATGACCGTGTACAGGTTGCGCTCGGTGGGCAGCGGAATGGGGCCCGAGACGCGTGCACCGGTCTTCTGAGCGGTGTCGACGATGAGCTTCGCGGACTGGTCCACGACCTCGTGATCATAGCCCTTGAGGCGGATCCTGATCTTCTGGCTAGGCAATTGAAACCTCCAATAATCGCGCGAGGCTATACAACTCGCGGCGAAACCTATAGTGCGAGCGTGCCTTTACGCGTTGCCGCCGGCCTTGGCGATGACCTCGTCGGTGACGGACTTGGGCGCCGGCTCGTACGAATCGAACTGCATGGTGTAGCTCGCGCGGCCCTGCGTCTGCGAACGCAGGTCGGTCGCGTAGCCGAACATCTCGCCCAGCGGCACCTTGGCGCGAATGACCTTGTTGCCGGAGCGGTCGTCCATGCCCTCGATCTTGCCGCGACGACCGGACAGGTTGCCCATGACGTCGCCCATGTACTGCTCGGGCGTCTCAACCTCAACGGCCATCATCGGCTCGAGCAGGATCGGGTCGGACTTCTTGAGGGCGTCCTTGATCGCCATGGAGCCAGCGATCTTGAAGGCGGCCTCGGAGGAGTCGACCTCGTGGTAGGAACCGTCGAAGAGGGTCACCTTGACGTCGACCACCGGGTAGCCGGCGATGACACCGGTCTCGAGGGCCTCCTGGATGCCCTTGTCGATCGAGGGGATGTACTCCTTCGGCACGACGCCACCGACGATGGCGTTGACGAACTCGTAGCCGAAGCCCTCCTCCATCTTCTCGAGCTTGATGACGGCATGACCGTACTGGCCGCGACCGCCGGACTGGCGGACGAACTTACCCTCGGCGCGCTCGACGTCGTGGCCCGGGGCCTCACGGTAGGCAACCTGCGGCTTACCGACGTTAGCCTCGACCTTGAACTCGCGCAGCAGACGGTCGACGATGATCTCGAGGTGCAGCTCGCCCATGCCGGCGATGATGGTCTGGCCGGTCTCGTGGTCGGTACGCACCTGGAAGGTCGGGTCCTCCTCGGCGAGCTTGGCGAGAGCCATGGACATCTTGTCCTGCTCGGCCTTGGTCTTGGGCTCCACGGCGACGTCGATAACGGGGTCGGGGAACTCCATGGACTCGAGGATGATCTCGTGGCCCTCGGAGCACAGGGTGTCGCCGGTGGTGGTGTTCTTGAGGCCCACCGCAGCGAGAATGTCGCCGGCAAAGGCACCGTCGACGTCAACGCGGTCGTTGGCGTTCATCTCGAGGATGCGGCCAAAGCGCTCGCGCTGGCCGTTGGTGGCGTTCACCACGTAGGAACCGGCGTCGATGTGGCCCGAGTACACGCGGAAGAACGTGAGCTTACCGACGTAGGGGTCGGTCATGATCTTGAACGCGAGCGCGGAGAAGGGGGCCTCGTAGTCGGCCTCGCGGCTGTCGGCCTCGCCGGTCTTGGGGTTGGTGCCCTCGACGGCGGGGATGTCGAGCGGGCTCGGGAGGTAGTCGACGACGGCGTCGAGCAGCTCCTGCACGCCCTTGTTCTTGTAGGCGGAGCCCACGAGGACGGGGTTGAGATCGTTGGCGAGCACGCCGGCGCGGATGGCGGCCTTGAGCTTCTCGACGGGGATCTCCTGCTCCTCGAGGATCATCTCCATGAGCTCGTCATCGTAGTTGGCGGCGGCGTCGAGCAGCTCCTCGCGCTTCTCAGCGGCGATGTCGGCGAACTCGGCCGGGATCTCGTCCATCGGCTCGGGGTAGGTCATGCCCTTGTCGTCGGCCTTGAAGTCCCACGCGGTCATGGTCACGAGGTCGATGACGCCCCAGAAGTTGTCCTCGGCGCCCATCGGGACCTGGATGGCCACGGCGTTGGCGTGGAGGCGCTCCTTCATGGTGTCGATGGCGTGCCAGAAATCGGCGCCCACGCGGTCGTACTTGTTGATGAAGGCGATGCGCGGAACGTTGTAGTTGCGGGCCTGGCGCCACACGGTCTCGGACTGCGGCTGCAC
>DVMF01000034.1 GCA_018715125.1 Candidatus Coprousia avicola | reverse complement strand
GATCCTCGCCGCCATCGTCGTCGTGGCGGGCGTGTCGCTCGTCTACAACAGCTTCGCCATCTCCGTCGCGGAGCGCACGCGCCAGTTCGGCCTCCTCTCCTCCCTCGGCGCGAGCCGCCGGCAGCTCCGCCGCACCGTGCTCACCGAGGCGCTCCTTATCGGGGCTATCGGCGTCCCGGTCGGCCTCGCCCTCGGCCTCATCGGCTGCTTCACCGTCTTCGGCCTGCTCGGCGAGGGGATAACCGCCGTCACCGGGGGCTCCGCTGCAGCCGTGGTCGTGAGCCCCGGCGCGCTCGCCATCGCCGCGGCGCTCGGCCTCGTCACGCTGCTTTTGAGCGCGTGGCTCCCCGCGCGGCGCGCGAGCCGCGTCTCCGCCGTCGACGCGATCCGCCAGACGCAGGACGTGCGGCTGAGCCGTGCCGCCAAGCGGGCGCAGCGCCGCGCCGAGCGCCGGGGCGCCCGCGGCGGCGAGAGTGCCCTCGCCCGTCCGCTCGGCATCGCGGGCAGGCTCTTCGGCATACCCGGCTTCATCGCCCACCGGAACCTCACCCGGAGCTCCTCCAAAGGCCGCGTGACCGTTGCCGCGCTCGCCGTCTCGGTCGCCCTCCTCATCACCTCGGGATCCATCGCCGACGTCATGAGCTATGCGAGCGGCACCGCCATCGACACGATGGACGGGCAGGACCTCATCCTCTACATCGACGCCACCGGCGCCGAGGCCGACCAGACCCTTGCGCTCGCCAACGGCAAGGTGGACGGACCCGCCATGCAACGGGCGCTCGAGCGCTTCTACGCGGAGGCGCGGTCGTTGGACGGCGCGCAGGCAGGCGGCTACACCACGAGCTACGTTGCCGACGCGCTCTTTCCCGCATCGATGCTCACCGCAGACATAACCGAACTCGAGGGCAGCGCGCCCGCCCTCGCTGACGGCCGCTGGTACGGGAGCGCCGACGTCGAGTTCATCGACGATGCGAGCTGGCAGGCCTACGTGGACGAGCTCGGCCTTTCACGGGACGCGTTCTGCGACCCGGAGCATCCGCGCGCCATAGCCGTCAACTCCTACGACGTGCACGATGGCCAGACATACGGCAACTACCGCCCCCTAGCGAGCACCGGCTCCGTTGAGTTCCTCGAATACGCCGACCTCGACGGGCGCTTCGTCTCCGGTATCGTGGACGGCCCGGACGGCACCGTGTGCGCCCAGTATTTCGATGATGACGGGACCGAGCACCTGCTTCCGCTCGCAGACGCCGTCGCTCGCGTCGACTCCATCGAGGTCGGCGCCCTCGCCGACCATGCCCCGGCCTGCACGACGGCGTCCGGCACCATCAAGCTCGTCCTGCCCGCATCGGCGATCGCCCTCTCCGACACCTGCGGCTATCTGCGCGCGACCATGACGTTCGACGCCGGGGGCGATGCCGAGCGCGCCGCCGACGCAGAGGAGGACCTCACCGCCATCGCGCGCGACTTCCCCGAGCTCGACATCACCTACACCAACGTCGCCCAAGGCAAGCTGCAGGCCCGCCTCATGGCCACGACGGTCAACACGTTCATCTACTGCTTCGCCGTCATCACCGGACTCATCGCCGTCACGAACGTCTTCAACACGCTCGCGAACGCCCTCATGCTGCGCCGTCGGGAGTTCGCCATGCTCAAGTCCATCGGCATGGGCAACCGGGCCTTCCGCCGGATGATCGCCTACGAGTGCGCGAGCTACGCCCTGCGCGGCTTCGCCATCGGCTTCGTCGTGGCGCTTCTCGCCTCCTTCGGCCTCTACCAATCCATGATGCTCTCGTACTCCACCTACACCTTCCGGCTGCCGTGGGCGCAGGTAGCGCTCTCGTTTGCACTGGTAGCGGGCATCATCTTGGTGAGCTGCGCATACGCCCTCACCAAGAGCCGGAGCTCGAGCGTCGTCGAGGCGCTGCGCACCGACGCCATCTAGCGCTCCCGGGCGGCGCGGCCTACACGGTCGCGCCGCCCGCTGCAGCGTCAGCCGGGCAATCCCGTCCGTCCCTGCGTTCAGATGCGTCTCCCTTAGCCCTTTAATTAACCCCCTGTGGACAAAACCCGCATCGTAATAATAAAGAACCCCCCAACGTTTGCTGGAATCACGCCGTAATGCCGCTCGATAAATCCGTTTCACGCCCAAAAAGACCGTCAAGACCGCCCTACGACCGTGAATTGACGACGATAGGGCATCCACATGCCGATCGTGTAGGGTGTCGATCATTATTTCGATGCACTTTTTGTCCATAGGGGGTTATTAATTACTGCTTCCCTCCCCACAAAGGAAAGGCGCCCTGATCGCTATGGCACGACAAGGCGCCGGGACGCCCGGGCCTTCCCCGCTACCTTTCGCAGACCTTAAGTATTTCCTCCCCGCTTCTGTCGGCCCCTATCGTATGCTCATACCGGCACGCACAACCGCGCTCGCAGAGGAGCCCATATGAACCGTTCTTCGCAAGACACCCGTACCCTGCGCGAACGCCTCACCACCGCGCTCCCAGGCAGGAGCGCCGAGCCCGCGCTCCCCGATCCCGCCACCCTCGACCCCGAGGACGCCGAGGCCTACGCCGCCCTCAAGGCGCGCCGGGCCGAGCGAAGGCGCCGCAAGCTCATCCACCGCGGCATTGCCCTTGGAATCATCCTCGCCATCGTCCTTATCGGCGTCGCCGTCGCGGCGCTCCTCAACCGCCAGCCCGAGGAGACCTACGAGCCCATCGTCGACTTCGTCACCGCGGGCACCTACACCACCGAGGTGGACGCCCGCGGCAAGCTCGAGCCGCTCTCGTCCACCGTCATCGCGCCCACGGTCGACGGCACGATCGCCGAGGTGCGCGTATCGGCCGGCCAGCAGGTCAACGCCGGGGACGTGCTGCTCGTCATCGACAACCCGGGGCTCGACGCCGCCGTCGCCGATGCCGCGCGCCCTCTCCGCAGCGCAGGAGGAGAAGCGCGCGGCGGACCGCGCCCTCGGACAGGCGCAGCAGGAGGCCGCGCGCCCCGCACCCGTCGACCCGGAGACCGGGGCCGCGCTCGAGACTTCCCCGGTAGACGTCGCCGCCGCACAGGACGCGGTCAACGCCGCGCAGCGCTCGGTGGAGGCGGCGCAGGCGGCGCTCGATCAGGCGAACGCCCGGGCGGCGGAGCGCACCGTCACGAGCCCCATCGGGGGCAGCGTGGTGACCCTCAACGCCCAGGTGGGCGCGAATCTCGCTGACGCGGCGTCATCGGGCTCCTCGGGCGCGGGACCGCTCATGCAGATCGCCGACCTCTCGCAGATGAAGGTGACCGTACAGGTGAGCGAGGAGGACATCGCGCAGGTGGCCATCGGGCAGCAGGCGCGTCTCACCTTCCCCGCGTTCGACAACCTCACGCTCGACGGCACGGTCAACGCCATCGCGTCCATCGCATCGGGCTCGTCCGACATGGCGTACTACGGCGACGGCTCCTCGGTGACCTTCGCGGTGGACGTCCTCGTGCCCGCGCCCGATCCGCGCCTCAAGCCCGGCATGACCGCCCAGGTCTCGCTTATGACCGAGAAGCTCGATCAGGTGGTGATGGTCCCCACCATGGCGCTCATGACCGACGACGGGACGTCGTACTACGTGCAGGTCGAAGTCGACCCCGAGACGCATGAGACCGAGCGTCGCGACGTGGAGGTCTATGCGCGCAACGCCGACTTCGCCGTGGTGGGCGCGATCGAGGGCGCCGCGGCGCCCGAGGGGCAGGAGGTGCTGCCCCCGGCGCCCCTGACGGACGGCGAGACCCTCGTCATCTCGGGGGGCATGGGCTTCGCGGGCGACCTGTCCGGTGCAGCGGGCGGGGCCGCCGCCGCAGACGGGGCCGCGCTATGAGGCCCGTGATCGAGATGCGCGGCATCCATCGGATCTTTGAGTCCGAGGCGGGGTTCGCGCACGTCCTGCACCATATCGACTTCACGGTCTCCCGCGGCGAATTCGTGGCCATCACGGGCCCCTCGGGCTCGGGCAAGTCGACCCTCATGAACATCATCGGCTGCCTCGACACCCCGACGGCGGGCACCTACCGGCTCGCCGGGCTCGATGTATCCGCCCTCACCGACGACGAGCTCTCGGAGGTCCGCGCCGAGACCATCGGCTTCGTCTTCCAGAGCTTCAACCTGCTGCCGCGCCTCACCGTGCTCGAGAACGTGATGCTGCCGCTCGCGTACACCGGCGCGCCCCGCGCCCGCCGCGAGCCCCGCGCCGTCGCCGCCCTGCGCGCGGCGGGCTTAGGCGTGGACCATTACGACCACCGGGTGAGCGAGCTCTCGGGCGGCCAG
>DVMF01000033.1 GCA_018715125.1 Candidatus Coprousia avicola | reverse complement strand
GCTTCAGGCTCCAGTGAGATGAGACCCCAAACAAAAAGGGTCTCATGTATGTGAGACCCTAGAATTCGTGGTGGAGGTTAGGGGGATCGAACCCCTGACCTCAGGCTTGCAAAGCCCGCGCTCTCCCAGCTGAGCTAAACCCCCGTAGTAATAAACACCCCAGCGGCGACTCGGCTCTCGCTGGGGTGTTTATTGCGAAAGGAATGGTGGACCTGACAAGATTCGAACTTGTGACCTCCCGGTTATCAGCCGGACGCTCTAACCAACTGAGCTACAGGTCCAACGCACTTGGATATACTAGCCCGTCCGGGTAAGGTACGTCAACAACAAATTTGGGGCAGCGCCAACTTTTTTTCACTCGTAGAGTCTTCGTGGAGACGCGCGGTCGGGCACCGGTCGACGGCGCCGCAGAAGCGCCGCCTGCCACCACGCTGAGCTGCACGGTCAGCTGCCGCTGGATATCGGTTTGCCGCACCTTGGACGCACGTGGATTCCTCCTGCCGTTTGGTTAGACACCCGGGCGTATGCTCTTCCGCCCTATTCACGGAGGGAAGGAGCGCCCATGAGACCTCATCTGTTCCACCCCTATCGGCGAGCGCCGCGCGGGCCGCGCGACCAAGGTGCCGGACTGTCGCCCAAACATCCCCGCAGTGTCGGTACGTCCCCGCATGGCACCCGGCGCCGCAGCATGCGGCTCTTTCGCCTTGCGGGCATAACGGCGCTCGCCCTGAGCCTTGTCGCCACGCTGCACGCCGCCCTTGCCGCCTACGCCGCGCCCGGGCAGACCATCGACCAGGCCCTCGGCTGCACCCGGTCAATCCAATCGGTGCTCGAGAGCCATCTGAACGACGGCTACTACCTTGGCACGCCCTATGGCAACCAGGGGCCGGGCATCTACGGCGACATCACCACCAGCGACGCGTGGTGGCCCAACGGCAACCCTAAGCCGGGCGTGGGCGCGTACATGAACTGCGCCGGCTTTGTGACGGCAGTCGTGCGCGAAGCGGGCGGCGACACCTCGCCCGTGGCGGCACACGTCTCGTCCATCGGGTACCACAAGGGCAACGAGTCCAACGCCAGCCAGTGGTACGGATTCGCCAACGACCGCGGCTTTTTGGCCGGCCAGTACAACACGAAGGAGGAGATGCTCGCCTCGGGCATCCTGGAGAAGGGCGACATCATCTACATTCACCCCACCACCTTTGGGGGCGACAACGACTGCCACATCATGTTCTTCTGGGGCTCGAACCCCCATGAGGACCTCGCGTGGCACTCGGCGCTGCACGGAGACGGCGTGATCGCCGGGTCCTCGAGCAACGGCAACATGATCTCGCGCATCACGCCCAAAGGACCCGCCGCCTTCTATCAGGTCTTTAAGGTACAGCATTCCGTTGAGGTGACGTTTCAGAAGGTGAGCTCGCGCGACGACATCGACGTCACGCTCGACGCCTATCAGCTCGAAGGCGCCACGTACGAGATTCGCCGCGCCGCAGACGATGCCTTGGTCTCGACGATCACCACCGATGCCGCGGGCACCGCGACACTCGCCCTGGAGCCCTCGTGCGCCTACTACGCGCAAGAGGTGACGGCGCCGCAGGGCTATGTGGTAAACCCCGAGCGCATCCCGTTCAACACCGGTGAGACGACCTCGGTCGAGCTCCCGGACGCGCCGGGCACCCTCACGCTGCGTATCCAGAAGAAGGATGCCGCCACCGGCGGGGAGGCGCAAGCGGGCGCGTCGCTCGAGGGCGCAACCTATCGGCTCGTCGACGCGGGAGGCGTCGCGCATACCGGCGTCACCGACGCCGACGGCGAGCTTACATTTGACAACCTGCCCTTGGGCGAGGTGCGCGTGACTGAGGAGGAGGCGCCCGTTGGCTACCGTCTCGACCCCACGCCGCGCACCCACACCGTCGACCCGCGCGAGCTGCCCGAGACGGGCGTGATCGAGCTCGCCCCGGCCGACGACTTTGCCGAGCTGCCCATCGCCTTCGACCTCGACCTTGTCAAATACCGCGATACGGGCTCGGATGACTCGGGCCTGCAGCAGCCTGCTGAGGGGGTGCGCTTCGACATCATCTCGGGCACGACGGGCGAGGTCGTCGGCTCGATCACCACCGACGCCGACGGACGGGCGTCCACCGCGGGCGCATGGTTTGGCGCGGGAGAGCGCGTCGAGGGGATCTCCGGCGCCCTCCCCTTTGACCGGGGCGGATACACGGTGCGCGAGGCGCCCGAGACCGTACCCGAGGGACATCGCCCCGCACCCGACTGGCACATCGCGCCCGAGGAGATGGTCGACGGCACCACCCTCAAGTACACCATAGACAACGAGCGCGTCACCAGTCGCCTGCAGGTCGTCAAGGCGGATGCCGAGACCGGGCGCGCCGTGCCGGCGGCGGGCTTTACGTTCCAGCTGCTGGACGCCGACCGCAACCCCATCGCCCAGGAGATCTGGTATCCCAACCACACCACGGTCGATCGGTTCACCACCGACGAGACGGGCTCGGTCACGCTGCCCGTCGCCCTTGAACCGGGCACGTACTACGTGCGCGAGATCGAGACGGTGCCGCCGTATCTGCTTGCCGATGAGGACCTCGCGTTCACCATCTCGCCTGACGCGTCGACTCCCGAGCTCACGGTCATCACGTTCGCAGACGAGCAGGCCCACGGCCGCGCCCATCTCCAGAAGACATGCGCCGCAGCCGCCGATAAGCCCGCGCCCGTGCCCCAAGCGCTCGACAGAGGCGCGGACGAGACGGAGGGCGCCGGCGACACCTGCATCTGCCAGGGTATGGCGGGGGCGGAGTTTGACGTCGTCGCACTCGACGACGTGACAGGGCCCGACGGCACCGTATACGCCCTCGCGAACGAGGTCGTCGACCATGTCGTCGTTGATGATGGCGGCGAGGCGTACACCGGCGAGCTACCGCTCGGATGCGGTGAGGCCCGCTATGCCCTGGTGGAGACCGTCGCGCCCGCGGGCCATGTGCTCGACCCGACACCCCGCGAGTTCACGCTGTCCTACCTCGACCCGTACACCTCCGTGGTGGAGGCCGACATCACCGTGGCGAACGCCCCCACCGAGGTGACGCTCGACAAGTGCGCCCTCGGTGACGAAACACCCGTTCCCGGCGCCGTCTTTGAGCTGTGGCGCGCAGAAGACGATGTCTATGCGCCGACGGAGGATGAAGGGGCCGCACCCGTCGTGACTGGTCCCGCCGAGGGCACCACGCGCGAGTTCACCACCGATGCGGACGGCCACCTCAGCATCACCCATCTGACGGAGGGCTCCTATCGCCTGCGCGAGAAAGATGCACCGGATGGCTATCTCGTCGATGACACCATCCGCTTCTTTACCGTCGACGGCGACGGCCTGGTAGAGGGACTGCCCCTGCTCGCTATGAGCGCGACCGACGATTACACCAAGGTCGACATCTCCAAGCGCGACGTGACGGACGAGAGCGAGGTCCCCGGTGCGCGCCTCGCCGTCTACGATGCGAACGACGAGCTGGTCGAATCATGGGTCTCCACGGAGGAGGAGCACCGTCTGACGCGCTTGGAGCCCGGCACCTACACGTTGGTTGAGGAGCTCACGCCCCACCACTACGACCAAGCGACCTCCGTCACGTTTACCGTAGAGCCGACCGGCAGCGTCCAGCGCGTCGTGATGTACGACGAGCCCATCAGCGTTTCCGGCGAGATAGACAAGCGCCAGCAGATAGCCCGGCCCGTGCATGAGGGTACCGAACCGGACTCGCTCGTGGACGAGGGCGGGACCAACCGCGCGCCGGCGCAGGAGGACGATGCGGGGGCATATGCGTACACCGTCGACTTCCGCTCCACCAGCAGCACGTGGGTAGATGAGCTTACCGTCACCGACCATCTCGATGCGGTGACAGAGGGGCTTGCAGAGCTGACGGCGCTCACCACGCCCATCGCGTTTGAGGACTACGATGGCCTCTGCAACGTCTGGTATCAGACCGATCAGACCCCGCAGGACTATATCGACCCCTCCGGCGCCAACGCGACGCGCTCGGACGGGCACGTGAACCCTTGGCTTGACGACGAGACGACTGCGGCGCTCCTCGGTGATGACGCACGCGCGCTCGATTACACCGGATGGCGTCTGTGGGCAGGGGATGTCCCCACCAACGAGGCGCGCGAGCTCGCTGTCGCCGACCTCGGTCTGTCAGAGGGAGAGCACGTTACCGCGGTGCGCATCGAGTTCGGGCGCGTTGAGGAGGGCTTCACCTCGCGAAGCGACGGATGGGACCGCGAGCTCATCGACGACGAGCACGACGACTTCGCAGGCTGGGAAAAGAGCGAGGGCGGCGCTCCCCTCGTCCTACACATGCGCGCAACGGACGCGTACCGCCCGGGGACCGTCCTCGAGAACAGCGCTCAGGTCGACCTGTACCGCAACGGCGGCAACACCGCCGACTCTGAGGAGCTGGAGGACCACGACAGCGACCGGGTTGCCCAGCAACCACGCGGCGGCCTTTCGCTGCTGCCCCAGACGGGCCTCTCTTCGCCGGTGCCGGCCCTGCTCGTAACGGCGCTGGGCGCCGGCGCCCTCTGGACATGGGCGCAGCACCGGACGGCCGGCGGGCCGAGGCCGCACCCGCGTGCGCGGCGCAACGTCCCGCGGAGGAGGAGTCGCCCATGAGGGAAGGCGGTCCCGGACGGCAGCGCCTTGCAAGGGGGCTTCGCCTTGCCGCCGGGGCCGCCTGCGTGACCTGCGTCTGCGCGCTCGGCTCGCTGAGCGCGCAGGCCGGGCTCGCCGCGGGCGCTTACCGCGACGTCGCCCCGCGCGCCGACGGCACCGCATCTGCGGGGCCCGCCCGCTCTTGGCAAGATGACCTTCCGCGCGCGATCGCATGGCTCGAGGTCGAGGGGACGCCTATCTCGTATCCCGTCATGAGGCCCGATGAGGGCGAGGCCGCCCATTTCTACCTCGACCACGACGCATGGGGCTCGCCCTCGCCTTGGGGATGCCCGTATCTGGACACACGCTGCGAGCCGCAGGCCGCGCACTGGCTAGTCTATGGCCATAGCACAGGCTTCGACTCCCTCATGTTCGAGCCCCTGAGGCGCGCGTACACCACCGCCGTGTTCAACGGGATAGGCTCTGCGCGTTGGACAGACCGCGCGGGAGCCTCCGTTGCATACGAGCCGCTCTGTGCGCTGCGCGTGCCCGCCGGCTTCGCCCCCATCCAGCAGTTCTCCCTCTCCGAAGACGAGGCAGGGCCCTTCGCGCTCGCCCTTGCTGCCGAGGCGTCTGTGCGAGCGGAGGGCTGGCGCGAGCAGGCGATGCGCGCTGACAGGATCCTCACCCTTGCAACCTGCGCCGGCGCGCAGGCGGGGACCGACGAGCGGACACTCGTCATCTTTACCGCCGGCGATGCGTAAGCGCCCCAAACCCTACAGGCCCCTGCGTCGTGGCGTCTCATCATATACCCCGCGCCCGACGAGGGGTATAAAGGCGACAACGGCAGGTGGCTGGGACAAGCTGCAGCCCTGCACCGCGCTCGCACGACATAGGGAGGAAGGGCGAACCATGACGAAAAACGGGAACGCGCCGTCCGGCGCACGCAAAGACGCGCTCGATGCGCTGGGCTCATCCCTCTACGGCTTTGGCATCATACTTCTGCTCGGCGGAGAGTTCCTCTTCTTGGCCATGCTGGACGACCTGGTATTCCACTCGACGGGCCCCTTTTTGCCGGGCTGGATGCTCTGGATAGCCCTTGAGGTCGTGATGACCGTGCTTATCTGCCGCGTCATCTGGATAGCGCGCCATGGCGGCGAAGTCGGCGCGTTTCAGAAATCCACCGCAGGGCGCGCCCGCGCCAAAAGGACCCGCATCGTGTTCGCCATCGGCATGAGCGCAGTGCTCGCGGCGACCTATGGCGTCCATTTCGCCCAGCGCGCACAGATCATGGCGGGTGAGGAGGAACGCGCCGGCGCAACCCTCTCTACCATCGAAGCCGCCTTTGAAGACGCAGGCTTTTACACGTACGGCGACCTCCCCATCACGGCGCACAACCCCGATGGCTATCAAATGAGCGGCGCGTTATATATGGATGAGGGTGACCAGAACACCCGGGTGCGCATGAACGTCGATAACGAGGGAGTGGTTACCGAGGTCACCTATGACATGGATGTCGACCCCGCGCTCTCGCTCGAGGAGAACCTCGTGCGGGCGGAGGCGAGCCTGAGCGCCATGCACGAGGCGGTCGCCCGTCTTGACGTACCCTTTGAGCAGCCTGGCCTCGCCTCGTACGGCACCATCCCCGAGCCGTTTTGCCAGGCGTTCTTAGCCGGCTCCCCCTATGAGGAGATCATCATGCACCCTTCCGATCTGGGAAGCTCTGAGGGCGCCTACATCCACGCCGCCTTCTGGACCTCCACTGAGGAAAACTGGAGCGATATCCTCGGTGCAAGCATCCAGCTGGAACTCGCATGCGACTCATAGCCGCGCGGGTAACAGGCAAAACAGAAAAACGGCGGAGCGCCCGCTAAGGCACTCCGCCGTCATCGCAACCGTGCAATCGACGCGCTATGCGTTATTGGGACGTCGCTCCATCAGTCGTCGCGGCATCGGCAGCGCCCTCGTCTGTCGCCGCCGCATCGCCCGAGAGGTCCGCATCGATGCTGTTCATATCGTCGGCATGCTCCTCCTCGCTGGCGACGCGCTCTTCACGCACCGAGTCGGGCGTAGAGCCTATGACGCCGACCACATACGAGGCGCCCAGACCCAGGGCGATGGCAAGCGCCGTGAGGATGAGATACAAAAGCCAATGCCTTCTCAGATACGACAGCACGCTGGGCCCCCTTGCTACGAACGGCGAATGACCTCGGTCACCACGTCCGCCACGCGGTTGATGTTATCGACGTCGACGGAGAGCGGCAGGTCCTCCTCGCTGTGCGAGCAGGCGAGGCACGGTCCGTCCACGCCGGCGATGGTGAGCGAGCGCAGGCTCATGTTCATGGCCACGTAGGCGTCCGTCGCAAGATAGGGCATGTCGACGGCGCCAAACTCGTGATGGAACGCGCCGGACACCTTGCGGACGAGGTTCATGATGCGCTTATCGCCCTTGAGGACGCGGTGGTCGCCCTCGGTGGAGAGCATGGCGATCTGGCCGGCGCCCACGCACTCGAGGTTTATGAGGAAGACGCCGCGAAGCTTGTCTCGGTGCGTCGCCAAGAACGCCTCGATGCCGGCGTTGCCGTACTCGGAGGCACCGGTCGCCACGAACCAGATATCGTGACCGAGCAGCTCGTCGTCACCGAGCGAGGCGACGGCATCGCGCAGCTCGTCGGCGCTCACGCCGGCAGCCCCGGTGGCACCGCCCTTCCAGTCGTCGTTCTCGAAGTTGTCCCACGAGCCGATGTCGCGGCCGGAGCTCTTCGCGTCGAAGTCGTCGCCGAGGCCCAGGTACTCGCCCATCGAGGGCTCCTGCTGCTTCTTGCGGCGGAAGAGGCCGCGGCGCTTCTCCTCCTGCGGACGGGAGATGGCGGGCGCATCGGCGCTCAGCACCTCAAAGGGGCTTGCCGCCGGCTCCGGAGCTGCGGGGGCAGCGGGCACGGCGGATGCCGCCGGTTGAGCGGGGTCGATGACCGAGAAGCTGCGGGCCGCGCCGGGCTGCTGCGCCGGAGCAGGCGCCTGAGCAGCCTGACGCGGCGCCGTCGCCCCGCCAGAGCCAGACGCGCTCTGCGGCGCGAAGGGATCGGCCTCGGGCGCCGAGGGATCGGGCAGATCAAAGAGGGACGCGCGGCTCGCCGCGCTCGGCTGGTTGAGCGAAGGCTGCTGCGGGTCGGGCACCGTCAGCGGCATGCGGCGACCGGCGGCGGGACGCGGCGGGTTGATCTCCGCCATGAGCGAGTCGACCGTCTCGACCGGGCGCTGAGCCTCCGAAACCGCCGTGGCGTCCGCCGTGCCGGCAACCGGCTGAACCGTAAAGGCAACCGTCGCGCCCGTCAGCGGCACGTCTCCGCCCGCAACGGGAGCGGCGGCAGGCTCTGCCGACGTGCTCTCGTCCGCCGCGGCATCCGCCCCGCCGATGGGCGCGTCCGTCATGGGCTCGTCGTCCTCGCTGGGTGCCTCGGCCCCATCGGAGGGCACCTCGTCCACCGGCGCGGGCGCACCGGCAACCGTCTTCTCGAGCGAGGCCGCGACCGCCTCGTCGTCAATCGGCGCATAGGCAACCGTCGGCTCGTCGACCGCGGACTCGGCGGCCTCCTCCGGCGCACCGGCGCCGTCGGTGACGGGGCTCTCGGCATCGTCCGCCGGCATCTGCTCATCGGCAGCGGGCTCGGGCGCCTCCTCATCCGCAGAAGACCCGATGCGCCCGGCGACGTCGTGCGCGACGCCCTCGAGATGCGACAGCGCGCTCTTGCCGCGGCTCAGCGCCTCACCAAAGAAGCGCGCCGCGGTGGCGCCCACCTGCGAGAGCGTCTCGACCACGTTGCCGCCGCGGCCGCCAAAGCGCGCAAGACCGGTCGTCTCGTAAGCGGAAGGCTGGTAGTCGAACGCGTAATCCTCATCGTCGTAGGCGGCTTCCCCGTCGTAGTCGAAGTCGTCGTCCTCGTCGTAATCATCTTCGTCGTAGTCGTCTTCGGCAAAATCCTCATCGCCGTAGGCGTCGTCATCTTCCGCGTAGGCGTCCTCGTCGTCGAAGCCGTCCTCGACATCATCCTGCTCCGTCGGCACGGCGGCCGCAGGCTCAGCCTCGACTGCCTCGGGCGTCACGGCGGAGACGGGCTCCTCCGAGGCGCTCGGGGCCGCTTCGACGACCGGGGCGGGCTCCGCGGCGGGCTCTACCGGCTCTGGTTCGTCGTATTCGATCACGCAGCTCGCCGGCACCATGCCGAGGGAGCGCAGGGTATCCACACCGTAACGATAGTTGCCCTCAGCGTTTACCAGAACCGGCTCCGGGACAGACGGCGCCTCTGCGCCGGCGTCCTCAGCAACCTCCGCGGCAGAAGAGCCGGCCGGCGCCTCCTCGGGGGCGTCCGCAACCTCATCGGCACCCATCACCTCGGCGGAAGCCTCGGCGACCTGCTCCTCGTCCGCGGGCTCCTCCTCCACCTCGATGAGCTCTACCGGAGCGGGGGCCGCTTCCTCCACAGCCGTAAACGAGGCCGTCTCGCCGGTCGGCTGCATCTCCATCGCCTGCGTGGCGCCCAGATCGACCACGGGCTCGGCGGCTTCGGCGGCGATGTCGGCAGCAGCGCCGGCGGCAAGAGCCGCGCCCGCACCTGCCGCTGCAGCACCGGCTGCGGCGGCGAGGGCCTCGCCCGCATCCGGCGCGGGCACAGCCGCACCCTCAGCGCCCTCCGCGGGCTGGGCGGCCACATCGGCACCAGCCGGCACCTCGGCGTCTGCCACCGTCCCGGCGCGCTTGGCGGCGCGGGCGGCCTCGGCCTCGGCGGCGGCGCGCGCGGCGGCGGCTGCGAGGCGGCGCTGCTCGCGCATGTACTTGCCAAACGGGACGTCCTCGGGGAACTCGCGCTCGCCGCGGAACGGAGCGACGGCGTTCATGACGCCGAGCATCGCCGCAACGGACGACTTGTTGCACACGGCGCCCGTCGTATACGGGAGCACGAAACGGTTGAGAATCGTCGCGACGGCAGACGCGAGCGGCACCAGCGCCACCAAGATGGCGAGAATCCACAGGACCACCTTGGCCGCGCCCGGCAGCGGGAGCAGGCGCACGATGGCGATCACGGCCGGCACGAGCATCGCGTACGGCAGCGCCTTGACGATGATGGGACGGTACGCCGCATAGGGCATCTGCGACAGCAGGTCCGCGCGCGGCGAGTCGTAATGGGCCACGACCACCACGGGGCGGTTGCGCGGCGAGGCGAGCGGACCGGACGCCTTATGGTAGGCGATGACGTTTTGCGAGAGCCCCGCGCCGCCCATGCGAGAGAGCGACGTCTTGCCCATGCGCTCGAGCGTAAACAGCACGCCGCCGGCAAGCGCGAGCAAGAGCCCCACCACGCCGACGATCCCGCCGATGCCCATGAGCACCGCGCCCACAAAGACCGCGATGCCGAGCACGGCGTTCACCATCTTCTTGGACCCGGATGCGCTGAACTCCTGCACCTCGGGCTCAAAGCCGTGCTTGCGGAAGATCTGCGCCAGATCCTCGGCGGCCAAGCGCTCCTCTTCGCTGCACGCGGGCGTGATACCCGAGCTCTGGAGCAGGTGGTTGATATAAGGGCGGACGTTTGCCATGGGGGACTCCGCATCGCTGGGTTGCAAGGCCACCCGCGCCCAAGGGCACGGGCATGGTTCGTATATAGTCGAAAGTATACCGCGAGTTTGCCATTTCGGCAGCTATCGACCGCAAGCCACAAGGCTTGTGCAGAAGAGCCCCCGAGCATGCATCGTCTACAATGGACACACAAGCGCCGCCTGCGGGCGGCCCGACGGTAAACGCGCACCATGCTGAGGGGAGGACCCATGACCGCACGCAGGCGCCACCCTGATGACGGGGCGGACGACGCGCCACTTGACGAGACCGCTCAGCGCCTCCTCAACCTACTGTTTATCTTCAACGCCGCCGAGCGGCCCCTCACCACCGACGAGATCGTCTCCGACGCCGACTTGGGCTACGGGTCTGCGAACCGCGCCTCCGACCTCCGCAAGTTTAGGCGCGACCGCGAGAAGCTCGCCGAGCGGGGCGTCTTTATCGCCGAGATCCGCGCCACCGATGCGGCCGAAACCGAGCAGAGCTCCTGGGCCATCGACCGCGCCCGCACCTTTGCGGGCGGCGGCATCGCGCGCGAGGGCGACGTGCACCTCTTGGTCGAGGCCATCGACGCCTATCTCGCCGGCCCCGCGCACCCGCTCGCCCCGCCGCTCAACGCCGTGCGCATCCGTGCGCGCGAGGAGCTCGCCCGCCTCGCAGGCGAGCTCCCGCCCGAAGACCCCCAGCGCGTCGCGGCCCCTACCGCCTCGCAACGAAACCGTGCGCGCCAAAACGGCACGGCCGACGCCCTCTGGACAGCTTTCTCGCTCCGCCGTACCGTACCCCTTACGTACCGCAACGCGCGCGGCGCGAGCTCCCAGCGCACCGTGGCCGTCTACGGCATCTTTGCCCACGGTGCCGCGGGCTACGTCGTGGGGCTCGACAGCGCGACGCAGGCAGTGCGCACCTTTCGTATCGACCGCATCGAGCGGTTGGGCGTGCTCGGCGATTCCTACGAGGTCCCCGCCGACTTTGACGTGCGCCCCTATCTCTTCTTGCCGTTCGATTTGGGCGAAGGCGAACCCGTTGCGGCCACGTTCTCGCTGCCTGCCGAGCGCACCTGCGCCGAGCTGACGGCACTCACCTATGGGCGCGGGACGAGCGAGCGCGCGGGCGACGGCTCATGGCGCTGGCATATCACCGCGCGCGACCTCGACGCGGCGGCGGCCTTCGCCCTTGAGCACGCGCGCGACGGCATGCGCCCCGTGGCGCCCGCCGCCCTGGTTGATGCCTGGCGGGACACCATCGCCAAGGCGGTGAGCGCCCATGCCTAGACCGCGCCCCTCGCGCCGCAAAAGCATCCTCACCGGTTCAGACCGCCGTGTCGAGCGGGCCATCCGCCTGCTCGAGCTCTTGTCATCAGTTGAGGGAACCATCGTGACCGCCGATGAGGCGCGCACTTATCTAGAGGCCACCGACGCAGAGATCGACGAGGCCATCGCCCTTATCGCCACGCTCGCCGACCGCGAGAGCGGCGCCCGTGCCGTCATCTTCCGCGACCACGACGATATCGTGCTCGCCGGCGAGGGCTCTGAGCTCATGCCCCTCCGCCTCAGCTTGGGCGAAGGCGCCGCCCTCGCCTGCGTGATGGGCGAACTTCATTTGCCAAACGACGTGCGCGACCGGCTCTCGCGCGCCCTTCTTCCCGACGGCTGGCGCCCGGACGCGACGCCGCTCGTCGCCGGTACCGTCTCCTTTGGAGCGTGGTATCCCGCCTTGCAGCAGGCGATAGCCGAGCGGGCCCGCATCCGCATCGCCTATCGCGCGCACGGCGACACCGAGGCCCGCGAGCGCCTCGTCGACCCCTTGGCGCTCGAGGTCACCGCAGACGCCGCGTATCTCCGGGCACGCGACGTGCTCAAGCGGGGTGAGCGCCGCTATAGGCTCGAGCGCATCGCGGCCGTTACGAACCTCGGCGCGCACACGGCAACCGCCGCCCCGTCTGACAGCGCGGCGCACGCGGCCGTTGCCGAGAGCCTGCGCGCGGCGGCGCCGTTAGTGGAGCTCGCCCTCGCCCCTGGCGCGGCCGTCCCCACATGGGACGGAATCGAAGAGATGAGCCCCGCCCCCGACGGCGCTGGCGAGACCCGGCTCAAGGTGCGCGTCTCCGCCGAGCCCTGGCTCTTCGACCACGTGCTCGCCGCAGGCGGCGCCCTCCGTATCGTCGCGCCCGCCGCCACCGTCGACGCGTTTCTCACCTACGCGGCGGCGCTAGCCTAGCGCCGAGCGATGCCGCCATCCCCTCCTCCCGCCTGTCAGCTCAAGGAAATCGCGCTTAGGTCCGTTTTCTGCCCCCTTTGGGGGCCTAAACGCGATTTCCTTCGCGGATGGTACCGCTCGGCACCTCTGTGACCCACCGACGGTGCCATTTGACGAAACCGACGGGACGCCGCGCGCCCCACCGGATCGAGACGGCGCCCGCATCCCTCAGGAGACAAAAAACGGGGCCGCAGCCTCAAAGCTGCAGCCCCGTTCATCACGCGGAATTAGTGCCGGTAACCTATGGTTACTCAGCAGCCTCCTCGGTAGCCTCGGCAACCTCGGTCTCGGCCTCAGCCTCAACCTCGGTCTCCTCAGCGGCCTCCTCGGCGTCCACGCCCACGAGCACCGTAACGGTGGCGCGCACCTCGCGGTAGAGCGAGATGTCGACCTGGTGGGCGCCGGCGACCTTGATCGGCTTGCCGAGCTCGACGCGCTTGCGGTCGATCTCGACATTGAGCTGATCCTTGACCGCGTCGGCGATCATGGCGGCCGTCACCGAGCCAAACAGGATGCCCTCGTCGCCCACCTTGGCGTCGACGGTGACCTGCTTGCCCTCGAGGGTCTCCTTGAGCGCGTTGGCGTCCGCCATGCGGACGGCCTCGCGCTTAGCGATGTTGTTGCGACGCTCCTCGAGCTGCTTGAGGTTGCCCTTGGTAGCCGCAACGGCGAGCTTCTTCGGGAAGAGGTAGTTCTCGGCGTAGCCCTGGGCCACGTCAATGACGTCGCCTTCGCCACCCTTGCCCTTGATCTCACCAAGAAGAATGACTTTCATGAGATCTCCTTTAGTCAAGCGCCACTAGCCGCGACGACGCTCACCGCGGGAAGAAACCACGGGAACGGTGTACGGCAGCAGGGCCATCTCGCGGGCGCGCTTGATGGCGTTCGCGATGTCGTGCTGATGCTGCGTGCAAGCGCCGGTGACGCGACGCGGCTTGATCTTGCCGCGGTCGGTCATGTACTTACGGAGGAGCTGAGTATCCTTGTAGTCGATGTACTCAGTGCCCTCCTTGCAGAACTGGCAGTACTTACGACGCGGCTGACGTGCTGCAAAATCATTAGCCTTAGCCATGTCAAAATACCTTTCTTCTGGCGATGCGCGAGGCACCGCCTGCGACCGAACCTGTGGCCGGCCGCCTTACCTTACCGACATGCCGTCCCGCACGTGCTAGAACGGAATGTCCTCATCGTAGACATCCACCGCAGGCGGGGCCTGGACGGGTGCCTGGGGCTGCGGGGCCTGAGGTGCCGTGGCGTATCCGCCCTGCTGCGGAGCCGGGGCGTAGCCGCCCTGACCCTGCTGCTGGCCGCGGCTCATAAACTCGATCTCATCGACGATGACCTCGAGCTTGCTGCGGCGCTGACCGTCGCGCTCCCACGAGGAGTAGCGGAGCTTCCCCTCGATGGCGACCTTCGAGCCCTTGGAGAGATAGCGGCTCACGGCCTCGGCGCGAGAACCGAACATGGTGCAGTCGACAAAGTTGGGGTAGTCCTCCCACTCGCCGGTCTGCGGGTTGCGGCGACGGTCGTTGACCGCCACGCCGAAGGACAGCACCTGCGTGCCGCCGGACGTCATGCGGACCTCCGGGTCACGGGTGAGGTTGCCGGAGATGTTCACTCGGTTGATGCTCATGTGCACTCACTACCTCTCGGTGATGGGCCGCGCCCTACGTTGCACAGCCCGGTGGCCGCGCGCGGACGCGCGACCGGTTCCAACGCAATTACTCCATGTCGTCGCGACGAACGATCATGTGACGCTCCACCGCATCGGTGATGCGGAGAACGCGGTCGAGCTCGGCGATCTGCGCCGGGTCTGCGTGGAAGTTGATGAGGGTGTAATCACCTTCGGTGAGGTCGTTGATCTCGTAGGCGAGCTTGCGCTTGCCCCACTCGTCAACCTTGTCAACCGTGCCGTTGCCCTCAGCGATCGTGGTGTCGATGCGCTTCATCACCGCGAGACGGGTCTCGGGGTCGAGTGCGGGATTGACAAAAAACAGCAGTTCATAAGCCTTCATGTGGTCACCTCCTCTGGGCATAAGGCCCCGGGTCGTGAAGGTGCGCTCGGGGCAGGAAAGGACTCAGCTACTATAGCCGCTTCCTGCCGTTTTCTCAAGCTGGATGGCAACGCCCTTCATGACCTCCACATCTGGTACCGACGCACGCCTCCTGTCGCATCCTATCGTCGCCGCGCAAACACATGTCTGCACGGCGGCAGCCGTTGCCATAAGCATGCACCCGGCATCTCACGCACGACCGACCGGTTTCCACGCCCATCGCACGTGGGGCAGACAGATGTGTGACCGAATTTCTAAATCAGCAGGTCACCCCGCTTGTGTTTCACTCGGTTGTGCACGGCCCCGTGCGGGCTGCGCCAGAACATGTTCCATAGAGAGTCCACACGAGGAGCGCCTTGTGACACGGCGCCCCGCAGACGCCGCTCTCATACACAAAGCCTCCCGCCGGCCACAGCACCGACGGGAGGCTCTCGTATACCTTGGGTGGGCCGTTAGGGGTTCGAACCCTAGACCTTGGGATTAAAAGTCCCCTGCTCTGCCAGCTGAGCTAACGGCCCGCGCGCATCATTGTAACACGTCTACTCCCAGCACCACTGCCCGTTGGTGAAAACGGGCACCTCGGTGCCGTCGGCGAGGATGCCCACAATATCGAGGTCATCGGTACCGATCATAAAGTCCACGTGCGTCGTCGACGTATTGACGCCGTGCGCGGCGAGCGTCGCGGCATCCATGTCGTACCCGCCCTCATAGCACTCCGGGAACCCGATCCCGAGAGCCAAGTGGCAGCTCGCGTTCTCATCGTAGAGCGTGTCGTAGAACAGGATGTCGCTCTCGCGAATCGGGGTGTTCTTGGAGATAAGGGCGACCTCGCCCAAGCGGCACGAGCCCTCGTCGGTCTCGATAATCGAGCGCAGCGTCTCCAACCCCTGCTCGGCCCCGTAATCCACCACGCGGCCCGCCTCAAAGCGCAGCCAGAAACGATCGACCTTGTTACCGTGATGGATGAGCGGCAAGGCGGAGTGGACGATACCGTCTGCCCGCATGCGATCGGGCGAGGTGAAGACCTCCTCCGTCGGGATGTTGGGGAAAAACACGTGCCCGTCCGGCGTTTCGCTCTTGCCGCCCGCCCACACGTGGCGGTCCGTCATGCCGATGGTGAGGTCGGTGCCGTTATCGGCCGTATAGCGGAGCGCGTCGAAGTGGTGCTCGTTCAAGAAGCGGAGGTTCTTGTCGAACGTCGCGTCGTGGAGCTCCCAATCGCTCTCGGGGTCCTCCCCGTCGGCGCGTGCCGCCGCAAGAATGGCGCACCAGAGCTTGTAGATGGCAATCTCCTCGTCGAGCGCGGGGAACACGTGGCGCGCCCAAGCTGCCACGGGGGCGCCGGCGATGCACCAGGGGTTGATGTTGAAGTCGAGGCCGTGACGGAAGATCTTGCACTGGGCGTTGCGCGCCTTGGAGGCCGCCGCGGGCTTGGCCGGGTCGATGCCCTTCAGGGCCTCAGGGTCGGCTCCCTCCACAAAGATGAAGCACGCACCGGCGCGGGCAAGCGAATCGAGCTGCTCAATCTGCCACGAGGGCGTCTGCTCAAAGTAGGCGGCATCGACATGCTCGTAGGTGAGGCGCGACACCACATCGTCGTTCCAGATAACCGTCACGTGGCCCGCACGGGCGGCGTAGGCCTCGCGCACGAGCACGTGCACAAACGACCGCGTCTCCACCGGCGCCTGGACAACCACCTCTTGCCCGGGCGTGACGTGCACCCCCTGGCGCACGATGAGGCGCGCATAGCGCTCGATCTTAGGCGCCAGATTGCGCATGCCCAGGCGGGCGTCTTCCACGGTCAGTGCGGCTCGAATCATGGGGTACCCCTAACTGGCGGGATATGGGACGGAATTGACACAGCTGCAGCCCCTGGCGCGCGACCAAGCGGGCGCGGCTGCCAAGGGCTGCCATGGTACACAGCTTAGCGACGGGAGCGCTGGTTCTTCTTGGGGCGCTTCTGCGCGGGGGCGACCTTCGTGCCCGAGGAGCCGGCGCTCGGCGCCTCGGCATCGCCCTTGCCCTTTGCGTCCTTCTTGGTGGCAGCCGCCTCGAGCACCTCGACGAGCTTGCGCTCGGACATGCCCTCGACCACCGAACGGTAGTAGTTGCGGATGGGGCGGATCTTCACCAAGTCGAAGATGAAGGCGCCGAGGATGGCGGCGTAGCTGAGCACGATGCCCACGATCTCGAGCATGTTGGTGCTCCCCGAGGTGCTGGCACCGCCCACGAGCAGGCCCACCCAGGTGAGGACGATAAAGAAGACGCCGGCGCCCAAGATGACCCAGAAGATGCGACGGAGCCTCTTGTAGTCCTCGTCCTCCTTGAGCATGATGCTCGACGCGTCGTACAGACGGTCCTCGCGGGCGCGCTCCTCGCGCTTGCGGGCGCGCTTCTCCTCCTTGGAGAGGCCCTCGAGGTTCTCGCCGCGCTCGGCCGCCTTGCGGCGGGCCTTCGACGAGGCGGGGACGACGCGCACCGAGCCCGCCGCGGCGCGGGCGGGCTTGGCGGAACCGGCGCCCTTGCGGGTCGCGCCGGTGTACTCCTGCTCCTGCGTGCGCTTATTGGTGGCGCTGCGCATACTCATGGTTACCGGTTCTCCTTCATGCTCACAAAATCGCTGCCGGTGATGATCTGGTACGCCTCGCGGTAGCGTGCAGACGTGCCCTCGACGACCTCAGCGGGAAGATGCGGCGGCTCACCGGTCATATCCCAGTTGGCGCGCAGCCAGTCGCGCACGTACTGCTTGTCGTAGCTCGGCTGGACCTTGCCCTCCTCGTAGGAGGCGGCGGGCCAGAAACGGCTCGAATCGGGGGTGAGGCACTCGTCGATGAGCGTCACGCGACCGTCGATGATGCCAAACTCAAACTTGGTGTCGGCGATGATGATGCCGCGGGTCGCCGCGTACTCGGCCGCAGCGGTGTAGATCTTGAGCGACAGGTCGCGCAGCTGCTCGGCGATATCGGCACCCACGATTTCCACCGTGCGATCGAACGAGATGTTCTCGTCGTGGTCGCCGATGGCAGCCTTGGTGGACGGCGTGAAGAGCGGCTCGGGGAGCTTGGACGCCTCGGTCAGGCCCTGGGGCAGCTTGATGCCGCAGACGGTGCCGTCCTCGTCATAGGTTTTCTTGCCCGAGCCGGTGAGGTAACCGCGAACGATGCACTCGATGGGCAGCGTCTCGGCGCGGCGCACGAGCATGGCGCGGCCGGCGAGGTAATCGCGGTACTCCGCAAACTCCGCCGGGAAGGCGTCCACGTCGATGGAGACGAGGTGATTGGGCACCAGGTCGGCGAACTTGTCAAACCAGAATGCAGAGATACGGTTCAGGACCTCGCCCTTGAAGGGAATCTCATCGGGGAGGATGAAGTCGTATGCAGAGATGCGGTCGGTCGCCACCATGAGCAGGTTGTCGCCCGCCTGGTAGATGTCGCGAACCTTGCCGCGCGAATCGGGACGGCGCTCGAGCGTTGTCACGTTGGTCACTCCTTCTTAAGACGTGCCGGGTAAGGAGGCGCGCCACCAGGTGCGCCGTGATCGACGCCGCCGCGTTAGGGCTACGGGCAGCGCTAAGATTCCATTGTAGTAGACGGCGTCTCGGGCGTGTGCTCACGCGGGAGATGAATCGTAAAAGTTGTACCTTTTTCGAGCTCAGAGTCGACGGAGATGTACCCGTGATGCCGCTCTATGATCTGCTGGGTGAGCGAGAGGCCCACGCCGAGGCCGCCCGCCTCGCGCGCGCGGCTCGCATCGGCGCGCCAGAACCGGCTGAAGATGCGCGGCAGGTCCTCCTTGGCGATGCCGATGCCCGTGTCGCTCACCGCGACGAGCACATCGCGCTTATCGGTCTTGACCGATACGACGACCCAGCCGCCCTCGGGCGTATAGCGCATAGCGTTGCTCATGATGTTGATGATTGCCTGCGTGACCATATCGGGGTCGCACTCCACCACCGCGTCGCGCCCCTGCGTCTCGTCGTTGAAGCGCAGGCGCAGGTCGTGATCGTGGAACAGCTGGTGCTGGCCTGCCACGATCTGCTGCACGAACGGCACCATGTCGACCTCTTCGATGGTGAGCGGCGCGGTCTTGGCCTCCATGCGCGAGAGGTCGAGCATCTGCTGCACCAAGCGCGCCAGGCGGCGGGTCTCGGTCGCGACGGTCTCCAGGTGCTCATCGTCTGCCGGCATGACGTCGTCTTGCATCGCCTCGACGGTGGCGAGCATGCCCATGAGCGGCGTGCGGAGCTCATGCGCCACGTCGGAGGTGATGCGGCGCTCGTGCTTAAGGTCGCGCTCGAGCGAGGTGGCCATCTCGTCAAACGTCTCGCCCAACCGATCGATCTCGTCATCGCCCCGCATGTTGGTGCGGGCCGAGAGGTCGCCGTCGCGCACCTGCTTGGCCGTCGAGGTGATGCGGCGGAGCGGCGAGGTGAGCATGTGCGACACGAGGAAGCCGATGATGATGGAGATGCACACGGCTATGAGCGCGGCGAGCGCCATGGCGTTGAACGTGCGGTCGCGGAAGGCGTTGTCCGCTTTGCTCAGCAACACGTCCGAGCCGAGCACCCACACGCGCACCGTACCGACCGTCTTTCCGCCCGTCGTGATGATGGGCGTGGTGACCGAGCCCCCGGCATCGGTCGGCGCCGTGGAGGTGAGGCTGTGGCCGCGCTTGGCGGACGCCGCCGGCCACGTGTCGTCGTACACGATATCGCCCGCGGCGTTGGTGACCTGGATGCCGATATCGCTCGAGAGCGTGGTCTCGGCCACCGACGAGAGGTACTCGGCCGTCCACGCCCCGTCCTCCTCGTAGGCCACGGCCAGGCGCTGCGCCGTCACCTCGGCGATATCCTCCATATTGGTGCGGGTGTAATCCGAGAAGACGCCGCCCCATACCACACTCACGACGCCCACCATGATGAGCACCGTCATGACGGAGGTGGCCGCAAACGTAAAGGCCATGCGCGTGGCATAGCTGATGCCGGGGCGATTGTCCTTGCGCGGCGTGTTCCAGCTCGCCCGCGAAGAGCTCTTCTCGGGCGATGATTTATGCCGTTTGCCTATCTCGAACCGCTCGGAGGGCATGGGTTACTTCTCGTCTGCCTTCTTATCCTGAGCGGGCGCCTCAAAGCGGTAGCCCACGCCGTGCACGGTAAAGAGCCACTTGGGATGGCGCGGGTCGTCGCCGAGCTTGGCGCGCAGGTTCTTCACGTGGCTGTCGATGGTGCGCTCGTAGCCCTCAAAGTCGTAGCCGAGCACCTTCTCGACCAGCTCCATACGGTTGTACACGCGGCCCGGGTGACGGGCGAGCGTAGCCAGAAGCTTGAACTCGGAGGCGGTAAGGTCGACGTCCTTGCCGTCCACCAGGATCTTATGACCGGAGATGTCGATCACGAGCTCGCCAAAATCGAGCACGTCGACCTCGGGCTCGGTATGCGCGCGACGGAAGATGGCGCGCACGCGGGCCACGAGCTCGCGCGGGGAGAACGGCTTGACGATATAGTCGTCGGCACCGAGCTCGAGACCGATGATGCGGTCCTCCACCTCGCCCTTGGCGGTCAGCATGATGATGGGTACCGACGAGCCCTTGTCGCGGATGATCTTGCAGACGCGCTCGCCCGAGAGCTTGGGGAGCATGAGGTCGAGAATCACGAGGTCGAACTTGTGCTTCTCAAACTCGTCGACGGCAGCCTTGCCGTCGCCCACGCCCACAACCCAATACCCCTCGCGGTCGAGATATGCCGCAACGGCGTCACGGATGGCCTTCTCGTCTTCAACTAGAAGGATACGCTTCGCATCTGAAGCCATGGTCGGCCTCCTGTCTTTTCGTCGTACCTGCCCGGTCCATTGTAACGTACCGAACACGCTCCCTAGACAAGGAGTCAACTGCGGGCGCCGAGCGAGCGAGGGCATCGGCGAGCGCGAGCATGCTCCTACTGGTCCATTATGCCCAACGCTATGCAAATGTATCCCTACGGCAGCAATATGCGTATGTTACAAGCTGAAGACGCGGGCCGTCACATGGTCGGGGATGCCCTGCTCGTTGCGGATGGTCGCGTAGCTTAAGAACTGGCTCGTGGCACCCTCGCTCGCCGGCCAGTCGCCGTAATCGACCGAGCGGTCGGGGGCACCAAGGGTCGCATAGGTCTGCGCCTCGGTATCAACCACAAAGTGAGAGGTCTGCGCCTTGATCAGATAGCGCGAGCCCCATGCCGCCACACATGCGAGCGGCTCGCGGCGCACATATATATAGGGGCCGCCCTCGCGCCCGATGAACGTGCCCATGTTGCCCAGGCTGCCGCGCCCGTCGTAACTCGCCTCTACGGAAAAGGCGAACTGCTCGTTCACGTACACCGCCTCAAACGGAGCCACGCCCGAGGGCAGCACGAGCTGGTCGCGCTGGGTGAGGTTGCCGTCCGTCAAATCGAGCGCCGTCATGCCGTAATAGGTGCCCTCGTCGACGTTGACGCGCGGCGCGATCGTCAAGATGCCGTCTGCCACGTGGGGCGAGGCGGCAAAGCGCCCGTGCGAGGTCCAGAGCTCGCGCCCCTCGGTATCGCCGAGCGTCCACTGGTAGCAATGCGAGTCCTCCGTGCTGGCGCCTCCGGTGGCGAGCGGCATCTTCTGCCAGATAACGCTCGTGTTCCACGTGGTGAAGCGCGGGGGTTCCCAATCGATATCGCCTGTGTCGAGCTGGACGGGGTCGCCGTTCAGCTGCCCGTTGTAGAGGCCCTGGCCAATGAGCGTCCAGGCGCGCGTCGCGTAATCGATCTCCACCCAGGCAAAGACGTCGTCGGTGCAGCGGACGTCGAAGAACTCGTACGCCGCGCCCTGGGTGGGGGTCTCGATGAGCGTGTTCAAGACACCGGTCGAGAGGCTCATCGTCCCCAAGGTGTTGACGTGCTGCGAGGATTCCGGCGCCATGAGCGCCGCCGCCCACGAGCCGCCGCTGTGGAACAGCAGCGTGCCCAGCGGCAGCGTAAACTCCTGCACCGCGGTGTACGGGCTGTCGGCGCTCTCGTAGTCGCCGTCGAGCACGCCGACCAGCTGCGAATCATCCACCACCTGCGGCTCGCCCGATGTCTCCTTTACCTCGCTCGACCCGCAGGACGAAAGCGAGATAGCCGCCATGCCCGCACCCACCGCGGCGATACTGCCGAGGGTGAAGCTGCGTCGCGTGACCCCGCGCCGGTCGGCGGGCGGGGCAGTAGCCTCGCGGCTATCGCGCGCAAGGCCAAACGTATGGGCAAGGCGGTCTCTCACGCTCATGCGCGCGCCTGCTCCTGAGCGGCGTCGAGCGCGCAGCACAGCTGATCGGCGCAGGAGGTGGGCCTGGACCCGCAGGTGTTGCCGCGCAGGATGTCCGTCACCTCGGATACCGGGCGCCCCGAGACAAGCTTGGAGATCGCCTTGAGGTTGCCGTTGCAGCCGCCCACAAAGGAAACGCCCTCGATGGTCTGGCCATCGTCGGCGAGGTCGACGTGGATGTTGCGCGAGCAGACGCCGCGGGGCGTGAAGTCGATGGAGATCATGGGACCCTCCCCTGGTCCGAGTGAGACAGTCGCTAGGGCCGAGGGCCCCTTGGTGCCCCGCGCGTTTCGGGCGGGGCGCTTCTATCGCAGCCATTATCCCCGTTTCGGGACGCAAGCGCACCGGTAGCACAGGGTTTCCACGTCGACGGCGCGCGTCGGGCCTGCGCCTTAGCACCGTGGATACGAAAACGCCCCCGAGAGGCATCGAGCCGTCTCGGGGGCGCGCATGTGGCGTCAGCCAGCGTTACTGGGTGACCGTGGCCTCAAACAGGTCGGGGGTCGTCCAACCGTCGGGCACCGCACCGGTCTTTCCGTCGTAACCGAGGTCCTGGACCGTCCAGCCCTCGGGCACGCCGCCCTCGCCTTCCCAAGCGCCCACCTGGTGGCAGGTCGCGCAGGTGAAGACGCTCTGGTCGTGCATGCGGTGGCAGGTGTTGCACTGCTGCACGCCATGGTAGTCGCTGTGCGGGTCAAAGCTGAGGTCGGCCGTGGAGGACTCGGTCGCACCGGGCATCACGCCCGCGCCGGAGTGGCAGCCGCTCTGCAGGCAGAACTCGTTGGAGTAGCTCTCCTTGGCGAGCGGGGTGTCATAGCTGCCGGAGAGCTGCGCCTGGATCTGCGAGCCCATCTGGCCGAGCGTCTGCTCGTGGCAGCCAAGGCACTGGTTGTCCACCACGCCCTTGTGGGCGTACGCGAGCGACGTGGTGTCGTTCTCGAAGCTCTGATAATACTTGCCCATGGTGTTGTGGCAAAGCTGATCGCAGAACTCCGGGGTGGAACGCCAGGCCCAACCGGCCACGCCGAGCACCGTGACCACCACGACGGCGGCGATCACGATGGGCAGGCGCTTGGCCTTCCAGTTGATCTTCTTCTTAGGAGCCTGAGCGGTCTCAGCCGCCGTGGTCTCCTGCTTCTCGTCAGCCATCTCAATCTCCTCTCAGGCAGCTTAGGCCAGCGCCGGGTTGTCGCCGCAGTAATCGGCGAGCACGCCAGCGTAGGTGCGGGTACGCTCGTCGTACGACTTGCCGCCCTCGGTAAGGAGCCCGAGCTCCTCGAGGTCGGAGGCAACGTCGTCGAGGCCGAGGTCCTCGAGGCACTCCTTGGTCGGGCAGCCGAGCTCGGCGTCCCAGCCAAAGCGCTCGTACATCATGGTGAGGGCGGTCTGCCAGTCGTCGCGCTCCATCTTGTCGGTACCGGTGGTGAAGGGCTCGATGTCCGGGTCCTTGGTGAAGACCCACTCGGTGATGGTGTCGTGGACGTTGCGGAAGTCGTTGCAGCCCATGTTGCCGTCGGCATCGGTCATGCCGCGGGCGGTGTTGGCGCGCTGGAGGGTCATGACGCGCTCGGCGGCCTTGTAGAGGTCGTCGATGGTGATCTCCTGACCGGTGACCGCGGTGTAGAACTGCGCCTCGAGGTCGAGGTCGCCGCGGTAGCTGCGCTCCTTGGCGGGCGCCATAGCCATGGGCCACACCCAGTTGCAGAGCGTCAGGCAGTCATGCAGCACGTCGGTGACGATGCTCCACCACGCGAACTCCGCCTTGTACTCGTTCATGGGCGTGTAGTCCTTGTTGGGGTCGATCGCGTCCTCGGAGCCCCACATCTCGGCTGCCATCTCCTTCTTGAGGTCGATGGGCAGGCCGCAGCCCTGGAAGTTGACCGCGGAGTGAATCATGTCGTCGCGGTTGAACACCATGTTGTAGAGGCCGCCGGTCTGGCCGAAGCACTCGATGGCGTGGTGGACGGGCCAGCCGCGGTAGTTGATGAGGCAGGAGGTCGCGGTGTCGAACCACTCCATGTGGTTCCACTCCTCGCACCAGACCATCGGGCCGTAGCCGAGCAGCGCGATCGGCTTGTTCTCCACGTCGTTCTCGGCGATGTCGCAGAGGATCTTGATGAAGGACGTCGGGTCACCGTCGTTCACGATGGCGTCGAAGTTGTACTCGGCCATCTGCTCGGGCGTGCAGTGCTCGGCGAGGATGCCCTTGGTGTAGGTCCAGGCGAGGTCACGGTAGAGCTGCGCGTAGTTGCACCACAGACCGAGGTCGTCGACCGTGTTGGAGATGAGCTGGTCGTAGAAGACGGACACGTCGGTGTTGGTGCCCTCCTCCGTCTTGATGCCCTGGGCCTTCATGATGGGCTGCATGTAGCTCGAGAACGGGAAGTTGGGCACGCAGGTGTTGCCCGAGGACTGGTAGCCCGTCGCCTCGTACACGCGCGGGTCCTGGATCTGCGAGTAGCAGCGCACCGGGCAGCCGTGGCAACCGGCCATCTTGACGGTGTACTTCTCCGCCTCGGGGCCGAGGTCCTTGGTGGACTTCATGCAGCGGTAGCCCATGGTGTTGGGCTCAAAGGGCTTGGGCTCGCCGGTCTCGATGGGGCCGCCCTCGGCAGCTGCCCAGTAGAGGCCCTTGCGCGCGGTCCAACGCGAGCCGGAGTCGTAGTACTCGGCCCAGGACTGCTGGGTCGACGGCACGACGTGGTTGTTGTTGGAGCCGAGGACCTGGGCGATCATGTAGTCGGAGAGGTCGGCGACCATCTGCGGGTCGGCGACGTTCACGGCCTTGGTGCCCTTGACGACGACGGCCTTGCACTTCTTGGAGCCGAGAACAGCGCCCAGGCCCGCGCCCGCGGAGTGGCTACGGGAGTTCATGACGCATGCGTAGGGCAGCAGGTTCTCGCCGGCAGGGCCGATGGTGGCGACGCAGGCCTCGAGGCCGTGCTTCTTGCAGAGCGCCTCGGTGGTCTCGCGGGTACCCTTGCCCCACACGGCGGAGGCGTCCTCGATCGAGATCTTGTCGTCGTCGATCAGGATGTAGACCGGCTTCTCGGAGGCACCCTCGATGATGAGGCCGTCATGGCCGGAGAACTTGAGGGTGGCGCCGAGCTGGCCGCCGCAGTGCGCGTCGACCACGAGGTAGTCCTTGGTGAACGTGGAGAGCGTCGCCCACGTGGAGCGGCCGCCCAGGGGCACACCGGAGCCGGTCAGCGGGCCGACGGCGAGAACGGCCTTGTTCTCGGGCGCGTCCCACGCGGTGCCGGCGGGCACCTCGTCATACATGATCTTGTTGGCGAAGCCCATGCCGCCGATGTAATCGGCCTGCATAGCCTCGTCGGATTCGACGGAGATATCACCCGTCGTGAGGTTGACGCGCGCGATCTGGCCCGCCCAACCGTAAGAACCATAGGTGGCAGTATCAGCCATTGCGTATCTCCAATCTTTAAGCGACGTGGCCGCCGCCGACGAAGTCCTGCTGCTCGCCTACGAGCGGGTACGGATTCTCCTGACGGGTCGGGCCAGACGAATGGCTGACGTCCTCCCACTCGATGAGCTCGATGGCGCCGTTGGGGCACTGCGCGGCGCAGCGGCCGCAGGCAACGCACTTGCGGGACTTACCGGTAACGGTGTTCACGCGCGGCATGTCGTACGGGCAGGCGGCGACGCAGGCACCGCAGCCCACGCACTTGTCCTCGTCCACCACGCGGACGCCATTGTCGTTGGTGATGATGGCGCCGTGCGGGCACGCGGTCTGGCAGAGAGCGGTCTTGCACATGTAGCAGGTGCGGATGGTCCACTCCATGGAGTAGAAGATGCCGTCGCCGCTACCGAGCTCCTTGCCGTACTGGTAGCCGTCGTGCACGTGGATGCGCGCGGCAGCCGGCTGGCTCACGCCGTCGAGGGCGAGCGTGCAGGCCATCTCGCAGCGCTGGCATCCGGTGCAGCGAGCGCGATTCACCTTAAGCACGTGGGACGGCGTGGCGTAGTAGTCCAGGTCGCCCATGGAGCTCGTCGGCGTCGCAGCCGCCTCCTCCGGGAGCAGGCCGAGCGCCACCATGCTCGCCACGAACGCGCCCGAGACCTTCACAAACCCGCGACGGGTGAAGAAGGATTCGAGGCGATCCGCGCCCGAGCCCACCAGCTCTGTGGTGGTGTTCTCTTTCATAGTTCCCTCCCCTACTGGTTACGGCGGTTCCCCGCCGTGGATCGATATGACGCGCGCGCCTGGCGATGGCGCGCAATTCGCCGCATACCATTGTCACCTATGCATCGCGCCGGGCTTCACCTTGTTACGGGTAATTTGCGCGTTTTGGTGCAGAATTACCACCCGCGCTTGTCACCTGTTTGGGGTGACCTCTCGCGTTTTGGCATGGTATGGACCACAAAACGGCGCCGGGCATGACCGGTGCCCGCGCTGCGGCGCGCCCCTAGTCGCCGCCCGGCGCCGCGTGGGTCGCGTAGACGTCTGAGTGCTCGGCTCTAGGCGATCTCCCCCGCCTCGCGGAGCTCCTGATCCACCCTGCTGTCGCGCAGCGAGCAATTCTCGGTAATCATGCACGGCACCGAGAGGCGCGTGCACGGCAGGTTCCGGTCGAGCTCGGCGAGCGTATAGTGGCAGACGCGCAAGTAGTAGTCTCCCACGAGCGCGCGCACCGCCTCGAGCGCAAAGATGAGGGTGTAGTTGCGGCTCGTCGGCAGAGGACCGGTAAGCTCCTCGATGTCTTCCCGCGTGATGGCGAGCGCCTGCTCGACGGTCTTGCCGCGCAGGAGCGAGGCGAGGGCCGTCGCGCACGCGATCGCCGCCAAGCAGCCGTGACTGCGGAAACCGACCTCGCCAAACGTCGCGGTCTCGGGATCGATCTGGGCAAAGAGCTGCATCTGCACGGTGCCGCGCTTCTCTTTGCCCACGCTGCAGAAGACGTTGGCGC
This sequence comes from Candidatus Coprousia avicola, assembly GCA_018715125.1. Taxonomy (GTDB): domain Bacteria; phylum Actinomycetota; class Coriobacteriia; order Coriobacteriales; family Coriobacteriaceae; genus Coprousia; species Coprousia avicola. The sequence continues at coordinate 13,703 of DVMF01000033.1, read as the reverse complement.
CATCGGGAATGCCCCCGTTGGCGGCGTCGGCGATAAGGTCGATGGTCTTCTTGTCGTACTCAGAGATGGGCGCGTCCTTCTCTATCTGGTACATGTCAGGCGTCCGCAGAAACGGCGTGTCCTCGGTAAGGCGGTTCCTAGCCATGGGGCCCCTTTCTCGTATGGGCAGGTAGTGAGGGTAACGAACGGCGCGGGCGTTACGGGTTGCGCTGCTGCTCGACGCCGTACCACTCGGCAAGCGAGCGCGCCTGCGCCTCGGAGAGATACATATCGGAGTAGTAATAGGTGCGCCCGTTGCTCGCATGCGTCTCGTGTATGTCCTTGAAGGAGGATGTCGCGATGGTCTTCTGGTAGACCTCGCGCGTGCGCGCGGGGGCCCAGAGATACGGCGGGTTCATAAAGCTGTCGATACCCACGGGGCGCGGATACGTGCTCGATTCGGTGCGCACCACGTCGACAAACGTGGCGACGTCGTTATCCTCGGCGGTATGGTAGAGCGCCTTGGCAAAGCTGTGCGAGAGCAAGGCGGCCGAGTAGAGATACGTGGCCTTCTTGCCCTGCATGAGCGCGATGTCGACCACCGAGGGCTCGGGCAGCGGCTCGTCCTCGGGTACCTCGCGGCCCTCGAGCTCAACCGCGAGCGGCTTGGGCGCCGCCAAGCGCCCCATAACCGGCTTGGCCTCGGCGTGCTCGTGCTCGTCGAGATAGGCGGCGAACTTCTGCTCGAACTCCTGGGCGCTCATGCCCTCGGGCGCGACCGAGCGCTTGCGCCACCGCGCCATCGTGGTGAGTTTTCCCTCGTAAGAGCGCTGACGGATGTCGGTGAGCGCCGCGTCGAGCGCGCGCACCCACGCGTTGAGTGCGTGGATCTCAGCGAGCTCCTCGGGCGTGAGCCCCTCGGGAGCACACGTGTCAGGCACCTGAGGCGACGGCGCACCCGCGGCTTCAACCCCGGACGCCGCCGCAAGGGACGTCCCCTCTGAACCGGTTGAAACCGCCGCCGCATCGCTTGGCGCGGCCACGCCGCCCTCCGCTGTGTCGGTCATAGCTCCCCTCCCGTTCTTTCGTACTCGTGCAACACAGTTTAGTACAAGGTATACTTCCTATCACCCAAAAGAGGTGACCCGTACGGGTGACGCATCGAGAGGAGGCGGGACATGGCGCAGACGTCATCGGATGAGTCCGTGAGCACTGAGGCCCGGAGCGCGCTCGCGCCCGCCCTTGCCGGCCTCGCGCTTGCCCTCGCGAGCTTTTCGCTCACCGTGCAGCAAGGCCACCTTGCCGGCCTCTCGCCAACATTCGATGGCACCGCGACGCTCGTCACCTGTGCCGCTGCGCTTGCCGTAGGCGCCACGGCACTGCACCTCAAGCGCCTGCCCAAGCGCGCCATCTTCCTCATCACGTTTATCGCCATCCATGTTGCGGGCATCGGGGCGCTCGGCCTTGCCTTTCTCGATGCGACGCAGGCAGACACGCACGGCCTCGTGGAGCTCGCCTTGCAGGCGGCAAGCGGATCGGGCAGCGCGCTCTTGGCGTTCTTTTGGCTCCGCAAGCTGCGCGCCACGGCGGCCACGCATGTCTCGCTCGTCGTGTTTGGTGCCGTAGCCGCTGCAACCCTCTTGGTGTTCTTCCTCGGTATCGCCGGCCCCCTCGTGCGCCATATCGCTACGTTTGCCTTCTCGTTCGCGCAATTTGCGACGACGCGCGCCTCGCGCAAGACCGCTGCCCCCGGCGAGGCGCTTCCTGCCTTGCCCGAGCTGTACTTTGGCACCAGTGTCGAGCGGTTCTCCGACCGCGGGTATCTCGCCGCCGCGCTCACCGGCGTCTGCGGCATGGCGCTTGCCGGCGGTCTTGCGGGCACCCTCACCCTCTCGGTTGAGGGCTCGGCCGGACTCACGGTGGCGGCGCGCATCATCACCGCCCTCACGGCCGGTGCGGCGAGCCTCCTCATCGCCCGCTACGCGCTTGCCGAGCGCGAGCGCTCTCTCGTCGCCACCATCTGGATCGCCCTCGGCCTCATGATGGGCACCGGTACGGTGCTGCTCGCCCTCGGCGCGGGGTGCACGTACGTCGGCGGGGCGCTCTGCGCCGCCGTGCTGCTGCTGCTCCAAGCCCACGTGTGCTATCTTGCGGTCGCCTTCGCGAGCTACGGCGAGCGCGACCCCTACGTATACGCAGCCGGAGCGTGGATCGCGCTCTTTGGGTTCCAAGTGCTCGGCGCCGCCCTCGGCACCCTCATCGGCGCCGCCGCGCCGGGCGACCGCGCGCCCGTTATCGCCCTGATGGGCCTCTGCACGCTCGCAGCCACCCAGCTCGTGTTTACGCAGCTGCTCTCCGACCCTGCACGCAGCGGCAACTACGTACCCATGGGCGTGTTTCGCTTCTCGCAGGCGCAGGCATCGGCGGGTGACGCCGGCGAGCCGGATGCGGGCACGGCACCCGAGGTCGCAACGACCGCACCGGTACCCGAGCCGGCGCCGGCACCCTCGCCCGAGGTATACATCGCGACCTCGGTCATCGCCATGGGGCAGCGCTTTGGCCTCACCGGGCGCGAGGTCGAGGTCCTCACCCTCTACGCCCTCGGCCATACGCAGGCCCGCGTGAGCGAGGAGCTCCACCTTTCGCAGAACACCGTGCACACGCACATCAAGCGCATCTACGACAAGACCGACCTGCACTCGCGCCAGGAGATCCTCGATTACCTCAACGAATACGGCGGGTAGCAGCTTACGCTCACGCAAGTGGACGGAACGGCGCTACGCGATGGAAACACCGATAACGGCACCATCGTTGTGTCCGCCGCGATATCATCACTCCTCCCGCGCATTCAAGAGAACGAGACGTCGCTCATAGGCTCGGAGGTAGTAATTGCCCATTCGCCCATGCCCCATCATGTCTCTTGCCACGGCGAGCTCGCAATCAGCAAGATGCGGCTTATAGGCGGCAGCTGGCTTCTGTAGCCATGCCCTTGCCATAGTAAGCCGACGGCCAGCATTTCAGCTGGCCGTCGAAATGGTTTCTTGCACAGAAGCGAACCCAACGCGCTAGGCGAAGTCGAGCTCCTCCAGACGATCGAAGACGCGGTCGATGCGCGTGAGGAAGTCCCACGGGTCGAAGATCTCGTCGAGCTTCTCGGGCGCGACCGTGCAGCGCGGGTCCGCCTCGAGCTTCTCGCGGAAGGTCGTGCCGCCGGCGCACTGCTGCACCTCGCGCCACGTGGCCATGGCGTTCTCCTGCACGATGGCGTAGGCCTCCTCGCGCGTGATGCCCGTCTCCACGAGGGCGAGCAGCACCTTGGACGAGAAGATGAGGCCACGGGTCTTGTTGAGGTTGGCGAGCATCTGCTCGGGGTAGAGGATGAGGCCGTCCACCACGCGGATGAGGCACTGGAACATATGGTCGAGCGCGATGAAGCTGTCGGCCTGCGCCACGCGCTCGGCAGAGGAGTGGCTGATGTCGCGCTCATGCCAGAGGGCGACGTTGTCGAAGGCGACCTGCGCGTTAGCCTTCACCACGCGCGCGAGGCCGCAGACCTTCTCCATGGTGATGGGGTTGCGCTTGTGCGGCATGGCGCTCGACCCCTTCTGGCCCTTCTTGAAGGGCTCCTCCGCCTCGAGGGTATCGGTCTTCTGCAGGTTGCGGATCTCGGTCGCGATGCGCTCGCACGTAGCGGCCGTGGTGGCGAGCACGCCGGCGAGGTAGGCGTGATGGTCGCGGCTGATGACCTGCGTGGACAGCGGGTCGTGCACCAGGCCGAGGTGCTCGCAGACGTACTCCTCCACAAACGGGTCGATGGAGGAGTAGGTGCCCACCGCACCGGAGATGGCGCCAAAGGCGACGTTGGCGCGGGCGTCGCGCAGGCGGTCGAGGTCGCGCTTGAGCTCCCAGGCCCAGCTGCCAAACTTCATGCCAAACGTCATGGGCTCGGCGTGGATGCCGTGCGTGCGGCCGGCGCAGAGCGTGTTGCGCTCCTCAAACGCGCGGCGCTTGCAGATGGCGCCGAGCTTCTGCACGTCCTCGATGAGGATATCGGTCGCCTGCACGAGCTGATAGCAGAGCGCCGTATCGCCGAGGTCGGAACTCGTCATGCCAAAGTGGACCCAACGGCTGGGCTTGGGCTCGCCTTCGGGAACCTCGGCGTCGATGTAGGCTCCCATGTTGGTGAGAAACGCGATGACGTCGTGATTGGTGACGGCCTCGATGGCGTCGACCTCATCCTTATTGAAGCGGGCGTGTTCGCGGATCCACTGGGCCTCCTCGCGCGTGATGCCGATGTTGCCGAGCTCGGCTTGCGCCTCGCACGCGAGCACCTCGATTTCCTGCCAGATGGCGTACTTGTTCTCGAGTGAGAAGATGTGGCCCATCTCGGGACGGGTGTAGCGATCGATCATGGCGAGCTCCTTTGCGCATCGGCCAGGGCGCGCACCAGCCGGCCGCGCCGCGCGTTCGTTGAACCCGTTTATTGTACGGCATGCCCACCGTGTGCAGGACCCAGGGGGCGCAGGCGCACAAGCAGCGCAAACAAGTGCCGCGCGCGGCCCCGCCCTTGGGGCGCGGGTGCCCTTTACGCGTTTGCCGGCGTATCGTCATCCCAATAGGGTGCCGCGTCGTCACTCCGCGCAGGCTCAGACGATGGCGGCACCGGGGTGACCGGCGACGTGGGCCGCGCAGAGCCATCCGTCCTGCCCGCGGGCACGCCCTCGGGCAGCGGGTCGGCCGAGGCACCCCAGCGCCCCACCTCAAAGCGGCAGAACCATTGCCCCATGGCGTTGACCGAGACCAGCTGCATGGCGACCGAGATCACCCCGCAGAAGAAGAGCGCCGCCACAAACAACAGGAGCGCAAAGATGATGGAGCCGGCACCCCATGAGGCAAGCTGCTCGAGCGCAAAGAGATCGTGACCGCCGTATACGATGATGCCGCCGTGGCGCGCGTACGAGAGAACGCCGCCAAAGGCGAGCGAGCCAAACACCGCCGCGCAAACAAGGGTGTACGCGATGCTGAGGGCGCTGCCGATAAGCGAGATGAGCCACACCTTGCAAAAACCTGCCGGGTCGCGCGCGATCATCTGGCAGAGGCGATCGACGCGCCAGCCGGCGGCGAATCCGTCGTAGAGCGTGGCGCGCATCATGGCCGCCATCAGAAACGTCCCCAAGAAAAGCCCCACGACAAGGGCGACGATACCCCAGAGGGAGAGGTCGGCCACACCCTCCACCAGCGCCGAGACCGAAAGCCCCGAGCCCAGGGGCAAAAAGTGCAGCACGTGGTCAAGACGGGTGAACCCCAGCAGCGCGAGCACGGCACGTACCGCCAGCCCCATCAGAAGCAAGATGAGAAACGCGCGGCCGCCCGTGGCAAACAACTTGCCGTAATCGATGTTTTGCCGCCGCGGGGCGGTATCGACCCCCCATGCGGTAAAGCGCGCCCATTCATAGGCGTAGCCCAAAACCACGATCTGCCCCAAGATGGGAATCCACCCCACCAAGGCAAGAAGGCACAGAGGAACAATCCACCCGCGCTCGTGCGTGAGCATCTTCCAAGAGGTCGCAAAACCCAGTTCATGTGAAAGCATGGCGCATCCTCCCCACTGCCCGGCGCAGGCGCAGGTGGCGCCGCGTCGGCGAAGTCACGCTTGCAGTGTACCCGCAGCGTGCCGTCCATAGGTATTCGTTTGGTCCTTTAAGCGCTACTTTTGCCTGAGCTAAGTATTTATTAAGCTCTCAGCTGCTCTTCAAAAAAAGCGCATTTGCAACGCGCGGGGTTTACGGTACAATTGCCTGTGCTTGAACGGAGAGTTGTCCGAGTGGCCGAAGGAGCACGATTGGAAATCGTGTAGGCGGCAAAACCGTCTCCAGGGTTCAAATCCCTGACTCTCCGCCAGTTGCTTACCGCGCGGCGTACCCCACCGGGTGCGCCGTTTCACCCCATGCGGAGGGGTGGCAGAGTGGTTGAATGCGGCGGTCTCGAAAACCGTTTGGCCTGTATAAGGTCACGAGGGTTCGAATCCCTCCTCCTCCGCCATTTTATATGCACAGCACACCCGACCCGCCGCGGTCGGGTTTTTCATGCGGCGCCCCCCTGCGCGGGTGCACATCCCCGTACATTGCAAGGCCTTTTGCCGGCCCCTCGGTGCAATATCGCGCGCAATGTACCAAGAAACGCGCTCCGGGGCTCAAATCTGCGGACGGGTACATTGCGACGGGAATTGTACGCCCCGATACCTGCGGTTTTGTCGACCGTACATTCGCGCGCACATTGCCGGGTTCTTTGCCGCGAGAAATGTCCCGCGGCCCGGGCAAAACGCGTCGCAATGTACGCCCTAATGTACGGTCGGGGCGTGACGACTCGCTCACCGGGGAGCAGAGCGCAGTAGCGCGCCGGGGCGCGGGGTGCGGCCGGCCGTCCCGCATCCACCAGCTGGGAGGCGGCGCGCAGGGTGCGGGGACTCGCGGCGGGAGGGCCCCTCATCTGAACATTTTTCAGATTCAAACCGCCGCGCTCCATCTGCCCGCACAATCTCACCCGCGGCGCCCGTGTTGCTCGCTAAGATATACGGGGCCCATAACCTCTGACTGGTAAGGAACGCGCGTGTCCTCACTGTTCGCCAACGCTTGCGCACCGGCTCTCTTCGCCGACGCCTGTGCCCCCGCCCTGCTCGCCGTCCCGGTGGTCAGCGGCGCCCTTGAGGCCCCTGTCGCCGTGCCTGTGTGGATCGAGCTTCTCGCCATCGTCGTCGCCTCGGTGTCGGGCGCGCTCACCGCACGCGAGAAGAAGCTCGACCTCGTGGGCGCCGTCTGCCTTGCCGCCCTCTGCAGCCTGGGCGGCGGCCTTCTGCGCGACATGACCCTCCAGGTGGGCGACGTCTACATCCTCAACCAGCCCCTCGCCATGCCCGCCGCCATCCTCACCGCAGCCATCGTGTTCATCGCGCCCTCCGTGGTGGCCAAGCAGGACCGCCTCATCGCCGTGCTCGACATCTTTGCCGTGGGCCTCTATGCCGCGACGGGCGCCGACAAGGCCCTCGTCTACGGGTTTAACCCCATCATCTGCATCACCATGGGCTTCTTTACCGGTGTGGGCGGCGGCATGCTGCGCGATGTCTTCTTGGGCGAGGTGCCCTACATCTTTCAGCGCAGCAACCTCTACGCCCTCGCCGCCATCGCGGGCGCCGGCGTATACGTGGCGCTTGCCGCACTCGGCGTTTCGCACACCGTAGGCGTCGTGGTCTGCGTCGCCGTGACCATGGGCCTGCGCTGGCTATCGCTCCGCTACAACATCATGAGCCCCACCGAGGTCGACTTGAGCCAGATGGTGCCGCGACGCCACGGCCACCGCCGCGCCGCGGATGCTGCCGAGGACGTGGCGCGTGCGGAGGCGCCCGCCGCCAAGCCCCGCATCGACCGACCCGACCGCTCCGCCGCAGAACTCGCCCGCCGTCGCCATCGCACGCTCGACGATATCGACCGCCGCCGCGAGCTCGAGCGCCGCCAAGCCGCCCTCGACCGCCTGAAGCGGCATCGGCGCAAGCGCGCCCAGCGCAAGCTCGACATCTAGCCGACCATGCCACAAAACACGAACATCTGTACGTTTTTTTGTCCGCACGAGACGGTATCCTATGTGGTGCACGCACCGCAGAAGGGATCTCTATGGGTCACAAACTAACGGAAGAGGAGCAGCGGCTGGTGACCACCACCGCCAAGGTGATCGCCAAGACGCTGCCGGACGAGCACCGCGGCAAGGCAAGTGGAATAGCGAGCGCGCTCGTGCGCCTGCGCAGCAGAACGGTCGAGGCCGACGAGCTCCTGCAGGCCGTTGTGGAGCGCGGGGGCGATGCCAGCTGCTGTGACGCCCTGAAGGCGGCGCAGGTGGTGGTCGCCCAAGACGAGGGAGGGTACCGCATCAACCTCCCCTCCGCACCGGACCCGGGCAGGCAAAAGTCCCCCGCCCCGCAAAAGCAGATTGCAAAGACCGGCCCCACCACCATCGCGCGTGCCAAGCGCCCAGACCGGTCGCTCGGCCGCCTCAGCTGCGTGCGCCGCCAGACCCCCGAGCTCACGCAGGTGCGCAGTCACATCATCGGTCTCGATCCGCGCTTGTGGCTGAACGGCTGGCTCCTCAGCACGCCCGACGCCTTTGTGCGTTACGAGGCAGAGCTGCGGGCGCTTGACGCGGCGCTCGCCGGTAAGCCCGCCCTCGGCGACGGCACCCTGAGTCTGCGCGAGCTCTCGTATCGCATCTTTGGGGACGAGAAGTTTTTGGCACCTGAGTCCGACGGCCGCAAGCTGCTGCGCCTCATGGGCATAACCGACCTGCTCAACGTGCGTCCCTCTCTGAGGTTTGACCTGCAATGCTTTATGCCCAAACACCACCGGCACGCGCGCCTGGTGGTGAGCGAGAACCTCGACCCCTGGGTCAACATGCGCAACGCCCTCTTTCTGGACGGGCGCAAGCGCATCCTCGGCGAGCGCGTGCACGGGGTGGTGTTTGGCAACGGCACGCTCGCGCGGGAGCCGAGCCACCTCGAGCGGCTCGTCGACACCCTTGCCGCCGAGGACCTGCACGTTATGTACTGGGGCGACATCGATCGGGCGGGGCTCGAGATTCTGGCGAGCCTCGCGGCGAGCGCGGGGGAGGACGGGCGCGTGACGGTCGAGCCCTTTGTGCCCGCCTACCGGCTCATGCTCAAACGAGCGCAGAGGCGCTACCCCGACCCGCTCTCCAACGAAGAGACCGATCAGGTCAACGTGCCCATCACCGGCACCGAGCTGCTCGCCCCCTACCTGACTGAGAGCGAGCTCGCCTATCTTGAGGCCGTCCTCGAAGGGGCGCGCCTCATCCCGCAGGAGTCGGTGACCGCAGAGGACCTGTAGCGCAGCGGACGCACGGGGTTTCGCCAACTAGCACCGCTCGACAACCCACGCCCGCACCTGCCAGCCAGCCGGAATCAATCGCTGTTTTCCTGGCCCGCTGCAACCAATCCGGAGAGCGCAGCCGAGATAACGGCCTCGAGCGCCGCGGCCGACGTGTCCCCATAGGACATGTTCGACATGGCGCAGACAAGATACAGCGTGCTCCCCACCTGCACCACGCCTGCATCCGAGGTGGAGTTGTAGAGGACGTCGCCCCCAACCCAACCCGCTTTGTTCCACACGCGCACGGGGCCCAACGGCGTTTCGGTTTGAACGGTGGCGTCAAGCGCGACGGCGTCGGCTGCGGGCGTAGCGGCGTCGAGGGGCGCCGTCGGCGGAGTCCCAGCCGGAACGCCCAGCGCGTCGCGAATAAATGAGCGGTTGGTCGCCGCGAGCATCTGGGCAAGCCAGGTGGCGAGAGTGCTCTCCGTCTCGATATATGTCCAGATATAGCTCCATGCCCGCGCCATCGTGCGCGCCGACACGTTCTGGAACGGCGCGATGGGGTCTATCACCCCCGCACCAAACAAACCGTCGGCCCATGAAACGTATCCCAGACCGTCCAGGTTGTCATGCAGAATGCGGAAGGCGTCGTTATCCGAGTCGAGCACCAGCGCCTGGATGAGCTCGCGCACCGTAAACGTGGCGCCCACGATGCCGTACGTCCCGTCGTACCAGCTATTGGGAGACACGATGCAGCCCGTGTCGAGCGACACGGTGCCGGGCTCTACCAGCTCGCGCAACACGTAGGCGGCATAGGGTGCCTTAAAGGAGCTCGCCCCGTACACCACGGTATCGGTACCGTAGGCCACGCCCGCGCCCGTCACCGTATCGAGAAGCACCAGGCTCAGGCTGCCCATAGTCTGGACGGTGGCGATGGCGGCGCCGATAGAAGCCGTCGCATCCGCGGTAAGCGAGGGCACGCCCGTTGCATGCGCGCCCCCTTCGAGGGCAAACGCGGCAAGCTCGGGCGCAGCGGGAATCGCGGCCAGGTCGAAGTGCGCCAGGCGAGAAGACGCATGCCCGACGCTCTCTTCCTCTTCTGCCACTGTCTCCGCCTCTGCCGAGCCGCCTGCGCGGCGCGCTGCCGAACCGTATGCGAGCGAGCCCGATCCACCGGCTTGCGCCCGGGGCGTGCACCCCGCCGCAAGACCCACGCCGGCGAGTGCCGAGAATCCCAGCGCGCCCACAAACCCGCGCCGGCTCATACAGCGCGAGCCGCCCGTCTCCCGATGGCTCAGCGCGCGCATGCGAGCGACCCCATGGGATCCCACGGCGCGAGCACGCGCGGCTCCTCGGCCTCAAACGCGGCGCGCTCCCCGTCCGTCAGATACTTCTTGTCGACCACCACCTGGTAGACGTATTCGTCAAACCATGCGTCGGACAAGGTGTCAAACCCGTCGCGCCCATGATCGGCACCCCAACTGTTCTCGACCTTCCAGAGCGTCGGGCACCCGTCGGCGTCGAGGTTCACACCCTCGAGCACCATCGCGTGCGTCATGAGCGACTCGCCGTACGCAAGACGCGTGGCGCGGTCCATGCAGCCTTCGACCGCAAAACCAAACAGCGCATCCACGTCGAGCGCCGCGGTGTCCATCATTCCCTCGTCACGCAGGTAGCTCTGCCCCACATCGCATCCAAACCACACCGGCGCGTTGTCGCGCAGCTGGGCTATCGCCACCTGCTTGAGGCGCTCGAGCGGCAGGTTGAGATACCGCACGCCGCCGTCTTCCACCACGTTGCCCAAACGGCTCACCGTGTAGACGTGCCCAAACGGCTTGTCTGCCGTGGGCGCCGAGATGAGCGAGACATAGTCGTCGAGGCGCATGCCCACCGCACGGTCGAAGAACTCCCGCGGCGTAAAGGTACCGGAAAGCACGAGCGCATGCTCCTTGTCGCGCAGGCGGACGTCGAAGGTCGCCGGCGGCTCGCCCAGGCACGTGACGAGCAGCCGGTAGACCTCGCCCACCATCGTGCGCTTGAGCGCGGCGAGGTCCTCGGCATCCACGCCCGCCGCAGCGCTCTCGCGCAGGCGCTTGGCCGCGCCGCGGAGATAACGCGTGAGGTAGGAATCGAGCTCGCGGGTGTTACGCGAGCAGGCGGTCTCGGGCATGGCCTCCTTGGGCACCACGCCGTATTTCTTGACGAGGCTCTTGAACATATCCCACTGGCCGCCGTCGCCCACCGGGTCGGCGAGCAGATAGCTCACCAGCCGCCCGTCGAGCGGCTCGTCGAGCGTATCGAGGATGTTCTCCAAAAACCAGTTGCTCTTCTCGAGTTTGTCCCAAAAGAGAGGGTAGGCCTGGCTGAGCTCGAACGTCTCGAGGTGGTACGTCTGGATGATGCGGTAGCGCATGGTGTTGAGGCTCGCAAACATCCAGCACCGGCCCGAGCGCTCCTGGTCGCAGCGTTTACCCTGCTTGACCTCAATATCAAACGTGAGGGGGTTGGCGGCGACGCCCTCGGGCACGCGCGCGGCGGCGCGGATCCCCACGGAGCTGACGGCGTTCTTGGCAACGATGTTGGCGCGGTCGGCGTGAAAGGTCGTGCGGGCGGCGTCGATGTCCGCAGGCGTAACGGGTTGCGGATGAGGCATGGCAGGTCCTTCCTGACGGGATGCGAATCGGGTTATGCACTGCGGGCTTATGGCCGGGCGCAGGGCACTCAAGGCAGCGGGCGGGGCGGGGTTGCCGCCGAGACCAACGCAAGGCCCGGGCGCCACACTCTATTCTCTCACGCTGACGAGGCAAGCGAGCGGGTTGCCCCACTCGGCACCCAGTTCGTTACCAAACGCGCAGCGCACGGTCACACTCTGGCGCCCCATTCGACGCGGAGCCTTGCGGCCTTACCCCTCTCTCAGGGAAATCGCGTTTAGCCCCCCTTTTCTCACCGAAAAAGAAAAGGCCGCACCAGAAATCGGGCGCGGCCTCGAGTGGGGGCATGTCCGCTCGGCTATTTCCGAGCACCGCAGTCGCAGTACTGGTAATCGACGTAGGATTCCGTCTCGTACCAGCCTTGGTCCTCCTGATGCGAACCGACCTGCACCTGCTCCGTTTTGGTCCGGTTCACGTAGTTTCCTATATAGCCCTCGGTCTTCATCTTCTCCTTGATGATTGCCGCGAGGTCGCTGCTCGTGAAACCGTTCTCGAACCAGTAGACGGCACCATCGCTGTACCACTGACCGTCCGAGTGCTGCGTGTAGAGCTGCGCTCCGTATACGGTTCGCGTCTCGAAGTCGGGCACCGTCACCATGTTGGATACCCACACCTGCCGCGTGGCGGTGTGGTCCTTCCATGTGTGCGTGTGGGCGGATGCTTGACCGCCGCTTGTGCTCCCGCCGCTCTCTGCGGGGCTTTCCGACTTGCTCGTTGCCGGGGGCTCGGCTGCGGAATCGCTGGGCTCGGTCGACGGGGCAGTGCTCTCGCCCTGGTTCCCGCCCTCGGTCTCGGCTTCGACATCTCCCGCCTCAGGTTCCTCGTCGGGCTCCGGGCTTTCCGTCTTGCCGGGTTCGCTCGAGCCTCCCTCCGCCTCCTGCGCGGGCTGCGGAGTCAGCGCCGTGGTCGAGCACGACATACCCGCGACCGCAAGACAGATCGCGGCGAGCAACGCCGCGACCAGCGCGGCGGCATGCCGCTTGTGGGTCTTGACCCAATCGCTAACTCGGACCACCTAGTCCACCTCGATGCCCTCGGTATCAGGTGTGTCCAGCTCGTAGATTGAGTCCCATCCGTCAACGACGGTGTACAGGCCCGTGTAGCCGCCGAAGAGCGTGTCGTAGACGGTCTGGGTGCCCGTGACCTTGAGTTCGATGGACACCTCCTTCTCTTCGTAGAGCGCGCCGTCCAGAACCGAATCGGGGGCGCTTCCTATGGCCGACCCGGAATAGAAATACCCGCCGTTCAGAGTCCTCGAGTCGAAGCTGAGCGTCTCGGACTGCGTGTTGTTCCCGGTTCCGTCCGTCTCGATGGCGAGCGAGCAGGGGAAGGCCTCCGGCTCCTCGTATTCGGCCGCCTCGTTAATCTTCTGCCCTTCGGTCGCATTGGCGATGGCATCCTGATAGAACCCGGCATCCTGCTCGTAGTACTCAAGGGATTCGGCCGTTTCGTCGATGGCGGACTGCTTCGTCGCGTCGAACCGTTCGCGGTTCTTCTGGGCGGCGAGTTCCGCAATCTCATCGTTCGAGAGCCCGTCGAGGTCGCCGAACGTAAGCGCCTCGTAGGACGTGCCCCCGTTCATCGCTATGCTGTCCGTTTCGTAGCGGGTCACGTTGCCGCTTCCGTCGAAGACGAGGACGGCCGAGACGGTCGTGTCCTTCTGTGGGAAGTCATCCGAGCGGCACTGCATCCAGACGCCTTGCTGAGCAAACGCCTGCGATGCGCCCATGGACTCGCTTGGGGCTTCGGAGGCTCCCGCGCCGCCCTCTGCGCCGTTGCATCCCGCAAACCCGAGGCCCGCCACAGCAACCGCCCCGATGCCGAACAGCTTCAGAGCGCCTCTCCTCGTGTATTGTTTCATGACTCGTTCCTCTCTATATATATCGACTCCGCTTCCCTTTTCCGACGGGATGCGCCTGCGCATGCTTGTCGAACAATCGTGGAGGCGTCTCCACGCCCGTTCGGGTGGCCGCTGAGTCCGTGGCGGTTTCGCCACGGATCTGAAACGGCCCCTCTGTGTACGTCTCTTATCGCCTTCCCATGGCGTTGCTTATCCAGTCGAGGCTGCTGCTCGCGCTGGCGGTGTTAGCGTTAATCTGTTGTGCCTGATTGAGAATTTGACCCTGCATGAAGAGGTTGC
>DVMF01000032.1 GCA_018715125.1 Candidatus Coprousia avicola | reverse complement strand
GGCCAAACAGGGTGGCGGTGGCGGCGGTTCGGGTGACCCGCTCGGCGACATCCTCGATGATTACGAGTAGGAAGGGAGGCGCATTCACATGGCAGAGAACAAAGTGACCCTGTCCCGTAAAGATCGTCTGGCGGTGTGCTGGCGCCATCAGTTCCTGCAGGGCTCGTGGAACTACGAGCGCATGCAGAACGGCGGTTGGTGCTACTCGATCATCCCCGCCATCAAACGGCTCTACAGCTCGAAAGAGGACCGCGCCCAGGCGCTCAAGCGCCATATGGAGTTCTACAACACCCATCCGTACGTCTCTGCACCGGTCATGGGCGTGACCCTCGCCCTCGAGGAGGACCGTGCCAACGGCGCCGCCATCGACGACGTCGCGATCCAAGGCGTGAAGGTGGGCATGATGGGCCCGCTCGCCGGCGTCGGCGACCCCGTCTTCTGGTTCACGCTGCGCCCCATCCTGGGCGCGCTCGGCGCCTCGCTCGCGCTGTCGCAGAACATCATGGGCCCGCTGCTGTTCTTCTTTGCGTGGAACATCATCCGCATCGCGTTCCTCTGGTACACGCAGGAATTCGGTTACAAGGTGGGCACCTCCATCACCAAGGACCTGTCGGGCGGCCTCATGGGCAAGATCACCGAGGGGGCGTCCATCCTCGGCATGTTCATCATCGGCGCCCTGGTGGAGCGCTGGGTGTCCATCAGCTTCACGCCGATCGTCTCGAGGGTGCAGCAGCAGGCGGGCACGTTCATCGACTGGGCGAACCTGTCGGCTGGCTCAGAGGGCATCCGCGAGGCGCTTACGCAATACGCGTCGCTGGGTTCTGCCGCGCTTGACGAGTACAAGGTGACCACGCTCCAGGCGAACCTCGACTCGCTCATCCCGGGGTTGGCGGCAGTCGGCCTCACGCTTCTGTGCTGCTGGCTCCTTAAGAAGAAGGTCTCGCCGATCATGATCATCCTGGCGCTCTTCGCCGTGGGTATCATCGGCAGGGTCATCGGTATCATGTAGACTATCGTTGCACAGGCGGGGCGGCGCCATGGGGCGCCGCCCCGCACGCTAGAGAGGGCGGACCCCTATGGCGCAATCGCAGAACACCCGGGTCGACTTCACCATCAAGGCCACGAGCTACCATGGGCTCACGACCTATGGCGACGTCATGGTGGGGGACCGCGCCTTCGAGTTCTACAACGAGCGCAACGTCGACGATTTCATCCAGATTCCGTGGAGCGAGGTCGACCACGTCGCCGCCTCGGTCCTCGCGAAGGGGCGCACCATCGCGCGATTCGCGGTCTTCACCAAGGGCGGCGCCTCGTTCTCGTTCTCAACGCGGGATAACAAGCGGACCCTTCGCGCCATGCGCGAGCACCTCGACCCCGATCAGCTGGTCAGGTCCCCCTCGTTTTTCGAGGTGGCTGGCCGCGGCCTCAAGAGCCTCATCTCCCGCTAACGTCGCAACGGGGTTCACGCGCCCCAAACATTCAAGGTTCGATGGAAACTTTAATGTTTCTGCCCGGTTACGGTACACTGATTCTGACCCCACGGTCACCGATATGTTCATTTGCGTTGGTAAGGGGAACCAGTGGCAACCGATAACCGCCAGAACACGCGTCCCGCCTCCGGGGGAGCGGCGCGCCCGCAGGGAACGCGCTTCAAGACGAACGCCGCACCGCACGGCGGCTCCTACCGCCCGTCGTCCTATGGGCGCCCGGCAACCGGCGGGGCGGGGTCCCATGCGCGCCCGTCCGCACGCACCGGACACGTCCAGCCCGCGTATGTGCGCTCCTCCGCTCAGAAGAAGACATCTCCGGTGCCGGTCATCATCGCCGTCGTCGTCGCCATCGCCGTCGTGGCGGGGTTCCTCATCTTCGCGTTGCCTGCCATCACCGGTATGTTCGTGGGCGGTCAGGAGGCCGAGCAGGTCGAGGCGGGCGTCGAGGTGCAGGTGTCCATACCCGAGGGCTCGTCGGGCGATCAGATAGCGAGCATTCTCTCCGAGGCGGGCGTCATCCCCGACCCGCAGGATTACTATGCCGCCGTCAAGGCGCAGAACGCCGACATGCAGCTCAAGCCCGGAGACTACCTCTTCACCACCCTGCAGGACCCCGACGAGGTCGTCACCCAGCTCATCGCCGGCCCCAATATCGCGGGCGTGACCCTCACCATCCCCGAGGGCCTCACCGTGGCGCAGACGGCGTCGCGCGTCGAGGAGGTCTACGGTATTCACGCCGCCGACTTCGAGGCGCAGGCGAAGGCCTCCGCCTACGTGGCCGACTACCCCTTCCTCGAGGGCGTTGCCGATGATTCTCTCGAGGGCTTCCTGTATCCCAAGACCTACACCTTCTCGGGCACGCCCACGGCTGACACCGTCATCCGCGCCATGCTCGACCAGTATCAGGCCGAGGTCGCCTCCGCGCTCGACTTCGAGAGCGCGCGCATCCTCGTGAGCGAGCGCTACGGCATCGACATGAGCGACTACGACTTCCTCATCCTTGCCTCCATCGTCGAGCGCGAGGGCCTCGACGACGAGCAGCGCGCCAACGTCGCCTCCACGTTCTACAACCGCTTGGAGATCGGCATGGCGCTGCAGAGCGATGCGACGATGATGTACGTTACCGGGGGAGAGGTGACCGCCGAGGACCTCCAGCAGGAGAGCCCGTATAATACCTACCTGAACCAGGGTCTCACGCCGACGCCCATCTGCGCGCCGTCGCTCAATTCCATCCAGGCGGTGCTCGATCCGCCGGATACGAACTACCTGTACTTCTTCATCACCCATGATGAGGTGTACTTCTCCGAGACCTACGACGAGCATCGGCAGTCGTATGAGTAAGGGAGCATGATGTCGTTTCTCACCCCGGGCCGTTACGTCGCCCGTGTTGAGCTGATAGATCTGGACGAGCTGTGGCAGCAGGGCAAGCGCGCCCTGCTGCTCGACCGCGACAACACCTTGGTGCCGCGCGACCGTCGCGACGCCCCCGTCTCGGTGGCGGCATGGCTCGATGCGGCGCGCGCCCGGGGCTTCTCGCTCTACATGGTCTCCAACAACTGGCATCGCGACCATGTGGAGCGCTCGGCGACCCAGCTCGGCCTCGGCGCCATCTGCTTCGCGTGCAAGCCGCTGCCCTTCGCCCTCGAGCGCGCCCTCAGGCACTTGGGCGTATCGCGCGACGAGGCGGTCATGATCGGCGACCAGCTGTATACCGACGTGTGGGCGGGCAACTTCGCCGGCATCGACTCCATCCTCGTCAAGCCGCAGGCCACCGCCGATCTCTGGTACACCAAGATCTTCCGTATCTTCGAGCGGCGCGCGCTTAAGGGCGTTCCCTGCGAGGAGTAGCAGATGGGGCAAGCGTTCGAGGAGGCGGGGGCGCCGCCGCCGGCACCGTTTACCAAGCACGGCTGCGACCATATCTTCTTCATCGGGTTTCTCGGGGCGGGCAAGTCGACGCTCGCCCGCAACCTGGGCGGTATGTTTCGGCGTCCGTATGTGGACACGGACCGTTTGGTGGAGCGCCAGTGCGGCAAGAGCATCGCGCGCATCTTCGCCCAAGAGGGGGAGGCATCGTTTCGGCGCCGTGAGACGCGCGTGCTCCGCGGGCTGGCACGGGAGCAGAGCCTTTTGGTATCCTGCGGCGGGGGCATCATCGAGACGCCGGTGAACATCCGCCTCATGCATGAGATGGGTACGGTGGTCTACCTCGAGGGCGACCTCGCCGACTCGCTGCGGCAGATCCGTTCTGTCGCCGCGCGCCCCGACTTCAAGTCGCGCAAGCATGCGGCGCGGCTGTTCGAGCACCGACGGCCGCTGTACGAGCAGGCTGCCGACCTCAGAATCGATATCCGCGGCAAATCGTTCGAGGACGTCTCGTACCGATGCGCCGAACTGCTTTTGGAGCGTGGTCTGATATGACGATAAAGCGACAGCTGCTGAACTTCGGGGGCAGGAGCGTCGACTTCCGCGTGGGCGCCGAGGCCCTCCATGATTTCAGCCGCGTGCTGCGCGGCACGGTGGGCATGCCGGTGCGAGCCCTTGTGATATCGGGCGCCACGGTAGAGGACGACGTGCTCGAGCGCGTGAGGCGCGAGGTCATCGACGCCGGCTTCGACCTGACCGTGTGGCGCGCCCCCGTCTCAGATGAGGTGATGACGCCCGCCTCGCTCACCGCGGCGCTTGCGGCGATCGCCCAGGCGGGAATCACCGCGGACGATGTCATCGTGGGGCTGGGTGACGTCGCTGCGACGTCCCTCACCTGCTATGCGGCGCGCCTGTGGTGCGGCGGCACTCCGGCCGTGCTCGTTCCCACGTGTCTTGAGGGCATGGTGACCGCGGCTACGGAGGCCCTGCCCCTCGCCGTTCCCGGCTGCGATATGCGGGTCGGGCGCCGGCCCGAGCCGGCAATGGTCTTCTGCGACCTGTCGCTTCTCGACGGGCCCGCCGACCCGGCGGGTACCGTGCCCATGCTCGGCGCCGCCCTCGCCGACAGCAAGCGCTCCTGGGAGCGCCTGAAGGCGCAGGCCCCCCGCCTGGGGAAGGGCGACCCCGCGGCCATTCTCGATGTGCTCTGCATCGCCCAGACGGCGCGCCGGGCTGTGGTCGCCTCGGCGAACCCCTCCGCGCGCCACGGTCTGCTGTACGGTGTGACGACGGCGCGCGCGCTCGACGCCGCCCTGCGCGCCCAGGGACGCGAGGTCCCCTGGTGGCACGTGCTCGCCGAAGGCATGCGATTCGAGGCGCGTCTCGCAACCGAGGCCGGGAAGCTCCCGGTGGACGAGGTGTTCGACCAAGACGATTGCCTCGAGGACCTCGGCGTCGCCGAGCTGGCCTTCACGCTCGATGCCGATTCGTTTATCGAGGCGATTGAGCGCGAGAACGCCCGCTGGGCGAACCGGCTCTTCTTCGCGCTTCCCAAGGCCTTCGGGACCATTCGCCTCACGAAGGTGGACGACGAGGTTCTCAGGCGCCATGCCGAGGCCTATCTCGCCTCTCGCGCCGAGCTCGCGGGCTAGCTTCCCGCCCGGCGCGCCGTGTCGCCCGGCGCGCGGTTTCTCGTTGCGGCGGGCGACTGCAGGCGGTATCCTCGTTCGGGTACCTACGAGAAAGGAACATCTCATGGCTGACATTGTTTCCGGTCCCGCGGCTCGTCTTGCGCGCGTGCGCTCCCTCATGGACGAGCGCGGCTACGACGGCATGGTCGTCCGCGACGAGGCGAACCTCCGCTGGCTCACGGGGGCCCGGGGCGTCTTCGATTTCACCGGCGAGCTCCCGCACTGCGCCTTCATCACCCGCGACGCCGCATTCCTGCACACCGACTCGCGCTACTTCAACAGCTTTGCCGAGCATATGCCCGCCGATCACCCCTGGGCCATCGATATGGACGGGTTCGACATCCCGCGCTGGACCGCGGAGCGCGCCCGTGACGCGCGGTGCCGCACGATCGCCGTCGAGGACACGATGGAGCTCGCGTTCTACCGCGGGCTCATGCGCTCGCTCGAGGACGTCTCCGTTGCCTGCTCCATCGCCGAGATGCATGCCGACCTGCGCCGGATGCGCGCGGTGAAGGACGAGGAGGAGGTCGCGCTCATGCGCGCCGCCCAGGCCATCACCGACGCCGCCTTCGCCCATATGCTCACCTTCATCAAGCCCGGCCTCACCGAGAAGGAGATCAAGCAGGAGCTCGAGCGCTATATGTTCGCCCAGGGCGCCGACGGCCTCGCGTTCGACACCATCGTCGCCTCGGGCCCCAACACGGCGAACCCTCACGCGATCCCCTCCGACCGCGTGGTCGAGAAGGGCGACTTCGTGCTCATGGACTACGGTGCGCGCCTCGGTGACTACGATTCCGACATGACCCGCACGGTCGTCTTGGGCGAGCCCACGCCCGAGCAGCGCAAGATCTACGACCTCGTGCAGCGCACGCACGAGGAATGCGCCCGAGCCATCCACGGCGGCGTCGACGGCAAGGACGTCCACGAGCTCTCCGTGAAGATCATCTCCGAGGCGGGCTACGGCGACTACTACGGCCACGGGCTCGGTCACGGGGTGGGCATCGATATCCACGAGATGCCCAACTTCGGCCGCCGCAGCAACACGGTGGAGGCCGGTGCGGTCATCACCGTCGAGCCCGGCGTGTACCTGCCCGGGGTGGGGGGCGTGCGCCTGGAGGACTACGGTCTGGTGACCGAGGAGGGTTTCGAGCCCTTCACCACGAGCCCGCACGAGCTGCAGGTCATCGCCTGCTAACGGTCTCGGCGCGCTCGCGCGCACGTTGTGGAATCCGGCTTTGGACGGGTGCCTCCGCGCGCCTAAGAGTATACTTTTTAAGATTGTAGGGATTACGACCGCGCCGGTTAGCGCGCGTCGGACAGCAGAAAGGTGTTCCATGGCATCCATCACCACCGCCGACTTCAAGAACGGCATCGGCCTGCGCATCAAGGACAAGGTCGTCACCATCGTCGAGTTCCAGCACGTCAAGCCGGGCAAGGGCGGCGCCTTCGTCCGCTATAAGACCAAGGACCTCAAGACCGGGCGCGTCGTCGAGCAGACCTGCAACGCCGGCACCAAGTTTGAGAGCGTGACGCTCACGACCACCGAGATGCAGTATCTCTACAACGACGGCGACCACTATTACTTCATGAACATGGAGACCTACGACCAGGTCCCCGTGCCCGTCGATTTTATCGGCGACAACGCCAAGTGGCTGAAGGAGAACGACATCTGCCAGCTCCTGTACGCCGACGACGAGCTCATGGGCGTCAACCCGCCGATGTTCATCGAGGTCGAGATCACCCAGACCGACCCCGGCTTCAAGGGCGATACCGTCCAGGGCTCCACGAAGCCCGCCACCATCGAGACCGGTGCCACCATCCAGGTGCCGATGTACCTCAACCAGGGTGATATGATTAAGGTCGATACGCGCGACGGCAAGTTCGTCAGCCGCGTGTAGTCAGCCGCCCACCGACTGAGCCCCTGAGGAGAAATGAGGGAGACCATGTCACACGAGATTATCGTTTCGGGGATCGGCATCGCGCCCGAGGTCATCAGCGTCATCGTCTCGCGCGCCGCTGAGGAGGTCGAGGGCGTCGCCTCGGTGGGCGAGAAGAACCTCGCCTCCAACCTCGTCTCCATGTTCTCGACGCGCAGCGCTCCGGCGGCTCCGGCGGTCGAGGCCACCGTCACCGCCGACGACCGCCTTGCGGTCACCGTGCGCCTCGTGGTGTTCTTCGGCTATCCGTTCAAGAAGCTCGCCGAGTCCGTCCGCTCCGCCGTTGCGCACGCCATCGACGCCCAGGTGGGCGTCGGCGTGGCCCGCGTGGACGTGTGCATCGACGGCCTCGTGTTCCCCAAGGAGTAGCGCGTGAGCCTGAAAGTCGATCGCGGTCGTACCCGCTCCCGCAGCCAGGCCATACAGCTGCTCTTCCAGGCCGAGGCGCGCGACGTGCCGCTGGACGAGGTCTTGGAGGGCGATTACGTGCTTTCCGGCGACCGCCCGCTCGAGGAGTACGCGCGCGTGCTCGCGTGCGGCACGTACGCGCATCTCGATGAGATTGATGCCGTTCTCGATGGCGCGCTCAGCAATTGGAGCATGCCGCGCCTGCCCGGCACGGACCGCAACCTCATGCGCATCGCCATCTACGAGATGCGCTACGCCGAGGAGCGCATCGAGGACGCCGTCGTCATCAACGAGGCGGTCGAGATCGCCAAGGCCTACGGCACCGACGAGTCCGCCAAGTTCGTGAACGGGGTGCTCGGGCGCATCGCGCGGAGCGACGAGAGCGTATTCTCACCCGTAGCGGCAGATGCGGACGGCGCACCTGCCGCCGAGCCCGCCGATGCGGACGCCGCTTCGGCCGACCAGGCGGAGGCTTAAGGCCCATGGCAGAGTCGACCGTCAACACCTTTGAGGACATCACGGCGCGCTTGGACGAGATCATCACCACGGTGCGCTCGAAGGACACGTCGCTCGAGCGGAGCCTCGACCTGTTCGATGAGGCCATTCGGTTGGGCTCCAAGGCGGTCGAGCTCGTCGACAGCTTCGATATGAGTCCCTCCGAGGCCGCCATGCTCGAGGACGCCCAGAAAGAGCCCGTCGATGCGCAGGGAGCCCCTGCCGACGGCGCATCCGAGGCGCAGGGCGCTCGATGAAGAAGGTCCGGCTGGACGATGAACTTATCGCACAGGGCATCTGCGCCGACCGCGCGGATGCCCTGCGCTTGTTGATGGCCGGGGCGGTCTCTGCCTGCGGCGAGCGCCTCACCTCGCCGGGCATGAAGGTCGCATCCGGCATCGAGCTGCACGTGAAGGGGCGCACGCCCTACGTGAGCCGCGGCGGCGTGAAGCTCGCGGGGGCGCTCGACACGTTTGCAATCGACCCCGCGGGGCTCTCCTGCCTCGACGTCGGCTGCTCCACGGGCGGGTTCACCGATTGCCTCTTGAAGCGCGGCGCGAAGCATGTCGTATCGGTCGATGTGGGACGCGCGCAGTTCGACTGGTCTTTGCGCAATGACGAGCGCGTCACGCTGCTCGAGCGCACGAACGTCGTCGACCTTCCGGCGCTCGGCTACGCCGGCACGGTCGATCTTGCCGTCTGCGACGTGTCGTTCACGAGCATCGCGCGCGTGCTGCCGGCGGTGCTCGAGACGCTCAGGACCGCCGGCGGCTTCCTCACGCTCGTCAAGCCGCAGTTCGAGGCCCCGTCTCACGAGGTGGGGGAGGGCGGCATCGTGCGCGATCCCGCCGTCCGGCGGCGCGTGCTCCTCTCGGCCGTCTCCCTGTTCGACGAGAACGGGCTCGACCCCATCGACGTGTGCGTCTCGCCCATCACCGGGGCGAAGGGCAACGTCGAGTACTTCCTGTGGGGCAAACGGGGTATGCTGGACCCTAAGGGTTCGGCGGCCCGCGCTGAGCACGATGCGCGGCTGAGGGGGAAGGTGGCGACGCTATGAGGGTGCTCCTCGTACCGAATTACGGTAGGTCGGAGGCCGTGGAGAGCGGCCTTATGCTCGAGCTCTGGCTGACGCGCCAGGGCGTCGACGTCATCTGGGCGCCCGACCATCGCCAGCAGGTGGCCGAACCGGTCGACCCGGAGGGCTGCGGCCTCGTCATCTCGCTGGGAGGCGACGGCACCCTCCTGCGCGCGGCCCGGATCGTCGGCTACCGGGAGATACCCCTTCTGGGTCTCTCCTACGGACACGTGGGCTTCCTTACCGCCGCGAGCCCCGACGAGACGGATATCCTGAAGGTCGTGTCTGACGCGCTGGCGGACGAGCTGCATGTGAGCCGTCGCGCGACGCTCTCGTGCAGGCTCTTCTCCGAAGGCGACGACGAGCCGGTGTACGAGGCGTTTGCCTTAAACGACCTGGCGCTCACGCGCGGCCCGCTCTCAGACATGGTCTCGTTCGATATGACGGTTTCCGGGCACCATATCGACCGCTTGCGCGGTGACGGCGTAGTCGTGTCGACGGCGACGGGGTCCACGGGATACGCCCTCTCTGCCGGAGGACCCATTGTGAGCCCGGAGTTCACCGGTATGGTGTGCGTGCCCATCGCCCCCCACACCATCCAGGCGCGGGCCTTTCTCACCGCGCCCTCCGATGTGATAGAGCTCTCGCTCGCCACCGACCGTCCGTCGGTCCCCGCCGTCTCCGTCGATGGCCAGTACTATCGGGGGGATGCCCCCATCAACCGCGTCGTGGTCGCGCGCGGCCCCGGCGACGTGCTTCTGCTCGATTACGGTCCCGAGAGCTTCTACAACTCGGTGAGCCGCGTGTTCTACGGGGTGCGCCATGATCGATGAGCTGCACGTCACGAACCTCGCCCTCATTCGCGAGGCGGATCTCTCGCTCTCGAGCGGCCTCACGGTCCTCACCGGCGAGACCGGCGCGGGAAAGACGGCGCTGCTCTCCGCCCTGAAGCTCCTACTGGGCGAGCGCTCGGACGCATCGCTTGTCCGCGAGGGGGAGGCGAGCGCCCAGGTCGAGGCGCGCTTCTTCAACGGGGCGCACGATACCGAGGGCTTCACCGTGACGAGGCGCATCGGCAGCGACGGGCGCTCCCGCGTGCGCATCGACGGGGGCCTCGGCAGCGTACGGGAGCTCGCGGCGCGCACCGCCCCGCTCATGGATCTCTGCGGCCAGCACGAGCACCAGCGCCTTCTTGACGCGGCGACCCATGTGGGCATGGTCGACGCGTGGGCGCATGCGGGCATCGCCGGCGCGCTCGAGACATACCGCCGCGACCTCGCGGCGGCCCGGGCGGCCGCGCGTGAGCTCGAGCGCGTGGAGGCGGCGGCGCGGACGGAGGGCTTCCAGCTCGAGGACGCCCGCTTCGCCGTCGACCGCATCGACGAGGTGGGCCCCCGGGAGGGCGAGCTCGAGGAGCTGGAGGAGACCCTGCCGCGGGCCGAGCACGCGGAGGCGCTCGCCGCATGCGCCCATGAGGCGAGCGAGGCCCTCTCCGGCGAGGGCGGCGCGCTCGACCCCCTGAACGGGGCCATAGCCGAGCTCTCCCGCATGGGGGGCGTCGACGGGAAGCTCGCCGAGTTCGCCGACACGCTCTCCGGCGCAGCGATCACGCTCGAGGACGTTGCCGCAGACCTCAGGCGCTATCGCGACAGCGTTGACTTCGACCCGGAGGAGCTCGCACGCCTGCAGGAGCGCTACGCGGCGATCAAGGGGCTGCTCAGGCAATTCGGCCCGCGTATGGAGGACGTCTTCCGGAGGCGCGCGGAGGCCTCCGACCTGCTCTCGCTCGTGTCCGACGGGGAGGTGCGCATCGCCCGCGCGCGCCGCGCCGTGGACGAGGCGGAGGACGCGCTCGCGCAGTCCGCGAAGGCGCTGAGCCGCGCCCGCAACGCGGCTGGGCCCCGGTTCTGCCGGGAGGTCGGGCGTCAGATGGCCCGCCTCGAGATGGGCCGCGCGGAGCTCGTGTGGGAGGCGCGCAGGCTCCCGCGCGAACGGTGGAGCGAGGCCGGCCCCGACGCCTGCGAGCTCCTGTACCGCACGGGTCCCGGCCTCACGCCGCGCCCCTTGAGGCGCATCGCCTCGGGAGGCGAGCTTTCCCGGGTCATGCTCGCCTCCATGGTCGTGCTCGGTGAGGCCGACGGCGTCGACACGCTCGTCTTTGACGAGGTCGATGCCGGCGTGGGCGGTGCGGTGGCCCGCTCGCTCGCGGCGGTGCTCGCCGATCTCGCGCGCACGCACCAGGTCATCGTCGTCACCCATGTGGCGCAGGTGGCCGTTGTCGCGCACGAGCACTACGTCGTCTCCAAGTCCGCAGACGATGTCCCCGTGACCGTCATCGAGCCGGTTTGCGGCGAGAACCGCGTGCGCGAGGTCGCGCGCATGCTCTCCGGCGACGCGGCCGAGGCGTCGCTCGCCCACGCCCGCCAGATGCTCGCTGATGCGGGCACCCTTGCCTGACGTGGGCATTCTGTGCATCCGGGCAGGTTGTGGTAGTATATCGAGCTGTTGGATTACCCGGTCCTAGAGGTGCGCTGCACCGGCGGCCTCCCGGTTCGGGCGGATACGTGGGGGAGACCCCGCACAAGAGAAAGGTGAAACATGACTGTTTCCAAGGAGCGCAAGGCGGAACTCACCGCCGAGTTCGGCAAGAACGCCCAGGACACCGGTAACCCCAAGGTTCAGGTTGCCATCGCCACCGAGCGCATCCGCGAGCTCACCGAGCACATGAAGACCCATCCGAAGGACTTCCACACCCGCCGCGGTCTGCTCATGATCGTCGGTCGCCGTCGTCGTCTTCTTTCCTACATCAAGAAGAACGACATCGTCGAGTACCGTGAACTCATCGCGAAGCTCGGCATCCGCGACAATATCCAGTAACGTCGTGCATGCGGGAGCCCCATCGGGGCTCCTTTTCATGTAGGGGCCGAACACGCGGTCCTACACCGTTTCGGGGAGCGCCCCCGAAACCCGAGAGGTCCCGGCAGAAGGGCTGTCGGGAGTGAAAGAGGAGAAATGGCACTCGTATCAAAGACCTTCGAACTGTACGGCAAGACCTATACGCTTGAGAGCGGCGAGCTTGCCAAGCAGGCAACCGGCGCCGTGCTCGTCAAGCAGGGCGACACGACCGCCCTCGTGACGGTCGTCGTCTCCAAGGAGCGCAAGAACTACGACTTCTTCCCGCTCACGGTCGATTTCAACGAAAAGCTCTATGCGGCCGGCCGCATCCCGGGCGGCTACCTCAAGCGTGAGGGCCGTCCCACGGAGAAGGCCACGCTCACCGCGCGCATGATCGACCGTCCCATCCGCCCGAGCTTCCCCGAGGGCTTCCGCAACGAGGTGCAGATCGTCGCGACCTCGCTCGTGGCCGATCAGGCAAACCCGATTGACGTCATCTGCACGATGGCCGCCTCGCTCGGCCTCACCTTGGGCGGCGTGCCGTTCGAGGGTCCGCTCGCGTGCGTGCGCATCGGCCGCAACGTCGAGACCGGTGAGTTTATCGTTAACCCCACCTACGAGGAGCGCGAGAACTCCGACCTCGACCTCGAGCTCGCCGGCACCGCCGATTTCATCTCCATGGTGGAGGCGGGCGCCGATGAGGTGACCGAGGACGACATGCTCGCCGCCATGAAGTTCGGTCAGGAGGCCATCGGCGCCTTCTGCCAGGCTCAGCGCGAGTTCGTCGAGGAGTGGGAGCGCGTGAACGGCGCGATCGTGGCCAAGGAGTACATCCTCGACGAGCCGGTTCCCGAGGTCGAGGAGCGCGTCTTCGCGCACTACGACGAGATGGCGGCGGCGCTCGCGGATGCCGACAAGCTCTCCCGCATCGCCAAGGTGGACGCCCTGAAGGAGCGCATCCGCGCCGAGTTCACCGAGGAGGAGCAGCTCGCCTGGGAGCGCGAGATCCCCGTCAACCTCAAGAGGCTCGAGAAGAAGGCCATGCGCACCATGGTGGTCGAGACGGGCGAGCGCGTCGACGGCCGTCGTGCCGATGAGATCCGTCCCATCATGGTGAAGGGCAGCTACCTGCCGCTCGTCCATGGTTCCGGCCTCTTCCAGCGCGGTCAGACCCAGGTGCTCTCCGTCCTCTCGCTCGGTATGCTCAACGAGGCCCAGCGTCTCGATACGATTGAGCCCGTCGACGGCAAGCGCTACATGCACCAGTACAACTTCCCGCCGTTCTGCACCGGCGAGACCGGCCGCATCGGCTCCCCGAAGCGTCGCGAGATCGGCCACGGCAACCTCGCCGAGCGCGCGCTGCTGCCCGTGCTTCCCGATGAGAAGGAGTTCCCCTACGCGATCCGCGTGGTCTCCGAGGTCATGGAGTCCAACGGTTCCTCCTCGATGGCGTCCACGTGCGCGAGCTGCCTCGCCCTCATGGACGGCGGCGTGCCCATCAAGCGCCCGGTCTCCGGCATCGCCATGGGCCTCATCCAGGAGGAGGGCAAGACCGTCGTCCTCTCCGACATCCAGGGTCTCGAGGACTTCCTCGGCGACATGGACTTCAAGGTGACCGGCACCGAGCGCGGCATCACGGCGCTCCAGATGGACAACAAGGCGACCGGTCTCACCTTCGAGATTCTCGCCCAGGCCCTTCAGCAGGCCAAGGAGGGCCGCGCCTTCATCCTCGGCAAGATGCTCGAGGTCGTGCCCGCCCCGCGCGAGTCCACCCGCGAGACCGCGCCCCGCATCTCCACGATCGAGGTTCCGGTCGATAAGATCCGCGAGGTCATCGGCAAGGGCGGCGAGACCATCCGCGCCATTCAGGACGAGACGGGCGCTTCCGTCGACATCCATGAGGACGGCACCGTCTACGTCGGCGGTGTGGGCTCCTCGGTCGAGGACGCCATCGACCGCATCAAGCTCATCGTCAAGGAGCCCGAGGTCGGCGAGGTGTACGACGGCCGCGTCGTGACCATCCAGTCCTTCGGCGCCTTCGTGCGTCTCTTTGGGAACAAGGACGGCCTCCTTCACATCTCGCGCGTCGCGCAGGGTCGCGTCGAGCGCGTGGAGGATGTGCTCAACGTGGGCGACGAGGTCAAGGTCAAGATCATCGAGATCGACGACAAGGGCAAGATCTCGCTCGACCGTCTCGATAAGCCCGAGGCACCGGCGGGTTCCGGCAACGGGGCCTCGCATGACGACGGTCGCGGTTTCGGCGGCCGCCCGCGCCGCGACTCCAAAGATCGCGAGCGCCGCAGCCACGGTGACCGCCCGCGCCGCCCCGGCGATAACGGGGGCACGGGACGCGTGCCGCGCCGCCATCATGAGGCGTAAGCGTATATAGCCTGGTAAAGACGGGCCCGTGTGCTATCAGCTCACGGGCCCGTCTGCTATGTGGTGCCGCTGTGGGAGAAGTCCGGCACCCTCGCCGTTATTGCAGGGACTGGCCGGCGGTGAACCCGGCTCGATCAGCCTTGAAGCCGGTCGCGCAGGAGCTCGAGGGCGTGGCGGTACCCGAGGAGCCCCTCTCCGGTCACGCGGGCGAAGCAGGCCATGCCCGCATACGACACCTGGCGGAACTCCTCGCGCGCATCGACGTCGGAGATGTGCACCTCGACAGCGGGGATCGCGACGGCCTTCAGCGCATCCAGGATACCGACGCTGGTGTGCGTATAGGCGGCGGGGTTTATGACGATTCCGTCCACGGTGCCGTACGCATCCTGGATCTTGTCGATGATGGCGCCCTCATGGTTCGACTGGAACACCTCGACCTCGGAGAACCCGAGCGCTCGGCCGGCATCTTCGCAGATCTGCATGAGCGTTTCGTAGGATTCGGTGCCGTAGATGCCGGGCTCGCGTATGCCGAGCATGTTGAGGTTGGGGCCGTTGATGACAAGCGCGCGCATGGGTGCTCCAATCTGAGGGGTGTTGGGGTTATGAGCGATACGCATCGGCGATGGCGCCGGCCGTCGCGGCGGCGCTTTCGCGCGAGGCGATGACCTCGTCCGCCCAGGCGCGGTAGCGGGGCAGACGCTCGTGGGCAAGCCGCTCGATGCCATCGCGTTGCGTGATGGGCCGCCCCTGCGCCGAGAGCTCGCCGAGCGGCCGGTCGAGCATGTAGATGCGGCTGTTCTGGTGGAGCAGCGGGTAGTTTTCCTCCCGGGTGACCACCCCGCCGCCGCAGGAGATCACAAGGCCGCTTTGCGCGGCGATCTTAGCGAGGACCGCGGTCTCCTCGTGGCGGAAGGCGTCCTCGCCCTGCTGGGTGATGAAGGCGGAGCACGTCGTCCTCAGGTGCTCTTCCAGCGCATGGTCGATGTCGACGTGGGTGCGCCCGAGTTTTCTCGCGAGCGCCTCGCCCACACGCGTCTTGCCCGCACCGGGCATGCCGATGAGGGCGATGTTCTCGACATCGCGATCGAGGGCGTCGGTGACGGAGCGCACCCGCTCGATATCGATGACCTCGCCGGTGTAGCACCTGACTGCCGCCGCAGCTTGGGCAACGAGCATGAGAAGGCCGCCGATCGCGGGGATGCCGCGCCGCTCGGCCTCCATCATGAGCGCGGTGCGCGCCGGGTTGTAGACGATGTCCACCACCGCCTCGAGACGGTCGAACGTCTCGAGCG
Source organism: Candidatus Coprousia avicola (assembly GCA_018715125.1). GTDB lineage: Bacteria > Actinomycetota > Coriobacteriia > Coriobacteriales > Coriobacteriaceae > Coprousia > Coprousia avicola. Next base: position 6,489 of record DVMF01000032.1, on the reverse strand, counting down.
GATAGACGCTCGCCGGACAGTGGGGGAACATGCCGACGGGTGTGGCGTTTACGATAAGCGCCGCATCGCGGTAGGCGCCGAGCTCCTCGTACGTGGCGCTCGGGAAGGCGTCCGCGGCGCCGGCGCCCGTGGCCTCGCCCCGCTTCCGGCATACGGCCACCGGGAGCATGCCGAGGTCCGCCAAGACCACCATGCAGGTCGACCCCGCCCCGCCGTGCCCGCCAAACACGAGGGCCCGCTTGCCCGCGAGGTCTATACCAAGCGAGCGCACCAGCATCTCGAACCCGTAGTAATCCGTGTTATCGCCCCGCAGACGCCCATCGTCGAGGCGTGTCACGGTGTTGACGTTTCCCAGGCGCTTCGCCGTGGGGGTGAGCTCGTCGACCTCTTGCGCCGCGACCTTCTTATAGGGAATGGTGACGTTGACGCCCTCCCACTCATCTCCGCGCAGAAACGCGCGCACCTCATCGGGCTCGCGCTCGAACCGCACGTAGTCGAGGTCGGCGAGCGCCCGGTAGATGGCGGGCGTGTAGCTGTGGCCGAGCGTGCGTCCGAGCACGCCGTAGGGTCGCTTAGCCATTTAGAGCACCTCCGCGTAGCTCCCGAGGTACCAGACCTCATCGGCGATGTCATCGAGTGCGTCGAGCAGCGTGTCGAGCGCGGGCGAGCCCACCGGGCAGTCGAGATCGAAGTAGAACCTGAACTCGAAGTCGCGCCCGGGGATGGGACGGCTCTCCAGCTTGACCATGTTGATGTCGAGTGCGTACAGGCGCTCGAGCACGCGGTAGAGCGAACCGGGCTCGTGGGGGAGTGTGAGCATGAGCGAGGTGCGCGTCGCACCGGGGAACACCTCCGGCCGGGAGCCGATGACGGCGAAGCGCGTGTAGTTGGCATCGGAATCCTGCACGTCCGCCTCGATGACCTCGAGGCCGTACAGGTTCGCGCACAGGGCCGAGGAGAGGGCGGCCACGTCGGTCCGGTCGCTTTGCGCCACCAACTCTGCCGCGCGGGCGGTGTTGGGGCAGACGTGTACCTCCACGTCGAGGCCGGCGAGATAGTCGGCGCACTGGGCGAGTGCCTGCTCGTGCGACCACACCTCGCGCACGTCCTCTCGGCGCACCCCCGGTTTCGCGAGCAGGTTGTGGTCGATCTTGACGCGCACGGCGCGCACGATGTGGGCGGGATAGCGGGCGAAGAGGTCGTAGACGGCCGTCACGGAGCCGGCCGTGGAGTTCTCGAGGGGGATGACCCCATAGGTCGCCTTGCCCGCAAGGACGGTGCGGAACACCTCCTCGAACGAGCGGACGAACGTGATGTCCGGAACGCGGAACGCGCGCGTGGCGGCTATGTTGCTGTAGGCGCCCTCCACACCCTGGCAGACCACGCTGGCGACGCCGGGGAAGGGCGTGTCGGCGGGCAGGAGCGCACGGCGTATCTGGGATGCGCGGCTCTGTGCGCCGCCTGCCTTGAGGATGCGCAGCTGCTCGGCCTTGTTCATGCTCATGAGGAGCGAGAAGAGGGCGAGGGCCTGCGGCTCATAGGCGTCCGGGGTGCGCGCGGCAACCCGTGCGAGCTTCTGCCGTTCGCGTGCGGGGTCGAAGACGGCCTTGCCGGTCGTCGCCTTGGCGGCGGCGACGTCTGCGGCGAGCCGCAGGCGCTCGATGAAGAGGTCGAGAAGCTCGCCGTCTATCTCATCGAGGCGCGAGCGTACGGCGCTGAGGTCCATAGGGGTCCTTTCGGTAGATGCGGGAGCGGTTGCGTGCGGCGGGGCGCGCCTGCGTCAGGCGCGCCGCGGGGCCGGTGCGGGGAAGCGGCCGTCCTCAAGAAGCGCATCCATAAGGGCGAGGGCGCAGACGGCCTCCGCCACGGGGACGGCGCGGGGCACGATGCAGGGGTCGTGGCGCCCGCGGACGATGAGTTCGGTGTCGGTCTCGGCGTCGATGTCGACGCTCGGCTGCTCCCGCCCGATGGAGGGGGTCGGCTTCACGGCCATCTGCCAGATGAGGGGGAGACCCGTCGAGATGCCGCCGAGGATGCCGCCCGCATTGTTGCTGACGGGCCGGGGCGTTCCGTCGACCATGCGATAGGGGTCGTTGTTCTGACTCCCCGTCAGGTAGGCAGCGGCGAACCCGGCGCCGAAGTCCACGCCCTTCACGGCAGGAATACCGAAGGCGATGCGGGCGATGCGGTTCTCGAGTCCGTCGAACATCGGGTCGCCGACGCCGGCCGGGAAGCCGTAGGCGGCGCACTCTATGATCCCGCCCACGCTGTCTTTGTCGCGCTTGGCGGCGAGTATCGCGTCTTGCATGCGCACGGCGGCGTCGGTGGAGATGCAGGGGAAGTCGTGCGCGGCCAGGGCGGCGAGCTGGGCACGGTCGGGCGCCATCGCGTCCAGGGGCTCGTCCGCTATGCCCGTGGGGCCCAAGTTCGCGATATGCGCCGCGATCTCTATCCCTAAGGAGGCGAGCGCTTGGAGCGCGATGCCGCCGGCGATGCACAAAGGCGCGGTGAGGCGCCCTGAGAAGTGGCCGCCGCCCCGGACGTCGTGCCAGTTGCCGTAGCGCAGGCGCGCCGGGAGGTCCGCATGGCCGGGGCGCGGGATGCGGCGCAGCGCGTCGTAGTCCTGCGAGCGGGTGTTGGTGTTGGGAATCAGGGCCGCAAACGGGGCGCCGGTCGTATGCCCCTCGAACAGTCCCGAGAGGAACTGCGGCGCGTCCGGCTCGCGGCGCGCCGTCGCCGTCGCGCTTCTTCCGGGGGCCCGACGGTCGAGGAAGCGCTGCAGCTCCTCGGTGTCGACGGGCAGCCCGGCGGGAAGCCCCTCGATCACGCAGCCGATCGCGTCGGAGTGCGACTCGCCGAAGATGGAGACGGAAAGGATGTTGCCGATGCGCGAGGACAAGGCTTCATCACGCCCCTTCGCAGACGACGCGGCCGCCGAGGGCGCGGTAATCGTCGAAGAACGCCGGATAGGATTTCGCCACGGCCTCAGCCCCCACGATGGTCACCGGGCCGTCGGCGCGCAGCGCGGCGACGGCCGCCGTCATGGCGATACGGTGGTCGTTGTGCGCGTCGACCGTGCCGCCCGTGAGCGACGGCTTGCCGTTGATGATAAGGGAGTCTCCCTGGACGGCGATGTCCGCACCGAGCGCGCGGAGCGTCTCGGTCGTCGTCGCGAGGCGGTCGGATTCCTTGATGCGGAGGCGCGCGCAGTCGGTGATGGTCGTCGTTCCTGCGGCGCAGGCGGCGACGGCGGCGACCGCGGGCACCAGGTCGGGGATGTCGCGCGCCGAGAGGGTGAAGCCCACAAGGCGGTCGGGACGCACCGTCGCCGCGCCGCGGGAGCGCAGCACCTTCGCCCCGAAGCGCATGAGCGTCGCCATGATGGCGCGGTCACCCTGGGCGGAGTTGAGCGAGAGGCCCGTCACCGTGACGGGCTTGCGGCCGAGCGCTCCGGCGCACAGCCAGAACGCGGCGTTGGACCAGTCGCCCTCCACGGAAACCTCACCGGGGGTGCGATATCCCTCGCCGCCGACGGTGAAGAGGGTCTGGGGCTCCTCGGCCGTGGTCCCCACGAGACGGCGCTCGGCGACCGGAACCTGAAAGGCCCTGAGCGCCTCGATGGTGAGGGCGACGTAGGGCCTGCTCTCGATGCGGCCGCGCACCAGGATCTCCACCGGGCCGTCGAGAAGGGGGGCGGCAAGCAGAAGGCCCGAGATGTACTGGGAGCTCACATCGCCGGGGAGGATGAACCGCCCCGGGCGCAGGCGCCCGCTGATCGAGAACGGGAAGCCGCCGAGCCCCTCGAGCGCGCATCCGCCCGCCAAGAGCTCGCCGGTAAGGTCGTCGAGGGGCCGCTCGCCCAGGCGCGCGGAGCCGGTGAGCGTCGCGTCCGCGCCGAGGGCGCCGGCGACGGGCAGCAGGAAGCGGAGCGTCGACCCCGATTCGCCGCAATCGAGGACGGCGCCCTTGCAGGCGGCGAGGATGCCGCGCTCGCGGCTCTTGGGCACGGGCGTCACGTCGTAGCCCTCGTCGGTCCTATCGATGCGGGCACCGAGGGCGGTGAGGCACCGAACGGTCGCATCGATGTCGGCGCATGTCGTTGAGCATGCGATGCGCGTCCTCCCGTTGGCGAGGGCTGCCGCGATGATGAGGCGGTGCGCGACAGATTTGGATGAGATGGCCGCGATGGAACCCGCGAGCGGGCCCGGCTCGATACGTGCGATCATGCCTCGTCCTCCTTAGGTGCGAGCCCCGCCTCCATGAGGAGGAAGAACTCGTCGAGCGTAACCGTCTGTATGGTACAGGATGCGAGCCCCCGAGGAAGGACGAGGTCGATGCGCTCACCGCGACGCTTCTTGTCGTGCAGGGCCGCCGCCTTGAGGTCCGCGGCCGTATACGGGCAGGTCACGGACAGGCCGTGGGCCCGGCAGAGGCCCTCGATGCGGTCGGCGAGCCCCTCGAGGGCCGTCTCGTCGCCGTCTGAGATGCGCGCCGTCGCGCGCGTGATCGCCACCATGCCGAGGCCGACGCAGGTCCCGTGGCCGAGGGTATAGCCGGCGCGCGCCTCGATGGCATGGCCGATGCTGTGTCCGAAGTTGAGGAGCTTGCGGAGCCCCGCCTCGCGTTCGTCCTGAACCACGACGTCCCGCTTGATCTCGATGTTGCGGGCGATCACGGTCGCCACGAGGTCGAGCGCGTTCTCGAGCGCGCTGCGGGTGATGGGATGGCTCTCGAGGAGCTCGAAGAGAGCGGGATCGGCGATGACGGCGTGCTTGATGACCTCGCCGCAGCCGTCTGCCAGCTGCGCGTCCGTCAGGGTGCCCAGGCACCCCACGTCGGCTATGACGGCGCGCGGCTGCCAGAAGGACCCCACGAGGTTCTTGCCCTGGGGGAGGTCGACGGCGCACTTGCCGCCGACCGAGGAGTCGACCATGGCGAGCAGGCTCGTGGGGACCTGGAGGTAGGCGATGCCGCGCAGGTACGTGGCAGCAGCAAAGCCCGCCATATCGCCCGTGACGCCGCCGCCGAGGGCGACGACCGTATCGTGGCGGTCGAGTTCGGCGTCGGCGAGAAACGCGAGCATCTGCCCGTAGGTCGCGAGCGTCTTGTGCGCCTCCCCAGCGGGAAAGGTGAACGTGACGGTCGAGAAGCCCGCCTCTTTGAGACTCGCCTCTACGATGGGAGCGTAGAGCGGCCCCACGTTCGAGTCGGTTATGATCGCGGCCCGCCGTCCGGATACGAGCGGACGCGCGATCGGGCCCACCTGCTCCAACAGGCGCGTTCCCACGTGCACGCGGTAGGGGGCGGATACGGGCACGTCGATGGTGAGGGTGTTCATCGTCAGTCCTCCTTCGAATCATCGAGAGCGCGCTTGATGCGGTCCCCTTCGGCGAGCAGCGCCCGGAGGCGCTCGGTGTCCGCCGCGGCGAGGGCGTCGCGGTACTGCCCGAGCGCCCCGATGATCTGATCGAGTTCGCTTATAAGGAAGGTCGCGTTGTCGCTCATGAGCTCCGCCCACATGGCGGGGTGCAGGTGCGCGACCCGCGTGAGGTCGCGGTAGCTGCCGGCGGAGAAACCGTGATGCTCCTGCGCGGTGGGACTCTTGACGTAGGCGTTCGACACCACGTGCGCCAGCTGACTCGTGAAGGCGATGACGCGGTCGTGCGCCTCCGGCGTGGTCACGCTGTAGGTACCGAAGCCCACGGGGGCGAGGAGCCTGTGGGCGCGGTCGAGCAGAAGGAGCCGTTCGATATCGTCTACCGGGGGCGGAACGAGGACCATGGGGGCCCCGTGAAAGAGGTCCGCGCGCGCATGGGCGAAGCCGGCGTGCTCGGAGCCCGCCATGGGGTGCGCCCCCACGAAGGAGAAACCGAAGGCGGCGGCAAGGTCGAAGGCCCGCGCGCAGATAGCGCGCTTAACGCCGGCCGCGTCGATGACGAGGGGGCCGGCAGGAGCTGCGTCTTTCGCCCGGTTGCCCGCAGCCGCGGCGCTTGCTTCCGCCAAACGCTCGGCGTGGGCCTCGATCCATGCGAGGCAGGCGCCCGGGTAGGCGGCGAGGATGATGAGGTCGCAGGAGGCGAGGGTGCTATCGTCGAGCACGCCCGAGACGGTCTCCACCGATGCCGCCGCCATGGTCTCGGCATCGGTGTCAAAGGCGAGCACCCGGTGGCCCGCGGCGGCGTATGCCTTGGCGAAGCTGCCGCCGATAAGCCCCAGGCCGAGGACGCCCACGGTGAGCCTCGACGATCTGTCCTGGTGCTCGTCGGCTGGCGCGGTGTTCTGGTCGATGGGCATCAGGCGGTCTCCTCCGCGTCGGTGGCGCCCGGCTTCCCGGCGCCTGCGAGGGCGGAGCGAATCTCGCGCACCCGGTCCATCAGGCGCGCGAAGGCGTCGGGCGTGAGCGCCTGCGATCCGTCGCACCAAGCGCTCGCCGGGTCGTCGTGCACCTCGATCTCGAGCCCGTCGGCGCCTGCGGCGGTGGCGGCGAGG
>DVMF01000031.1 GCA_018715125.1 Candidatus Coprousia avicola | reverse complement strand
GTTTTTGCACTCGCTCAAGGTCGATCTCTACGACCAGGAGATCTTCGTCTTCACCCCTAAGGGCGAGATCATGAGCCTGAGGGCGGGGTCGACGCCGCTCGACTTCGCCTACACCATCCATACCGAGGTGGGCAACCACTGCGTGGGCGCCAAGGTCAACGGCGTGGTGGCGCCGCTCACCCACGAACTCCAGATGGGCGACCGGGTGGAGATCCTCACCAACAAGAACTCCAAGCCCTCGCGCGACTGGCTCTCCATCGTGAAGACCCCCTCGGCCCGCTCGAAGATCCGCCACTACTTCGCCGCCGTCACCAAAGACGACGACGCGGCCGCCGGGCGCGAGATGCTCGCGCGCGACCTGCGCAAGCGCGGCTACGGCATCTCGACCCCGCGCTCCACGCGCGCGCTCAACCAGGTGTGCGACGAGCTCAACTACAAGCGGCTCGAGGACCTCTTCGCCGCAGTGGGCGCGGGCAAGCAGACGCCCCGGCTCGTGGGCAACCGCGTGCAGCAGATACTCGACCCCAAACCGGAGCTTCCGGAGATGGCGGCGGCCTCGGTGCCCGTGGCGCCCGCCCGCGGGAGCAACCGCCGGCCGCAGGGGAGCGGCAAGGGCGGCTCGGCCGTGGTGGTGAAGGGCTCGTCCGACTCGGGGCTCCTCGTGCGCCTCGCTCACTGCTGCAACCCCGTCATGGGCGACGACATCGTGGGCTTCATCACGCGCGGGCGCGGCGTGTCCGTGCACCGGGCGGACTGCCCCAACGTGAAGGGCCTGATGGAGCATCCCGAGCGCATGATCGAGGTCGGATGGGACTCGCGTGCCGACGCCGCCTTCCGCGTGGAGATCGTGGTCGAGTGCCTCGACCGCATGGGCCTGCTCAAAGACGTCACCATCGCCATCGGCGACGCGGGGGCCAACATCCTCTCTGCCGCGACCTCGACCAACCGCGACGGCGTCGCCGTGCTGCGCTTCTTGGTCGAGATCTCGGACGCGAGCGGCCTCGACCCCCTGCTCGCCGCCATAAGCCGGGTGGAGAGCGTCTACGATGCGCGCCGCCTGAAGCCGGGCGAGGGCGCGAGCCAGATGAAGCGCCTGAGCTAGCGTATTTGGGGACGGGGTCGTTTCGTGCGGCCTCATTTGGGGGCCTCATTTGGGGACGGGGTCGTTTCGTGCGGCTACCGAGCCGCCCCATTGGGGCAAGGGAGGCGACCGCTGCCCCTAGCGAGCCGAGGCGGCGCCTGCACCGCGGCAGCTGCCGCAACCGCCCCGCGCTACCGCTTGTCGACAGGAAGGGACATGTGCCATGCAGCTTGATACGACGCCATGTGGTCCGGTCGAGGTCTCCTATGTGGTGAACGGGCCCATCGAGACCAACACGTACTTCGCCATCTCGGGAACCGAGGCCGTCGTCGTCGATCCGGCATGGGCGGGCGAGGGGCTTGCCCAGAGCTTTGCCGCCGCGCACCCGGACGTGCGGATCGTCGCCATCGTGTGCACGCACGGCCATGCCGACCACGTGGGCGGCGTGGCGGGCATGCGCCGCGCGCTGGGTCCCGGCGTGCCCTATCTGCTGCCGGCGGACGATTCGCAGATACCTGCCGTCAACATCGCGCACCAGAGGAGCGCCTGGGGCATCGAGACCGAGGACCCCGGCGCGCCCGACCGTCTCATCGCCGAGGGCGACGTCATCGCGTTTGGCGATGCGGCCCTGCAGGTGATCGCCGCGCCCGGCCACACGCCGGGCGGCGTGGTGCTGTTCTGCCCGGCGGAGGGTGGCCCCGTCGCCTTTGTGGGCGACACGCTCTTCCCGGGGAGCCATGGCCGCACCGACCTCGCGGGCGGCGACGAGGCGGCGATTCGCGAGTCGCTTGCGCGCTTGGGGCGCCTGCTCCCTCCCAAGACCACGTGCCTGGTGGGGCACGGTCCCTCGACCACGGTGGAGCGCGAGCTCGCCTCCAACCCCTTCCTGCAGGGCGTCTGAGGGCCCGTCTGCGCACCCGCGCCTCCTCTCGGCGGCATATCGCGCGCATAGGGTTTGCGGCCCGTGGTAAACTAAGAGCGTCTTTGGACAACCCTTAGTTTGGGAGGTTTGTATGCTCGTCAATGCAGCAGAGATGCTCAAGAAGGCGGAGGCCGGCAAGTACGCGCTCGGCGCCTTCAACACCAACAACCTGGAGTGGACGCTCGCCCTTCTCCAGGCCGCTGAGGAGGCCAAGAGCCCGCTGATTATCCAGTGCACCGCCGGTGCCGCCAAGTGGATGGGCGGCTTCAAGGTCTGCGCCGACATGGTCAAGGCCGCCGTCGAGGCGACCGGCGTGACCGTCCCCGTGGCGCTCCACCTCGACCATGGTTCGTATGAGGACTGCTTCAAGGCCATCGAGGCGGGCTTCACCTCCATCATGTACGACGGCTCCCACGAGGAGACCTTCCAGCTCAACCTCGACCGCACCAAGGAGCTCGTGGAGCTCGCCCATGCCAAGGGCCTCTCCATCGAGGCTGAGGTCGGCGGCATCGGCGGCACCGAGGACGGCGTGACCTCCTCCGGCGAGCTCGCCGATCCGGCCGAGTGCAAGCAGATCGCCGATCTGGGCGTCGACTTCCTCGCCTGCGGCATCGGCAACATCCACGGCGTGTACCCCGAGGATTGGGCCGGCCTTTCGTTCGAGCGCCTCGGCGAGATCAAGGAGCAGGTCGGCGACCTGCCGCTCGTCCTCCACGGCGGCTCGGGCATCCCGGTGGACCAGATCCAGAAGGCCATCTCGCTCGGCGTCTCCAAGATCAACGTCAACACCGACCTCCAGCTCGTGTTTGCGGCCGCTACCCGCAAGTACGTCGAGGCGGGCAAGGATCTCGAGGGCAAGGGCTTCGACCCCCGCAAGCTCCTCAAGCCCGGTCGCGACGCCATCGTCGAGAAGACCAAGGCCCTCATGGAGGAGTTCGGCTCCGTCAACAAGGCGTAAGTGCCAGACAGCGACTCCTAAGGAGGACCCCGAAGGGCCCTTAGCGCGCCGTCCGCTGCCGTATGGCGAGGGGTGCGCGAAGGGGACCTTCGGGGTCCTCTTCGTATACGCGGCTGAAGCGCGGCGGGATTCCGCGGCGTGCGTCCGAGATGCGCGCCGGGCGGTTTCCGCTCCGCGGGTTTCGCAATGGCGAGGAGGGGCTATGGTGGTTGAGACCGTGTATCCGGCGGCGGGTGAGCTGGTGTGCGCAGGGCCGGTTGGCTGTGCAGACGATGTCGCGAACGAGGATTTCCGCTTCCTCGACGTGGGGCTGCATCCCGAGATCGCGCGCCTGAAGGCGGCGGGGCACCTTCAGGCGGCGCGCGACGCCTGCACGCGCCTGTTGGAGGCAGGTTGCGAGCCGGCGCTCGCCGCCTGTCTGCGCGCCGAGCGTCATCGCATGGGCAGGCTCGCCGAGGACTTCTGCGTGCCGCGGCAAGAGGCCGTTGCGCTGGTCAGACGTGAGTGGCCCGCGTTTACCGAAGACGCCTTCGACGAGCTCATCGCCCGCGGGCGCATCGACTGGCGCTACGTTGACGGTGAGCTCTGCGTACTCGGAAACTTCCTCGATTCGCTCCGCGTGTACCCTGCGGAGGCGCCCGGGCTCACGCCCGAGCCGCCTTATGACACCGCCGCGCGCGATGCCGTGCTCGCCGAGATGCGCGAGCGCGGCGCTGCAGGCTGCGAGATAACCCTTCGCGCCTCGCTCGAGGTGCCCGGGGCGCTTTCGGGCGAGACGGTGCGCGCTTGGCTGCCCTTGCCGGCTGCCTGCGCGCTGCAGGGCGCCATCGAGATCATCGAGGCGACGCCGGGCGCGCACGTCGCGCCGGAAGCGGCGCCGGCCCGTACGGTCTTCTGGGAATCCGATGCGCGCCGCGCGTTCAGCGTCACCTATCGCTACCGCACCCGTGCGCCCTACCTTGACGCGTGGGCGGGCACCGACGCCGAGGCCGCGGGGCCGTGCGACGGCACGCTGCCCGCCCGCTTGGGCGAGGACCCGGCGCCCACGGCGGCAGACCTTGCCGAGGAGCGCCCGCACATCGTCTTCACCCCGTACCTCGCCGCCCTCGCCGAGCGCCTGACCGCGGGGCTCGAGCGGCCGCTCGACCGCGCGCGGGCTATCTACGACTACATCACGCAGCACATCGATTATCGCTATCAGCCGGCGTATGCGCAGCTCGATGCCATCGCCGACGCCTGCGCAAAGTCGCGGCGCGCCGACTGCGGTATCTTTGCCCTCACGTTCATCACGCTCTGTCGCATCGTTGGGGTGCCGGCGCGGTGGGAAAGCGGGCTCTATGTTGCCCCCGACCACGTGGGGCCGCATGACTGGGCGCGCTTCTACACGCCGGAGACCGGATGGCTCTGGGCGGACTGCTCGTTTGGCTCGTCGGCCCGCCGCGCCGGCGACGAGGCCCGGCGGCGCCATCACTTCGGCAACCTCGATCCGTGGCGCATGGTCGCCAACCGCGCGTTTCAAGCGGAGCTCACCCCGCCGGCCGACGGCGTGCGCTGGGACCCGTACGACAACCAGATGGGGGAGGCGAGCGTCGACGGCCGCGGGCTCGACGTGCGCGAGATGCGCCGCTCGATCGCCCTCGTCGAGATGCGCGCGGTTTGACGCCCGGGAAAGCGCGGCGGGTGTGGTACTATAGTTCGCGCAATGCCTGAGTGGCGGAATTGGCAGACGCAGTGGACTCAAAATCCACCGATGGCGACATCGTGAGAGTTCGAGTCTCTCCTCAGGCACCACGCAATCCCAAGGGCCCTCCGGGGCCCTTTTGCGTGAGGTCGGCCGCGGCTAACCATGGTCGGATAATGGTTACAAAAGAGGTAACGTATTCTCGCCGGCGCTGTCCGCCCGATGTGCTAAGCTATGCCACGCACCCCAAGAGGGCCCGTAAGGGAGGGGGTGCGCATCGTCTGGTACCTGCAACCAAAGGAGTTCAACATGAAGTTCGTGTGCCCCGTCTGCGGTTACGTCGAGGAGTTCGACGGCGAGGAGCTCCCCGCCGATTTCAAGTGCCCCCAGTGCGGCGTTTCCGGCGACCGCTTCATCAAGCAGTCTGAGACCGAGATGAGCTGGGCTGCCGAGCACGTCGTCGGCGTCGGCAAGCTGCCCGAGGTCTCCGAGGACATCGTGGCCGACCTCCGCGCCAACTTCGAGGGCGAGTGCTCCGAGGTCGGTATGTACCTCGCCATGGCCCGCGTCGCCCACCGCGAGGGCTATCCCGAGATCGGCCTCTACTGGGAGAAGGCCGCCTACGAGGAGGCCGAGCACGCCGCCAAGTTCGCCGAGCTCCTCGGCGAGGTCGTGACCGACTCCACCAAGAAGAACCTCGAGATGCGCGTTGAGGCCGAGAACGGCGCCACCGCCGGCAAGACCGACCTCGCCAAGCGCGCCAAGGCCGCCGGCCTCGACGCCATCCACGACACCGTGCACGAGATGGCGCGCGACGAGGCCCGTCACGGCCGCGCCTTCAAGGGCCTGCTCGACCGCTACTTCGGCTAAGGGCAGGCGGGACGCCTGCGTCCCCCGCACATAACCGTGCCCAACGATGCAGGGCGCGCCCCGGTTCGTCCGGTGCGCGCCCTGCTTGCGTTTGGAGGCCCGTGTCGGCGCGGAGCGTCTCGAGAAGCAATCGCTACTGCGCGGAGCTCACGTAGCTCTCGTCGATGGTGATGACGCAGCGGCAGCGCGGGTAGTGGTCGCGCACGATCTGGTCGATGCGGCGCTTGAGCTGGCTCGCGGGCATGGCGAGGTCCTGCGGGCGCACGCAGTCGAAGATGACGTTCGTGTGCGTGGGGCCGACCACGGTGCGCAGGTCGTGGATGGAAAGGCGCGGGTCGATGATCTTCACGGCCTGGTTGATCCAGTTGCGCATGTCGTTCACGGCCGGGTCGTCGGTGACGATGGGGTCGTAGTGGAGCGTCACGATCATGCGGTCCTCGGTCTTGAAGTCCTGCTCGATGTTGTCGATCAGGTCGTGGCTCTCGAGCGGGTCTGCCTCGGCGGCCATCTCCACGTGCGCGCTCGCAAACTGCCGTCCGGGGCCGTAGTCGTGCACCATGAGGTCGTGCGTGCCGAGGACGCCGGGGTAGCTCATGATCTTGGTGCGGATATGGTCCACCAGCTCAGGCGACGGCGCCTGCCCCAGCAGCGGGTCTACCGTCTCGCGCACGAGCCCGATGCCGCTCCAGAGGATAAAGAGACCGACGGCGGTGCCGACCCAGCCGTCGAGGTCGAGACCCGTCAGGTGGGCGATGACGGCGGAGGCGAGCACGGCGCCCGTCGAGATGACGTCGTTGCGCGAGTCGACGGCCGTGGCCTCGAGGGTCTCGGAACCGATGCGCCGCCCGATGGTCCGGTTGAAGACGGCCATCCAGAGCTTGACGGCGATGGAGAGCGCGAGCACGACGACGAGCGCGCCGGAGAACTCGACCGGGGTGGGGGAGAGGATCTTCTCGATGGACGACTTTACGAGTTCGAAGCCGATGGCAAGCACCAGCGCCGCCACGATGAGGCCGGACAGGTATTCGTAGCGCCCGTGCCCGTAGGGGTGCTCGGGGTCGGCCGGGCGACTCGCCAACTTGAAGCCGAGCAGGCTGATGACGTTCGACGAGGCGTCGGAGAGGTTGTTGACGGCGTCTGCCACGATGGAGACGGAGCCGGCGATAAGGCCGACGGCGCCCTTGGCTAGGCAGAGCGCCACGTTGCAGATGATGCCGACGGTGCCGGCAAACTGCCCGTAGCGCGTGCGCACGGCGGGGTCTTGGACGTTGTCGGCGCCTGTGACGAAGCGCCGGATGAGCCAATCGATCATAGGAGTCCTCCTTGGGAGCAAGGTGCCATGCTACGATAGTTGACTAGCGGCTCGTGTTCAAGGGCCGCACGGAGAGACGTTTTCATGGTGCTGAGAGGTATGCGACGCCGTATGCCGCGAATACCTCCAGCCGTTGGGGGAGAAGGGGGATGCGCATGGGTTTCGGGTTTGTGACGACGCAGATCCTCGCGGTCTCGCTGCCCATCCTGTTGGGTTGGGCGCTTAACAAATTGGGGATCATCGGCGGCGACCTCGATAACCGCCTTTCGACACTCGTTCTCAACGTCGCTCTGCCGTGTTCGATCCTCGCCTCCATCGATGGGGCGGAGGCCCTGCCCGACGCCGGCACGCTCGCGCTCCTTATGCTCGCGACCGGTGTCACCTATGTCATCGCGATTGCGGTCGCGCTCGTGATGGCGTTTCTGCTGCGCGACACCGAGGATGCCCGCGTCTCGTACCGGTTTGCCATCGCCTTCGGCAACTGCGGCTTCATCGGGCTTCCGGTGGTGGGCGCAATTCTGGGTGCCGAAGCGGTGCTCTATGCGGCCATCGCCCTCATTCCCGCCAACGTCATCCTGTTTGCGGTGGGCCCGCTTTTCTTCATCGATGCCACGGCCGATGCGGGCCGTCCCGCCGATCGCCTGCGCGGCGTGCTCGCCTCGCTCAAGACTCCTACGCTCGCTGCAAGCGTGGCGGTGCTCGTGCTCGCGCTCGCAGGCGTGAACCGGCTGGGCGTCGTCGGCCAGGCGCTCGGCATCGTGGGGCAGATGGCCACTCCGCTCGCCCTGCTCATCACCGGCTCGTCGATGGCGCATTACCGACCGCTCGAGATGCTCGGCAACCCGCGCGCCTACGTGGCAGCCGCAGGCCGCCTTCTCATCGTGCCCCTCGCGAGCCTCATCGCGGTCAACCTGTTTCCCCTGTCTGCTTTTCTGCGTGCCGTCATCGTGCTCGACGGCGCCATGCCCGTCGCCACGCTGGGCGCGCTCTACTGCCTCAAGAACGGCCGCGACACCAAGCCCATGATGCAGGTGACGTTTCTCTCGGTTGTGTTCTCGGTGGTGACGATCCCGCTTGTATCGCTGATGCTGTAGGACGCGGAAAGCCGCGCGCTCTCGCGTCGGCGCCCTGTCGCATCCATGATCTGTTGAGCATCCCAGAGGTTTCCATGCCCCCGGTGGACGGGTTGGGCGTCGTTGAGCGAAAAGGGGAGGGCGCTTTCGCCCAACGAGGGGTGACATTTTCGGCCAACGGTAACAAGATGGGCGGGTTTCCCTCTTAAAAGAGGGGGTTATTCATTCTAGTGTCTACTTTAGCGGCATCTCTCAAAGTAGCCGGTTTTTCCGCGCTTCGCATTTGCCGAGGTAGACGGCTTGGACGATGACGATGACAGCGCGTTGCTACTTGACGGGACCTGCGTAAAGTAGGCACTAGAATTACTAACCCCCTCCTAATAGGTACGGTTGCGCTCGCAAACCCCTCGTCGCGCGTTCGCATTCCGGTTCATTACGCACGCATAAACACGAGGATCTCGCTCGCGGCGGGTGTGCGCGGCGCGGCGGCCGCGGCGGAGAGCTTGGGGTCGTAGCGATAGCCTATATCGAAACCCTTGAGCTCACGGGCATCCTCGATATTGTGCTCAGCCATCCAGCGTACCATCGACCCGCGTGCGATTTTGCTTGCCGTTGCGCGCTGGACCGGTTTGCCGGCGCGGAGTTCCTCGCCAAAGATGCAGGTTACGACACGGTCGGTCGCGCGCAGGTGGGGTAGTACGGCTCGGGCGTATTCCGCGCTGGCGAGGTTTACGACAGTGCAGCCCGCATCGGGGGCTGGCGGCTGTCCGTCAGATCCCGCGTCCGACGGGGCGATCGCCCGCGCCAGCTTATCGCTCCAGAACCCGTAGAGGTCGCGCGCGCCGTCGACGGCGAGCTTGGCCCCCATCTCGAGCCGATAGGGTTCTACGGCATCGAAGGGCCGCACGCACCCGTAGAGCGCGGAGAGTATCCACAGGTGGTCCTGAATCCAGTCGAGCGCGTCGAGATTCATAACCTCAGGCGCCATGCTGCGGTATTGAATGCCCACGTAGGAGAAGACGGCAGCAGAGGCGACTGCGGTGACGGCGGGCTCGTCGAGCGCGCGCTCGTCCGCTACGGGGATAAAGGCGTGCAGCCGCTCGATGTTCTCGGCGAGAAGCTTGTCGTTCACGTTCCAGAGAGCCTTGAGGCCGGCTGCCCCCATCTCGCGCTCGATGGTGCGCAGCGCACGCCATAGCCGTTCGGTCTCGGTGGGATACGGCGGAATCCCTTTAGGGGAGAACGCATCGCGTGCGATGCGCATCTGCTTCGCGGGGGAGATGATGACCTCGAGCACGGTGACCTCCAACGGTTGCGCCTCCGGGGCAGCTACCTTGTATCGTAGCCGAATACATGCGGTCCGGCTAAAAAGACAGGGCCCACCGGCGTAGCGGAGCGAGCAGCGCGCGGCGGTTCGTCCGTTTGTGCCGATGGGCCCAGATTCAAAGAGGTTGCGTTCGCTACGCGCGCTCGATAAACGCCTTGTAGCCCTTGTAGGCCTCGTAGACGTCGGCCTTGTTGGAGACCTCCCACAGCGAATGCATCGAGAGCACCGCCACGCCGGCGTCGATGACATCCATGCCGTACTCAGCGAGGATGTAGGCGATGGTGCCGCCGCCGCCCGCACCGATGCGCCCGAGCTCGCAGGTCTGGAAGGCAACGCCCGCCTCGTCCATGATGTCGCGCACGAGCGCCATGTACTCGGCGTCGGCGTCGTTGGAACCGCTCTTGCCGCGCGCGCCGGTGTACTTGTTGAAGCACAGGCCGTGACCCATAAAGGCGGCGTTCTTCTTCTCGAAGCGGTCGGCGTAGAGCTGGTCGAAGCCGGCGGAGACGTCCGAGCTCAGCATGCGCGAGCTGGCGAGGCAGCGGCGCAGCGCCAGGCCCCCGCCCTCACCCGCGAGCTCCAGCACCTCGGCCATGGTGTTCTCAAAGAAGCGGCTCGTCATGCCGGAGGCGCCCACCGAGCCGATCTCCTCCTTGTCCACGAGCAGCGTGACGGAGGTGCGCTCGACGTGCGCCACCGCAAGCTGCGCGGCGAGCGAGGTATAGGCGCACACGCGGTCGTCCTGCCCGTAACCCAGGATCATCGAGCGGTCGAAGCCCATCTCGCGCGCGGCGCCGGCAGGCACGATCTCGATCTCGGCGGAGAGGAAGTCCTCCTCGGCGATGTCGTACTTCTCGGAGAGGATATCGAGCAGCAGCTGCTTGACGGGCTC
The DNA here is from genome assembly GCA_018715125.1 of Candidatus Coprousia avicola. GTDB lineage: Bacteria > Actinomycetota > Coriobacteriia > Coriobacteriales > Coriobacteriaceae > Coprousia > Coprousia avicola. The sequence goes on along the minus strand of DVMF01000031.1, from coordinate 13,407 downwards.
CTTGGACTCGCCGTCCTTGGCCTCGTCGATCACGACGGGGCGCCCGCCCACGATCACGTCGAGGTTCTCATGGTCGACCGCCTCGCCCGCGGGCTTCTTCATCTGGTCGCTCGCAAGGTGGATGAGCAGGTCGGACACGCAGAACACGGGGTCGTCGGCGTTCTCTCCCACGCAGACGTCCACGGTCGTGCCGTCCTTCTTGCACACCACGCCGTGGATGGCGAGCGGGGTGGCGACCCAGTGGTAGGCCTTCACGCCACCGTAGTAATGGGTGTCCAGATAGGCCATGTCACCTGCCTCGTAGAGCGGGTTCTGCTTGAGGTCGAGGCGCGGGCTGTCGATGTGCGCGCCGAGGATGTTCACGCCCTCCTCGAGCGGCTTGGTGCCGAGGTTCACGAGCATGAGGGTCTTGTTGTGGCTCACGGCGTAGATCTTGTCGCCGGCGGTGAGGGCACGGCCGAGCGCCGCCGCCTCGTCGAGCGAGATGTAGCCTGCCTCGCGGGCCATGGCGACGCTGGTGCGCACGCACTCGCGCTCGGTCTTGTTCTCGGAGATGAAGGTGCGGTAGTTGCCGCAGAGCTCCTCGAGCTGGGCGAGCTCGGTGTCGTTGTAGGACTTCCAGGCGCAGGGACGCTCCATAGATGGATCCTTTCTTATTGCGGATAGATGCAGACGCCATGGTAGCACGCAGCTGCGGCAGGGGCGCGGCGCTTGCCATTCTCGCCTAGCTTTGCGCGGAACTTCCGCATGGAAGATGCACACCGCCCGTGAAGGCGATCGTGCTTCTGTGGCAGCTTCGATCTTTTCTATGTATGCCTACAACGAGTTGTGTGAGCAGCTCGAGATAATCGGTTGGCTCGTGGAAAACGGCGCACCTGACTCCGGGGCGTGCCGCTTAGAAGGATGAAGTAGTTCGACGAGGGGAGGGGCTGCCTGTGGACTGCATCGAAGTGCCGAACTTATATACCGTTCGTACATACGACTCCTGGGCAAGCGAGCGGAGCCTGAAGCGGGCCTTGGAGGACGTTTCCCCCAAAAGGCGCGCGCAAGCCGTGCGCCTCGAGGACCGCCGCGGTCTGCCCGGGCGCCTGCCAGATGCGTACCGTGCCGAGCTCATGGAGGCCGCCCACAGGCATCTTCCGCTGGGCAGGAGCGTCTCTCGCTCCGCCCTCCGCAAGCACTTGGTGCCCATCGAGGAACAGGTCTCCTCGCAGAGCTGCTACGTTCTTTGGGACGGGCGGAGTGCTCATACGGAGCTATATAGCGTGCCCGCCGGCGCGGCGGAGGCGAGCTGTTGCCGTACGGAGAGCATGGACTATGCCGCGCCGGGCATGTGGGGCATCTGCGACACGCTCGACGCCGAGCTCATCGAGGCGTTTCTTGCAGAGGGTTATGGCGCGGAGGCAGATGTCTCCGCGGCGGTCGATGCCGGAGATGAGGAGCTCCTCGACGTATTTCGGCGCTACGGGGTCTCTCTCTCGCCAAAGCGGGTAATCGACGGTTCCCGCTATATCAGACCCTGTCGCGGCGGGTTTGAGATCGATGTTCCCGATGGCGTGGTCGCCATCTCCGAGCGGGCGTTTGGCGCAGGCCGCCTTGCCATGGCTAACCGGGGCCCGGATGTTCCCAAGTGGCTTTGCGCCGGCGGCGCCGATGAGCATGAGTCGGTCGCCTTCGCTCCTCGTGAGTTGAGGTGCAAGCGCATCACGTTGCCTGACTCGCTGCGCTACATCGGTCCCCGCGCGTTTGAGGGAGTGCTTGCGGAGGACGTCGTTTTGCCACCGTCGGTTGTATACGTCGGGCCGGGGGCATTTTACGGGGCCAAGCGCATGACGGTCTTTGATTCCGTGTCACCGGAGGCTTATCCGGCGGAGGACATCGTAGATGTTTCGGATGGAATACCCAATGCGCCTCTCGGGTGGATAGGGCTGAGACCGATGGAGTGCGCGCCCTTCTGCATCGCCAACGCGTATCTGGCAGACTTTGAGGTGATCGTGCGCTCCGCCGCTTCCGGTAAGGTGCGGTACCGGGTTTACCTGCCGCTCGGCCAGATGAGAAACGAATCGGTGCATGCGCGGTATCCGGGAACGGTCTTAGAGCGCTATCAGGGGATCGCCTCGGTGCTCGTCTCCTCATGGGGCCGCGGTGCGAGCTTCTCGTTCTCTCGGCTGGACGCGATGTTCGACCGCTTGCCCAATCAGCGTGTGAAGCTCAAGACGGCGATTAACCGCTTGGCGTATCCGGCCGACCTTCCTCGCGAGACGCGCGAGCGGTACGAGGCGTATGTTGCGCGCAACGCCTGCCGAGCGGTGGCGATTATGGCGGAGGACGACGAGGTGGATGAGCTGCGGGCGCTCGAGCACCTGCTGGTCAAGGGCCGAAACTTGCCGTCGCTTATCGAGACGTGCGCCAAGGCGCGCCGCATGCGCTCGTATCTGAAGAGGCTAGCCCAATAATAATCACATTGCGGACTATTTAGTGCTGCTCGAGTGTTTTCTTGCGCCGGGCAGGCTGTATCCGCTGTTACGATAGATGTGTCGCGCCTTGCGCGCGTGGGTTGAAACATTAGCCGGGTGATGATCGCCCAGCACGGGTCGGTGAACGGTCGCAACTACCGTTCATCGACTTTTACCCGTCTAATGAATATACGTATGGAATAACGCGTATCATGTAGGTAGGCAACCGCGTGAGAAGGGCGGTCGGCATGCAGAGATGGTACGCGCATACAACAGAGTCAAGCGATCCTGAAACTTGGCAGCCTCTTGAGTGCCACCTGCGAAACGTTGCAGTTCAGGCAGAGGCGTTTGCCGCTTCGTTTGGATACGGGCGTTGGGGCTATGCACTCGGTTTGCTTCATGATATTGGAAAAGCGACCTTGCAGTTCCAGAAACGTTTAAGAGGAAGTTCAGAGCCGGTCGACCATGCAACGGCGGGAGCGGCGTTGGCGTGCGAGCGCTATGGTACCGGTGGTGGTATCGAGGGCATGCTGCTCGCCTATGCCCTCGCGGGCCATCACGGCGGCGTGCCCAACGGTATCGTGCAAGAGGCGGGTGAACGTACGCCACTGACGGAGCGCTTGGACAAACGTTGCGTCCGGGGGTCTTCTCTTTCTCAGCTATTACAAGAGCTGACAGGGATGGGGCTGGAACTCCCGAAATACGACGACCTAGAGCCGCTGAATTTGGTTGGTCGTCTTGCGGCGGCCCGAGAGCGGGGATGCGACCAGCGTTCCGCTGAGAAGCAAGTCGTCTTCTCACTTTCCGTACTTTGTCGTATGTTGTATTCATGCCTTGTCGACGCGGATTATCTCGATACCGAGCAGTTTATGACGCCGGAGACGGCGGGTATTCGTCGCGCACGTTCATTTGACACGGTTGAGACGCTCTCGAGATTGCTGGATGCACATATGGAGCGTCTCATGGCACTGGCGCCGGACACGCCTGTCAACCGTGCTCGCGCTTCGATTCTACGCGATTGTCGAGCGGCATCTTTGCGTAGTAGAGGGATCTTTACGCTGTCGACCCCTACAGGAGGGGGGAAGACGCTGTCGGTTATGGGGTTTGCGATACCGCATGCCCTCAGACATGGTTGCTCGCGAATCATCTACGCATCTCCATTTACTTCGATTACCAGCCAGACCGCCGAGGTCTTCCGAAACATATTTGGCGATGCAAACGTTCTCGAGCATCATTCCAATTTCGATTTTGAACAGTTGGGAGATGAGCGGAGCAGGCAGTATCGCTTGGCGATTCAAAATTGGGATGCGCCCATTGTCGTTACCACAAACGTTCAGCTGCTCGAATCGCTCTACTCAAATAAACCGGGAGCGTGCCGAAAGCTGCACAACATCGCCAACAGCGTCATAGTGCTTGATGAAGCCCAGACGCTGCCCGATGGACTTTTGACGGCAACGCTCGCCATGCTCGAAGAGCTCGTCGTTGATTATGGTGTCAGCGTCGTGCTGTGCACGGCGACCCAGCCCGCGCTAGAAAACCGGTGGCCGTTCTGCTCGAGGCCGCAGGAGATCGTCCGGCATCGTGAGGGGTTCGACGAGGTGTTTGGGCGCCGTACGCGATTCGAATACGTGCGTAGCGTAACGGAGGAAGAGCTTGCAGATGATCTGGCCGCGAAACACCAGGTGCTTTGTGTCGTGGGAACTAAGGCAAAGGCGCGTGGCCTCTATGAGGCGGTAAGGTGTCGTTTGCTGGAAGACTCTGAGCTCGGCAATGCGATGCCTGCTCAAGGAATATACCACCTCAGTGCGAATATGACGCCCTTGCACCGTTCGAAGTTGCTGGAAGAGATTCGAGCGCGCTTAAGCAATGATAATCGCTGCGTCGTGGTGTCGACGCAGCTCATCGAGGCGGGCGTAGACGTTGATTTTCCCTGCGTATACCGCGAACTTGCGGGCCTCGATTCTCTGTTTCAAGCTGCGGGAAGATGCAACCGCGAGGGGCGGAGATCCGAGGGCATCGTCAAGGTCTTCGAGCTTGAGAATGACCCCGTGCGAGTTGGTGGGTCGGATGAAAGGAAGACGGCGCCCCTCGCCCGCACTTGGCTCGAACGCATGAAAGGCATTGCTCGCATGCTTATCGAAGACCGTGGTGGCGTTATCGACGAGAGCCTGATAAAACCCTTCTTCTCGGAGCGTTACGGCTTTGAGCCCGAGCTGCTCGACGAGCGCGAGATATACCGTGAGCTAACAAACGTGCAGCTTGTGCATAGTGAATATAAGACGCTGCGACTTGAAACGGTTGCCCAGCGTTACAAGATCATCGACGATACGGCAAAAACCGTATTTGTTCCCTGGGGTGAAGCAGGCTTAGCGCTACTTAATCGCCTGGCGCGATGCGTAGAGGCAGGGGCTGCACCTGCCTCAATGGCTGCAACGTTGCAGCGTAGCAGTATTTCTGTCCGCACGGACGTATACGATGCTCTTGTCCGGGGCGGAGCGATTGATGCGAAGTCCTTTGAGCCCATCAGCGTGCTGCGCGTAGCATCCGCGTGCAGTGCGTTTTACAGCGACGAGGTTGGGTTGTTGGAGCCCGGGGAGGAGGAGCAGAAGGAGCTTATCTTCTAAAGGGTTGGCGCATCGAGACAGGGAGGAAGGAGGAAGTATGGGCTATGGAATCCGAGTTACCATATCGGGGCTCCGTGCGTGTTTCACGCGCCCCGAGATGAAAGCGGAACGTGTGAGCTATGACGTCATTACGCCTTCTGCGGCACGTGGCATACTCGAAGCTGTGTATTGGAAGCCGGCTATTCGATGGCATATCGATCGGATCATAGTTCTCAATGAAATCAGGTTCGACACTTTTCGGCGCAATGAGCTTGAGAGCAAGCTGAGCTATCAAAACGCGAGGGCAGCTTTCATGCGGGGCGATGAGGTCTTCATTGATGCAGCGCAAAGTCGCCAGCAGCGTGCGACCACATACCTTAAGGACGTCGCATATACGATTGAGGCCCACTTCGAAATGACGGACCGTGCCGGCAGCGACGATACGCCGGAGAAACATTACAACATTGCGCTTCGCAGGCTGCGGAGGGGGCAGTGTTTCGTGCAACCGGTATTGGGTTGCAGAGAGTTTCCCGCTGTAGTCAAGCTGATCGAGGGAGATGAATCTCCCCGCTCGTTCTACGAGGATGTCCCTGAGAGGGATTTGGGATTTATGCTCTATGACCTAGATTTCTCTGATCCGGAGCACCCGCAGCCGATGTTTTATCGTGCCGTCATGCGAGGTGGCATCATCGATGTTGCCTCGGCGCGCGAGGGGGTGGTCGGATGATCGTTAAGGAGCTTTGCTCGCTTTACAATCGTATGCTCGAGGATCCTGATCGCGACGTGCCAGTGATGGGCTGGAGCAGCGAGAAGGTTGCGTGGGAGATAATCATCGACCAAGAGGGCTCCGTACGAGAGATTCTTCCTCTTGTCTCGGGGGAGACGGACGGGCCTGCTAGGTATCGCGTGTTGAAGGTTCCCGAACACGAGACGAGGTCGTCGGGAATCAAGCCATATTTCTGCTGCGATAATGCGAAGTACCTATTTGGCTTGGATGAAAGGCGCGGCGTCGAGTGCCTTGCCGCGTCGCGCGACTTGCACAACGCCGTGCTGGCAACGTGCGATGACGCTGAGGCGCGCGCGTTACTGAGGTTTTTTGGACGTGATGATCACCTGGCGCATCTTGGCGACGCAGTTATTGAGGCAATCTCCACTGGCGGATTCATGGTGTTTCGCATGCTTGGCGCAAGTCATCGTGTGCACGATGCGTCACCAATCAGGGAGGCGTGGAACGCGTACGGCGCCCCCGATGTTGATGCTCCGTCGGGCTATTGTTCCGTGACGGGCAAGATGGCGCCACGTGCACGGTTGTTCCCCCAGATTGCCGGTCTCCCGGGTGCGCAGTCTTCGGGCGCGTCGCTTGTGTCCTTCAACTTCGATGCCTGCGAATCCTATGGGATGAAGAAAACCTACAACGCCTCTCTTTCCGCAGAAGCAGCATTTGCTGCTGGAACAGCGTTGAGAGAGGTGTTGGGAAATCGCGAGCGACGCATTCGCTTTGGAAACACATTTGTTGTGTTTTGGGCAGATCGCCCCGCGCCACGTGAGGAGTCGGCCGTTTTCCAGCTGTTTGGCGGTGCGCTGCCCGCCGAGGACGATCAGACCAACCAACAGGTGCAGCAAACCCTCCTGTCGATGCGCATGGGCAAGAAACGAGACGGCGCATTCGACTTCAATGCGAGGTTTTGCATCCTCGGTATTTCGCCTAATGCCGCCCGGTTATCGGCGCGCTTCTTTTACCAGAGTACCTTTGGTGACCTCATGCGCAACTACGCACAGTATCTAGAGGATATTGAGATAAGCGGAGTTGCGACAACGGCGCTCGGCAGCTTGCTGCGGCAGCTTGCCCCGCAGGGGAAACAAGAAAACGTCCCGTCGACAGTAATCTCCCAGAGTTTTTATGCGTTGGTAGGGGGCTCTGCATTTCCAGAGGCGTTGCAGAAGCTCGTCTTGATGCGCATGAGGGCTGATCAGGCTACGAAGAACCCATGGGATCTTGGGCAAAGAGCTTCGCTTCTCAAGGGCTGCCTGGTTCGCAAGCGAAGAATGAAGGGGGTTGCGGTGACAGAGAGGGAGAGGATTGACATGGAGATGAATCCCGAGAATCAGAGTTCGGGCTATCTGCTGGGGAGGCTCTTCGCGGTACTCGAACGGACACAGCTTGCGGCGCTAGGCGAGGTGAACGCTTCTATCCGCGATAAGTACATCGGGGCGGCGGCAACAACCCCTGCACGCGTATTTTCGACACTTTTGCGGGGATATGAGGTGCATACAAGTGCGCTTCGAAAGAAGAACAAGGGGCTTGCCATCAAATTCGATCGCGAGATGAACGAGATAGTTTCGCACCTTTCATCTGTGAGCCCCGTGCTCCCCAAGACGCTGGACGCAGACGAACAGGCGGAGTTCTATATCGCCTTCCATCAAGAGCTCGGACATCTATGGAAAGCGCGCGGTGTCGATGACGCTGCCGATAACACCGTGTCAACTGAGGAGGAATAACCATGGCAGAGCCCATCAAAAACCGGTACGACTTTGTGTTTTTCTGCGACGTGAAAAACGGCAACCCCAACGGTGACCCCGATGCGGGCAATTTGCCGCGAATTGATCCGGAGACCAGCCGGGGCATTATTTCGGACGTCTGTATCAAGCGCAAGATTCGCAACTATGTCGATCTTGTCAAAGGCGCAGACATCAATGATCCCGATGTTTCCGAGGGGGAGCTCGGCTACAAGATCTATGTGCAGGAAGGTGCCGTCCTAAACGAGCGCAACAATAAAGCGTATGTCCACTACGACCTCAAGCCCACAGCGAAGAAGCTGCCGAAAAAAGTCGAGGATCAACGTCGGGTCACGCAGTTTATGTGCGACAACTTTTATGATATTCGCACGTTTGGAGCTGTTATGACTACCGGCGTGAATTGCGGCCAGGTTCGCGGGCCGGTGCAGCTGTGCTTCGGAGAGTCCGTTGAGCCGGTATTACCGCTCGAGATGAGCATCACCCGTATGGCCGCAACGGAGGCCAAGGAAGACAAAGACAACAAGACTATGGGCCGCAAGCAGTACATTCCTTATGGTCTGTATCGCATCGAAGGGTTTATTTCTGCTTCGCTTGCGGAGCGAACGGGATTTTGCCAAGCGGACCTCGACCTCTTGCTCGAAGCACTCATGAACATGTTCGAGAGCGATCGCAGCGCCGCGCGCGGCCTCATGACATCGCGCCTATTGGTGCTCTTTAAGCATGAGAGCAAATTGGGGAATGCTCCTGCTGACCGTTTGTTCAAGACGGTGACCGTTGCTCGTGCGCAGGGGAGCGAAGGTGAGGCTCGCTCCTTTGACGATTACGCCATAACCGTTGATGAGGAGGCGGTGCCCCAAGGGGTGAGCGTCAAGATGTTCGAATACATTCCTCCTTCGGCATGATACGCTGACCTATGTATACCGAAGATGAGCTGTTGCCGCTCTCCGGCCTCCAACACATTGCGTATTGCGAACGCCAATGGGCACTGATTCACGTTGAGCAGATTTGGTCTGACAGCGCGGATACGGTTCGTGGTGAGCTGTTCCATCGTCGGGTCGATACCGAAGGATACACCTGTGCAAAGGGAGTGCGCTCTGATCGGAGCGTGCGTGTCGTGAGTTTTCAGCTCGGTTTATACGGTGTTGCCGACATCGTTGAGTATGATGCTCAGACCGGTGAAATCATTATGCCGGTCGAGTATAAGGTCGGCAAACCAAAGCAAGAAGACTGGGACCGTCTCCAGTTGACGGCACAGGCAATGAGTCTTGAAGAGATGGCGGGCGCCTGCATTGATGCGGGCGCCCTCTTTTACGGGGAGACGCGCCGGCGTGAAACAGTGCGTATAACCCAAGAACTGAAGGAGCGGGTGGTGCTGCTCGCGCAAAGGATGCACGGGCTCTTTTCAAAAGGTGTAACCCCGCCCCCGCCGACAAATGTGCGTTGTAAACGATGCTCGCTGGTAGACGATTGTGCCCCTTTCGCGCAGCGGGATGTGCATGCATATTGGGCTGAGCACGAGCGAGCATTGGAGGTTGATACATGAAACGGCTGCTAAATACGTTGTATGTAACGAATCCCGATGCTCGGCTGAGAAAGAAAGATGATGCCATTTGTGTGGCAGTTGATGGTGCGCCTAGTATGAGCGTGCCGTTTCATGTCCTGGAAAGCGTCGTGTTGTTCGGACATGTGGGATGTAGCATGGCGCTTCTAGCCGCCTGTGCTGAGCGAGGCGTAAGCGTGACGATTCTTGATGAACGGGGGAGATTCAAGGCTCGCGTAGAGGGAGAAACGACGGGAAACGTGCTCTTGCGACGAGAGCAGTATAGGATGTCAGCAGACGCCGACGCTTGTCTACAGCTATCACGTCGTTTTGTAATGGCAAAGATACATAATGCGCGTATCGTGCTTCAGCACTATGCGAGAGATTATCCAGACATTTCGGAAAGTATTCGACCGGTTGTCGAATACTTGCAGCGCAGCAAGGCTGCGGTTACCGAAGCGTCGACGCTTGACGGTCTTCGCGGAGTCGAGGGAGATGCTGCGCACGCTTATTTTACCGCGTTTCCATTCCTATTGCGCGCCAATGATGCATCTGACCTATTTTGCGGCAGATCGCGAAGGCCACCTAAAGATCCAGTCAATGCGGTCCTTTCTTTTTTCTACACCATGCTGAGTCGTGACATCACGTCTGCATGCGAGTCGGTTGGCCTTGATTCGCAGATGGGGTTCTTGCATGCGTGCCGCCCTGGTCGAGAGAGTTTGGCGCTCGACGTGATCGAGGAGCTGCGCGCCTTTTATGTCGACCGATTCGTTCTTACGCTGTTTAATCGCGGGCAGCTCGATCGAGAGGATTTTCGTTTTGAAGCGGGAGGGGCAGTCTTTTTCAAGGAGCACTCGATTAAACGAGCTCTTTCCGCATGGCAAAAAAAGAAGCAGGAGAATGTGATGCATCCGTTTTTGCGGGAGCGGATTCCGTATGGATTGCTGCCGTTTGCGCAGGCTCAGCTTCTTGCACGGTACCTTCGTGGTGACTTGAACGATTATCCTGCTTGTTTGTGGAGGTAAGAGGTGTACGTATTGGTTACGTATGATGTGGCCGGTGGTGATGCTGACAGTGCTCGCCGACTGCGACGCGTCGCCAAGCTGTGCTGCGAGCACGGGCAGCGTGTTCAATACTCTGTTTTTGAGTGCCTGCTTGAACCCGCACAATATGAGCGGCTGAAGGTCGACTTGATTGGAATAATCGATAGGTCAAAAGACAGTCTGAGATTCTATAACTTGGGCAAAAATTGGAAGTCACGAGTGGAGCATTTTGGTGCGAATCCTGGTTATGACCCAGAGGGGCTACTAATCATATAGATCGACAATGCCTGTTGCGCGAACTGTAAGTTCTGACGAAGTGGCGTGCGGTTCGCGCAAAAAAGACCTATCAGATGTGGACGGATAAACGATGCAAGCTCCAGCGCTCTTTGAAAAATGAATATAGAGATATTGGGAATGCAATGGAGTGTATACTTTGGCTGTCGCACCCTTCACGGGTGCGTGGATTGAAACGTCTTGACGATGAAATCATCGTTGAGGTCGGCGAGTCGCACCCTTCACGGGTGCGTGGATTGAAACCCGACTATACGTGTTGGTGCAAGCGCTGGGATGAGTCGCACCCTTCACGGGTGCGTGGATTGAAACTGCCACTTGGTGTAGCGGGGTGTGCTGGGCGTGAGTCGCACCCTTCACGGGTGCGTGGATTGAAACACCCCAAGGCTCCAGATCCCCGAGATCTTCGGCCAGTCGCACCCTTCACGGGTGCGTGGATTGAAACACCGCTACGCTATACTATAGGTGTCAACAAAACCGTCGCACCCTTCACGGGTGCGTGGATTGAAACTCCTGTATGACGTGGTTCTCGGTCTGTTGGAACACGTCGCACCCTTCACGGGTGCGTGGATTGAAACATGGCGAAGAACCCGCCCACCCCGCGCGTCGCGAGGTCGCACCCTTCACGGGTGCGTGGATTGAAACTCGCGATCATCTCGACCATAGCGTGCTGCTGGGTGTCGCACCCTTCACGGGTGCGTGGATTGAAACTCGTAGTCGACCGCGATAAGCACGTCGAGCACGTAGTCGCACCCTTCACGGGTGCGTGGATTGAAACTAATCGATGTAGCGCCTCAGCTCACGTGGTGCGACGTCGCACCCTTCACGGGTGCGTGGATTGAAACTCGCAGCTATTCGGCGCGGTCATGCCCACGTTCTAGTCGCACCCTTCACGGGTGCGTGGATTGAAACAAGGGTCACGCCGGAGTAGGTCGGGGTGTTGATGGTCGCACCCTTCACGGGTGCGTGGATTGAAACACCGACCGCAACACCGCTTTCCAGATTCTGCCGAGGTCGCACCCTTCACGGGTGCGTGGATTGAAACATCGCAAAGAACCCGCCCACCCCGCGCGTCGCGAGTCGCACCCTTCACGGGTGCGTGGATTGAAACAACCGCCTCAAGCCGGGGGCGTACCCCTGCGCAAGTCGCACCCTTCACGGGTGCGTGGATTGAAACAACCACTCGGACATGTCGAGCATCAAGCAGGCCATGTCGCACCCTTCACGGGTGCGTGGATTGAAACGCGTACTCGTCGCGTCCGTACACAACGAGGTTGGTCGCACCCTTCACGGGTGCGTGGATTGAAACAGGCCCACAGTTACGACAAGACCGCCACGGATGTGTCGCACCCTTCACGGGTGCGTGGATTGAAACTACATTTAGGAGGTACAACATGGATCTGCAAGAGGTCGCACCCTTCACGGGTGCGTGGATTGAAACTCAAACAGAGATCGCACGTCTCAATGTGACGCCAGTCGCACCCTTCACGGGTGCGTGGATTGAAACGCGCCCTCGACCGGTTGGGCGGGGTTGTTGACGAGTCGCACCCTTCACGGGTGCGTGGATTGAAACCGGCGCATGATCGCAAACGCCCCAGAGAGCGATTGTCGCACCCTTCACGGGTGCGTGGATTGAAACCCGATGTCGGTCGCGGCCCTGGCTAAGACCTTCGTCGCACCCTTCACGGGTGCGTGGATTGAAACATGGAATCAAGGGTGGATGTTCCTCGCAAAAGTAGTCGCACCCTTCACGGGTGCGTGGATTGAAACCCGTGCGCCAGTCTGCGGATGCAGTGCGATCCGGTCGCACCCTTCACGGGTGCGTGGATTGAAACACGACGAAATTATTTTCGTTGAACTTGAGGTTTTGTCGCACCCTTCACGGGTGCGTGGATTGAAACATCGACTACCTGCAGTGCATAGAGTCGCCGGCGTGTCGCACCCTTCACGGGTGCGTGGATTGAAACATCGCGCGGAACGACGTTTACAACCTCGCAGCCGCGTCGCACCCTTCACGGGTGCGTGGATTGAAACACCGACCGAACCCCAGTCGACCGACAGGAACGCGTCGCACCCTTCACGGGTGCGTGGATTGAAACCAAGCCTGCCCACGGATGTGGGCATCTAGAACAAGTCGCACCCTTCACGGGTGCGTGGATTGAAACTACCTGATGCGCGTTAAGCCGCGCGAGGTTCACGTCGCACCCTTCACGGGTGCGTGGATTGAAACCCGCGCCCTGCGGCGCCTAATCCTTACGGGCATCGTCGCACCCTTCACGGGTGCGTGGATTGAAACACCAGACTCGTAGCGCGGCCACTCGTAGCCCTCGGGTCGTACCCTTCACGGGTGCGTGGATTGAAACGTGTTGTCGATACCGATCATGGAGTAGAAATCAGTCGCACCCTTCACGGGTGCGTGGATTGAAACATGCGGGTGGACCACTCGACGATGATGGAGACCGAGTCGCACCCTTCACGGGTGCGTGGATTGAAACTACTACGTGACGCCCTCTGGCAAGGCATACAAGCAGTCGCACCCTTCACGGGTGTGTGGATTGAAACCTGCCACCCTGCGCTCGGGCCTTGGTCACCTTGGTCGCACCCTTCACGGGTGCGTGGATTGAAACGCGTACACGCACCGGCTCGCGGGCAGCAGCTGAATGTCGCACCCTTCACGGGTGCGTGGATTGAAACTGCGCGTTTTGCGATGCCTGCGCGCCGAGGTAGTGTCGCACCCTTCACGGGTGCGTGGATTGAAACCCCGAACACACGATAAGGTGCCACAAGTCAGGCGGTCGCACCCTTCACGGGTGCGTGGATTGAAACTGTGGCTGGCTCATTGTCGGCCACATCGAGAGCGAGTCGCACCCTTCACGGGTGCGTGGATTGAAACTGCCGCCGTCGGGGGCTCCCGTGGGTGCCCATGACGTCGCACCCTTCACGGGTGCGTGGATTGA
>DVMF01000030.1 GCA_018715125.1 Candidatus Coprousia avicola | reverse complement strand
GGAGCCGGTCGTCGACCACGCGACGGCGCCCGTCCGCAGGTTGACGCAGAAAAGCGCCCCCGCGCTGCCGGCGCCGTCCGTCGTGCCGAAGTACGCGTAGCCGTCCCGCACGGTTACCGAGGAGAGCGCCTGCGCGCCCGCCGCGAGCTCCGAGGTGAGCGAGACCGTGGTGAGCGTATCGGCCGTGAGCACCTGTAGCCGGCCGCCGTGGAGCGGCACGACGATGAGGCCGTCCACAAAGACGAGCCGGCAGGCGGAATCGATGCTCGTGGCGAGGGTCGCGCGGGCGAGTTCCGCGCCCGCCGCGCTGTCATAGGCCCTGAGGGTGTCCCCCACCGCCAGAAAGACGTGGCCGCCCGCGATGACGGGGTCGCTCTGATAGACGGCGGAGGCGCTGCCCGGCGTGGCCCCTGTGGCGACCGCCCAGGCGAGCTCGCCGCCCTCGGTGGGCGTGGCGACGCCCGCGAGGGCGCCCGGGGCGAAGCCCTCCCACGCCGCCTCCCAGTCGGAGGGGCGCTCATCCCAGGCGTCCGGATCGACCGTGACGTCGTTTGCGGGGAGCTCGGCGCCGTACGCGGAGTAATACCACACCACCTGGGTGCCCGGGTCCAGCTCCACGCTGCCCGCGCCGAGGTCGGACGCCGCCCCGTCCACAAACAGCTGCCAGTACGACCACGTGCCGGGCGAGGCCTCGACCGTACCCAGCGACTCGCCGGTGAAAGGCGAGGTGATGCTGTTGAGGAACCAGCCGTACGAGCCGGTGCCCGTATCCGCCTCGAGGCCCGCGAGCGCGAGGGCGCGCTCGGTGAGGTCGGCCGCCGTGGAGCCCTGTGGGAGCGAGATCTCGGTGAGGGCCATCCACGACGCGTCCGCGCCCTCCGCATCGGGACCGATGATCTGCGCGGTCACCGTGATCTTCGCCTTGCCGATATCCTCGGGCGTGGCACCGTAGGGCGCGTAGTACAGCACGACGTCGGTGCCCGGCTCGAGCACCACCTGGCCCGCGCCCGTATCGGAGGCGGCGCCGTCCACAAAGAGCTGCCAGTATTTGCCCGTCGCCTCGTCCCAACCCAGCACGCGGCCGTCCGGAGCGGTGATCGTGCTGAGGTAGTAGCCCTCGGTGCCCACGCCCGACGCCTCGTGCGCGAGTCCCGCATCAGCGAGCGCCGCCTCGATGAGGTCGGCTGCCGTCGAACCCTTTGTGAGGTCGTAGGACGTGCTCGCCACCCAGACCTGGTCCTCGCCAAAGGCGTCCGCGCCGATGATGGCGACCGTGGCCTCCACATCCGGGTCCTCAGGCCCCTTCGTGCCCGCGACCGTGAAGGTGGCGCGCACCTCTTGGCCGGCGAGGCGGGTAAACGCGGGGCCCCACGCGACATCGTCCGCATAGCGCTCGGCGTAGCGTGCGAACCTCTCGCTCGCGAGCATGCTCGTGACGGTGACCTGCGTGTCGTATTCCGGCCGGGTCACCCGCAGCGTGTCGTGCGCCACCACGCCGGCGTCGCTCGACTTGAACCAATGGCCGGGCACGACGCCCATCTCGTCATCCGCCTCGAGGTCGACGGTCTCGATACCGTCGCCCGCGGCGGAGGCCTCCGCGTAATCGCGCGCCCACGCGAGCGAGCCGTCCTCGGCGCGGTACGCCTTCTGAAAGATGGCGAGGTCGCCCGTCACGGCATCGGCGCCCTGCCCGTCGAGCAGGGCGGCGGCATACCCCGCCGCGGCCTCATCCATAAGGGCGAGCTCGGCATCGATCGCCTCCGCCGTGAGCGGCGAGACGGTAAGCGCGATGGTCTTGGTCGCCGTGATCGCGGGGTTATCCTTGCGCGTCACCGTGAGCGTGAGCTCGACCTCGCGGGGCGCGCTGCCCGGCAGCGGCTGGTACACGTTGGCGCGGTACCCGTTGATGACGAGGGCGTCCGTAGAGGCCGCGTACGCGACCGTGTAATACTTGCCGTCGATACCGAGGGTGCGCGTCGTGGGCAGCTGCAGGTCGCCCGCCACCGCCGCCCCGTCGACCGCGGCGCCGTCAGCGCTGTAGGTGAGGGCGTCGGGCGTGAAGGCGGCGTCGACCTTTGCCGCGAGCGCGGCCGTCTCCTCCTCGATGGCGGCGGGATCGGCCTTGATCGTCAGCGTGAACGGCACCTCGACCGTAACCTCGGGGCCGCCCGACGTCACCACGCCCACCGTAGCCGTGAGCGTGACCTCGGTATCCTCCGCCGGCCGCGTGACCGCGCCGATGTTGGTCTTGTCCCAGCTGTTGCCGATAACCTTGACGACGTCCTCGTCGGAGCTCGTCCAGCTGACGGTCGACCAGCTCTTGTCGGCCAGTTTGAGCGGCAACGTCACGTCTTGGGTAACGGATTCCGCCGCGTCGCCCGCGGTGTACCCGATGGCAAGGGCGGCCGCCGCATCGGATGCGAGCATCTCCTCGACGCGCGCCTCGTCCCACGGCATGGTCGCCGTGCGCTCGGGGGTGAACAGAACGGTCTCGCCGTCGCGCGCGAGCTCGAACGTGGGCGTGAACGTGCGGTAGCCGGTGAACCTGCCCCAACCCGTGAGGTCGTCGGGGTCCATGAAGAAGTAGGTGATGGCGCCGTTTGAGGCGTCATCGGTCGAGATGCCGAGCACCGCGCCCTCGGTAGGCCGCGAGACCTCGACGGCAACCGTGCGCACGGCGACGTCGTCCGCGCCCATGGCGGAGAGCTTCGCCCGGAGCACGTCGTTCACGTTGGTGTCCACGCCGTAGGTGAGCTCGGGGCGCCAGCTCTCGTCCGCGAGCTTGGCCGCGATGCCTGCAAGCGACGTCGCGTCGATGACGGGGCTCGCCGCGGCGATCTCCACCGTGGAGGAACCGCTGGTCGCCACCGCCTTGAGGTAGGAGCCGGCGAGGTCAGCACCGATGGTGAGCGAGGCCTCGTCCGCCCCGTCGATCGCCGCAAAGGGGCCCTCGGCCGCATCCGCCGCATACCATTGGATCGAGACGTCGCCGGTTACGTTGTCGCCGTAGGTCGCGGACCCGCCGAGCCGACGCGCCTGGACCGTCGCCGTCACGGTATCGCCCGTAAAGAGCTGCGTGGTCGAGCTGGAGACAAGGGGCGAGGTGGTCACGCGGAGCAGATCGTACGTACCCGCCGCGAGCACGGTGAAGCTCTCGGAAACGACCTCGTTGTCGAGTGCCGAGGCGCGTACGCGGAGCGTCCTGCCCACATAGCCGTCGAGCAAAAGGAGGTCCCCCTTGCCGCTCGCGGCAAGGCGTTCGTCGAGAGGCCGCCACGAGCCCGCCTCATCTAGCATCTCCCAGGTGTAGGAGAGGGCGGCATCAGCAGGGGCGGCCACATCGTAGTAACCCTGGCGCACCTGCGCCGTGGCGGTGATGACGTTGCCCGCCTGCGCCGCCTGGCCGCTCGAGGACAGCTTGATGCCCGAGAGCGTGTAGCGCCCCGCGTCCTTGGCAGAGGCGGCGCCCGCAGCGGCGTCCGCGATCGCAGCGTCGCCTGCCGCCGCCGTCACGGCGAGGGACGCGATGCCCTCGCCTGCCGCAGGCGATTCGTCCGCTCCTGCGGTAGCGGTATGGGAGGCGCCCGCCGCTTCGGGCGCCGTGGACGCGGCCCCCGCAGACTCGCTCGCAGGGGGCGCCGCAACGGGGCCGACCGGCGAGACGGTATCGAGGGCGCCCTGCGCGGTGCCGGAGCGCTCCGCAGGACCCACGTGGCGCTCGCCGTCGACCGTCACCGCGACGGCGAGATAGCTGCCCGCAAGCTGCTCTGCCAGGTCTTCGGTAAGAACGAGGCTCTGCGCGGTTTGGCCCGCGATGGGCTCGTAGTCGTCTATGCGCGCGGAGGCGGTGCCGCAGGCGTACCACTGGTAGGTCCAGCCATCCTGCGCGGCCACGGCCGCGTCGGCATCGGCCCCATCGGCATCCTCCGCATCGACGAACAGGTTGGCCCAGAGCGTCGCGCCCGCGCTCACGGCGCCCTCGACGCGGCCCTCCGACGACGCTGCGTCCTTGGCATCCTGAATCAGCAGGTACGCGGCATCCGTACGCGCCGGCGAGGCGACATCGGGCGCCGTCGTCCCATCAGCGGCAGACGGCGCCGCCGCGTCGGTCGCGGGCGCATCCGTCGCCGGCGCCGCGTCCGCAGCGGTCTCCGGGGACGCATCGTCTGTTGCCGCGGATGCGGCGCCATCCCCTGCGTCTGCGGCAACCGTGCCCTCGGCAGCATCTGCGCCCGCAGCCGTGTCACCGGCACCGGCAGCCCTATCCGCCGCCGTGCCCTCGGCACCGACCGCGTCTGTCGCGGCGATACCCTCGCCTGCGTTCTGCGCAAACGCAACCACGTTTTGGGCCACGCGCCCGAGAACCTCGGCCTCCGCCGCCCACGCTGCCGCGGGAACCTGGCCAAACAGCAGCAATCCCGTAAGTCCGACGGCGACTGCCCGTCGCGCCGTCGCACGGCGCCAGAACGTGCCCGCGCGCCACCAACGTCCGCCGCGGTCGAGCGCCTCCCGCGCCCGCGCCCGTGCAGCGCTCCGATTCACCTTCATAGGTGCACCTCTCTCCCAGGGCCCGACGCGCACGCACCCAAGCGTTGCCTGCGCGCCTATCGAGAGGAGGCGATCCGGCTCACCGCCCTTCCCGCCGCGCGCCGTCCGATCTGCGGCGCGAGTACCCGGCGGGCATCGCGATTCACGGTTACTGGTATAGCGGGGGTCTCGCACCCCTCTTCCCCTGGGCGTCTGGCGCCCGTGCGTCTCCGCACCACTCCCGAGGCCAACGTATATGTGCCCCGTATGCTAGCACATCGGGGTGTCCGGTTGGGCCGCCGGCCGCGCGCAACGGAGGGCAGGGGGGGGACGTTCCCGATCGCGCACGGGCGTCCGCAGACGGGAGAGGCGCCTGGGGCGCGTGGCTCGCCGGGATATCCGCGCGCTGCGGCCCGCGGTCAGATATACACAAACGCCGAGATTACGTATACCTAAGCAAGTTGTGTATACCAAACGAGGGGGTTATTTCTATCTCGTCATTACGTTTCCGCAGGTAAAAAGCTTGCGTGACGGTGACAAGCGCGTGCGAGGGCATAGTTAGGTATACACAAACCCCTCAGGGGGACTGCGGCAGAAAGCTGGACCGCCGGGGAGGGGGCGCGCCCCCTCCCCGGTGCGGCGCGATCCCGAGGGAGGGGGATCCGCATGTACAGCAAGGAGGACAGGGAGAGGATACTGGCGGACTTCGCGGCGAGCGGGCTGTCGGGCAACGCGTTCTGCAGGCTCCCGGGCAGCCCGTCGAGGCCGGCGCTGGGGCGGTGGCTCGCTCAGGCCGCCCGCGGCGAGCTCGACGTCCCCGAGCGCAGCGTCCGCGGGCGCTGCGAGCACGCCAAGCACGCGCGCTACCCGGAGGAGACGAAGCGGGAGGCGGTCTCGCTCGCGCGCGGGGGCATGAGCCCCGCGGCCGTCGCGCGCAGGCTCGGGGTCGCGTCCGGGGACGTCGTCTCCTCGTGGGTGCGCAGGGCGGCCGGCGGCGCTAGAATGGCCCCGAAGGGGGCGGTCGGGATGAATGCTGCGGAGGCGGCGGCGAGGATCGCCGAGCTCGAGGCGGAGCTCGCCGAGGAGAGGATGCGCACGGCCGCGCTCAGGGAGCTGATGCGCGACCCAAAAGCAGGGGACCCGGCGAGCCTCTCGAACTCGCGGAAGGCCGAGTTAGGCGAGAGATTGAGGCGGGACTACGGGTACCGGCTCCGGGACGTGCTGACCCTGTTGCGGATATCGAAGAGCTCATACGAGTACGCGAGGCGCGCCAACGGGAGGGCTGAGGCGCGCGCCGCGGAGGTGTCCGCGCGGGTCAGGCACGCGTTCGAGGCCTCCCGCCGGCGCTACGGCTACCGCCGCGTCCGCGCCTCGGTCGCGTCGGGGGCCGACGGCCTGGAGCCGATGGCGGTGTCGGAGCGCGAGGTCCGCCGCGCGATGCGCGAGGGCGCCATGCGCCCGGTGAGGACGCGCAGGCGCGCGCGGTGGACGTCCTACCGCGGCGAGCCCGACGAGCGGCCCGCCAACCTGCCGCTGCGCGGGGACGGCTCGCACGACTTCTCCGCCGGGGAGCCCGACCGCCTCGTCGTCACCGACGTCACCGAGTTCGCGGTCGCCGGCGGCGCCAAGGTCTACCTCTCGCCCGTGATCGACTGCTTCGACGGCATGCCCGTCTCGTGGTCGGTCTCGCGGCGCCCGGACTCGGCGCTCGTGGACTCGTCGCTGCTCGCCTACGCCGCCCGCCTGCCCGAGGGGCACCCGCCCGTGACGGCGCACTCCGACGGCGGCGCGACGTACCGGTCGCGCTCGTGGAAGGGCATCTGCGAGAGGAGCGGCATCGTCCGGTCGATGTCGCGCAGGGGCCGCTGCCCGGACAACGCGCGCATGGAGGGCTTCTTCGGGACCCTGAAGGAGGAGCTCTACAACGGGAGGGACTGGTCGCGGACCTCGCCCGAGGAGTTCGCCGGCGAGCTCGATGCGTACATGGAGTGGTACCGGGACGGGAGGCTCAAGCTGTTCGTGGAGGGCGGCGCGAAGGTGTACGATACGATCGCGGGCCGCAGGAGGCGGCTCGGCCACGCCGCGTAGCCGGTCCAGGCTGGCTGCCGCAGCCCCAGGTATACGTAAACCAAGGATTTGCGTATACCCAAGTCGGCCAGGTATACGCAAATCGAGAACTCGTGTATACCCAAGGCATTGCAGAGCAGGAAAGCATACGCAAAACCGGAACTTGTGTATACCCAAGGGGTCGCAAAACCGGAGGGTATACGCAAATCGAAGACTTGTGTATACGTCAGGACGGCCCAGCGCACGGACAGCGGACGGCCCGGCACGCCCATACGCCACGCACCGGTGCGGCGCGCGGCGCGCGCCTGAGCCCAGGGGAGCCGAAGGCTACGCCCGGTAGGGGGCCCCGCAGCGCACGATGCTCTCGCGCACGAGCACATCCATCGCGTCGAGCACGCGCGGGGGCATGGTGCGGTACCGCTTGAGGACCGAGAGCTCCGTGCAGGCGAGGATCACGCGGTCGCATCCCGCGGCGTCGAACTCCTCAAGCACGCGCTCAAACAGGTAGAGGTGCGGCTCGCGGCCAGCCTTGACGTCGTCGTAGATGAGCGACATCACATCGCGCTGCCGCTCAGGGCTCGGCACCACGGCCTCCACGCCCGCCGCCTCGCACGCCCGCGCGTACACGCCCGAGCCAACCGTGCCGTCCGTCCCCATGATGCCGATACGGCGGATGGGCCGCTCGAAGAGGCCCGCCGAGGCCGCCGGATCAAAGCCGCGCTCCCCCGCCACGGCGCCCGCCGCCGCATAGCGCGCCGCCTCGCGCGGCATGTGGATGATGGGGACCGCGCACATTGCCTGGATCTGGTCGTAGAAATAATGCGACGTGTTGCACGGGATGGCGATGTGCGCGCAGCCCAGACCCTCGAGCGCGGCGGTGGCAGAGCGCATCTCGGCGAGGAGCGCCGCGTGGTCTCCCGTCTCGATGGCGCGGGTGCGGTCCGGCATGGAGGCGCACGAGAGGATCACCATGTTGAGGTGCTCCTGGTCGCACGACGCCTGGGTGTGGCGCACCACCTCGTCATAGAAGTACGAGGTCGCCTCGGGGCCCATGCCGCCGATCACGCCGAGCTTCTCCATCTGTCGCACCTCCCGTCGGCGTGCGTCTCCGCACGCGCCCTCTTGCGCGCGACGGAGCCGGCAGGCAGCCCCGTCGCGCTGTCGCCTATGCGCGGTAGTAGCGCTTGAAGATCTTGAAGTGCTCCATCGTGGTGTGCACCATGCGGAGCCACCGGTTGAGAGTAAAGTCCCCCTTCATGAAGACCGGGTTGACGCCCTTACCCTCGCGCATGAGGCGGAGCGCCCGCTCGCGGAGCTCGGGGTCGCGCACGTAGCGCTTGATGACGCCTTTGGGCACGACCGTCCAGAGGTGCTCCTCGCGCGCCGTCTCGAAGGCAGGGTCGAAGGGCCGGTTGTAGACGTACTCCTCCACCACGTACTTCGCCACGTTGAAGCCGGAGCCCGTCACGTAGTAGTTGCTGCGCCCCTGACGCGTGTTGAAGTCGAAGAACTTGAACGACCCGTCGCGCTCGTCGTACTTGACGTCGAAGTTGGAGAAGCCCACGAAGTGCAGGTCCTCCAGAAGCTCGCGCACCCCGCTCATGAGCTCGTCGTTGGGCTCAGTGATGATGCAGGCGTGGTTGCCCTGGGCGTGCGGCCCGTGCTCTTCCAGAAGCACGTGGCCCAGGCACATCATGCGCACCTTGCCCGAGCGGTCGGAGTAGCTCGTGAGCACGCGCATGTACTCGTCGTTGCCCGGCACGCGGTCCTGGATGATGAGGTCGTCCTCGTAGCCCGAGGCGTACACGTCGCGGATGGTCGCCTCGAGCTCGGCGCGCGATTCGATCGTGTAGGCCTTCTGCTGCGTGGCGAAGGGGTGCTCCCAGTACGAGATGCCGTCCGACGGCTTCAAGATCATGGGGTACGGGAAGTCGAGGGCGTCGATCGCCGCGGCCGTCTTCGCCGGGTCCGCCGCCATAGCCGCCGTGAAGGTGAAGGTATGCGGGTAGGGCACGCCATGCTTCTCGCAGAGGTCGTAGAAGACCTCCTTCTGCTGGCAGCTGTTCATCTGCTCAAAGGGACCGTACGGCGCCACGATGTTCCCCTCGAGCTCGCCCGCGTCCTTTGCCTGTGCGATGAGCGCGACGTAGTTGTCGCCGCAGCCCATGAGGACGATCTTTTTGTCCGCGTGCTCGCGGGCAAAGGCGTTCACCGTGGGCAGGAAGACCTCGCGGGTGTCGATGCGCTCGTTGGGGCGGTAATCGACGATAAGGCTCCGGAAGGCGGGGCCGGTGTGGTACTTGCCAAAGGCCACGCTGCGCACGCCGTACTGCTCGTAGAACGCGCGCGCCACGGAATACACGTTGATGTCGCCGCCCAGAAGGACGGGGATGAACTCGCGCTCGGTAAAGGTAAGGGCCATCTTCTCCCCTTCTCGTCACTCGGTGCGCCGTGCGCTGAACCACTGGGTCGCGCGGACGGCAAACTGTATAAGTATACGGCGCACCGCCGCCCAACATCCGAGCGAGCGCCCAGCCTTACACGTTCCCCATGCTTCCCCCTTGAGCGCGGGCGCACCCCCGCGCGCTCCAAGGAGGCGTTGGGCCGTCTCAAACCCTGCAGAACATTAACCTTAAAGGTGAGCTTGAAACTCCACAGTTTCTCAACGGACCGGAAAAGCCGCAGGTCGCGCCCAATCTTAAACCTTCAACTTGAGCCTTAAGGTAGGGGTAGGGGGTTATTAATTAAAATCGCCGTACTATACTGTCCATCAGCACGTGAGGTATGTCGTTCGTAGAGGACAAGGACTTCTATGCGAGATTCCAAACCATCGATCGTGAAGGTCATCGCCAGCCGCCCGGCCCGTGCGCTCACCTGTGCCGCACTCGCCGTCGCGTTTGCCGCGACCCCCCTTCTCTCCCCCGTCGCCGCCTACGCGGTCTCGAGCGAGACCCAGGCGGAGCTCGACGCCGCAGAGAGCCAGGTGGACTCCTACGCCGCCGCCTACAACGAGGCGGCCAAAAAACTCGAGGAGCTCCAGGCGAAGATCGACGAGAACACCGCCAACATCGCGGCCATCGAGGAGGAGCTGCCCGACCTGCAGGCCGCGGCGAGCCAGGCGATGCGCGAGGCCTACAAGTACCAGAGCAACTCCAATCCGCTCGTGAGCTTCGTGCTCAAGTCGCAGAGCCTGGACGACCTCATCACGGGCGTCGTCTACATGGACCAGATCCAGTCCTCCAACAACGCCGCCATCGACGAGCTCAACAGCAAGCAGCAGGAGCTCGAGCAGCAGAAGACCGAGCTCGATCAGGCGAAGGCCCAGCTCGAGGAGCAGAAGAAGGCCGCTGCCGACGCGCTCGCCGAGGCACAGGCCGCCCGCTCCGCCGCGCAGGCCAAGGCCGAGGCCGAGGCTGCCGCCGAGCTCGCAGCGCTCGCCGCCCAGAGCCAGGCCGAGCAGACCGCGCCCGGTGAGGGCTCCGGCGTCTCCGGCGACAACCCCTACTCCGGTGCCACCGAAGAGGGCAGTTCCGTGTCGGGCGGCGTCTCCTCCGGCGGCGTCAACTGGAACGTCTCCTACGACGAGTTCATCAACACGTGGACCACGCGCATCGACAACTACCTCGCCGGCTCCCCGCTCGCCGGTAACGGCCGCGTGTTTGCCGAGGCATCGTGGAACACCGGCACCGACCCGCGCTGGTCGCCCGCCATCTCCTGCATCGAGAGCACCAAGGGCCGTTACTGCGCCGGCAGCTATAACGCGTGGGGCCTCTCGGCCGTGGGCGGTGGCTGGATGAGCTTCGGCAGCTGGACCGAGGCCATCAACTACCACGTTTCCTATCTCTACAAGTATTACGGCCCGACGCTCACCCCCGAGGCCGCGCGCAAGTATTGCCCGCCCACGTGGCAGGACTGGTACAACAAGGTCGCAAGCGAGATGAACCGTATCTAGCTCCCGTTGGCCACGTAACATCCAGACGCACTTCAGGCGCCCATCCGGATAAAGCCGCGTGGGCGTTTTTCTTACCTTGCGCACGCTCGGGCGGTGGCGTTGCCCGCAGCCCTCCAAAAAGTCACGCCCGCGGTCAATCGAGGCGCCCGCCCTGACCGCGGACGTGACTTTTTGAAAGAAGGGGTCGACGTCAGGAAGCCGGCACCGCGGTCGCCGCGCCGCTGCTCCTTAGGACGGCAGGCTACGAACCCTATGCCCCCGATGGCGGCGAAACCAGAAGCAGCACGATGAACGCGATGGCGAGATAGAGGGCCAGCGCGAACGCGTCCTGCCTGCGGGTGCGCCGCGCAACGACGGGAAGGACGAGCGCAAGGGCGGGCCGGTTGCAGGCAAGGTAGGATACGCCGCCGATGGCGGGAAAGACGAACCCCAGGCACAGCAGTGCCTGATACCAGAAGGGCCTGCCCGCGTTGGCGGGCGAAGGATGGAACATCTCGTCAACGCTGGCAGCCAGACAAGCCAGCACAAAGACCACGACCACAAGGTTCCACGCGATGCCGCCCCACGGCAGGCCACCCTTTGGCGCGGCAGCCCGCACCGCCGCCGCAGAGGGCGTGCTGTCAGCCCGCGCCGGCGATGCGGCGGCGATGACAGAGGCGGAGGTCGGCGCATCCGCCCCAGGAACCACGCCGGCAAAGGCGGCGGCGAGCTCCGGCACATCCCCGTAGCGCTCCGCCGGATCGAACGCCGTCGCCCGCGCGAGCACCGGGGCGAGCGCAGGTGCCGCCTCGGCAGCGCCCGCCATCTCATCGGCACCCGGCCGCGGCTCCTCTCCCGTAAGGCAGAACGCAAGCAGCCTGCCCAGCGCATAGACATCGCTCCGCACGTCGGTCTGCCCAAAACCGTACTGTTCGGGAGGCGCGTAGGCGCGCGTGCCCAGGTGCACCGTATCGGACGCCGCGTCATCGCGGTAGCGCCGGGCGATACCGAAGTCGATCAGAAAGAGCCCCTCGGGGGCGATAATCACGTTCTGCGGCTTGAGGTCGCGGTGGATGAGGGGCGGATCGCACACGCCGTGCAGCTCGGCAACCGCCTCGCAGAGCACGGGGAACACTTCCCGCGCGAGCGCCGGCGACCCGCCGCGGCGCGCCACGTATGCCGCAAGCGTCTCGCCGGGCACATATTCGGTCACGACCACCAGCTCGGACCCCGTCTTATAGCATTCCACCACGCGCGGCAGATGGTAGAAGCGCCTGCCCGCGCGCTGGGCGCGCAACAGCTCCTCGTACGCGCCGCCGAGCCCCGTCGCCAACTCGATGCGCTTGCGCACAAAGGGACCAAGGCGGGTACCGCCCTCCCCCGTAAAGAACACGAGCTCCGTCAGGCCGTTGCGGCTGCCGAGGGTGCGCTCGACCCTGTACGCAGCCGAGCGCGCCACCGCGTCGAGATACGCGTCCAAACCGTCATCTGTCACCATCGTCTCGTCCATGGCGCTCATACTAGCAGACCGCGCGGACAAGAGGGCGCGCCGCCTTTCGGCCGGGCGCTACTCCCCCAGCGTGCGCTCCCCCAGGCGGTAGAGCTCGTCGTCCACGCGGCGCAGGCTGTAGCCGCGGTCGATGCAGAAGATGATGATGGCGTCGCGGCGATCTTTGCAGTAGAGCTCGTTCGCGCCGGCCGCCTGCAAGAGCCGCCGCGTCTCCACCAGGTCGCAGCCGAGGGCGATGGCGAGGCGGAGCGCCGTATCGCGCCCCGCCCCGCGTTGCCCCTTGAAGACCTGGTAGCCGAAGGTCTCGTTGAGCTCGGCCGCGCGCACCACCTCGACGCGCCTCCTGCCTTTGGCGAGAAGGAGCTCGTTCAGATAGGTGGCAAGGTCGCGGTGCGCGAGGTCGTGCGCATCGGTAAACACCGCGGGATCGGGAGCCGCAAGCAGCTCGGCGAGCAGCTCCTCGGTAAGCGGCTCCCCATCTCGACGACCATCGCCCGTCTCAGCCATGACCACTCCCATCGATCGCACCTGTCACGTTGCACTATAGCGCAGCAAAACGGCCGCGCACGCTATGCGATCGTCCAGCTCGCGGCTGGGCTGTCGGCAATGATCGAGGCGTAGTAGAGCGCCGACACGCTGTCGCCCTCGAAATATACCGAGCCGGATACGGTGCCGCCCGCGGCGAGCGTACCGTAGGAGAGCTCGTCGGCCGCCTCGCTGTAATACACCGGGTCGGTTGCCGCACCCTGGGCATCCCGGCCTTTCCAGTTGTAGCTGTTGTAATCGAACTCGGCGTCACCGTTGTTCACGTAGGTCACGTGTATGCCGATCACCGACGAGCCATCGTAGTTGGTGAGCCCCGGCTCCACGCTGTCGAGCGTCAGGGTGACACCGTCCTCGAACGTCACCGATGAGCCGACGCCGAGGTCCTGCGTCGACACGGCGTCCGTATTGGCGGCGTCCCCGCGATCGGCGTCATCCTCTGCCTCCTGCGCGGCGTCCGTCGACGTGACGTCAGGACCGTTCGCCGCATCATCCAAGGCGGCGGAGTACATGCCCTGCGTCCCCAGGACCACGGCAAGCGAGGCGATGTTCACCACAAGGGCGGCGATGGCAAGTGCCTTACCTGCCTTCTTGCCGCGCACCACGCCCACCATGCCCACGATGGCAAACACGAGTCCGATGCCTCCCAGCACGAAGGCGAAGTTGTTGATGATGGGCATCCACGATAGAACGACCGCCAAGATGCCCAGCACCAAACCGACGATTGCGGCGACCGAATGCGATGCGCCCTTGTTCTCCCCTGCCATAACGACCCCTTCCCATGGACACGGCACCCCTTCGGTACCATCACGCCCAGTATGGAAAAGATCCGCCCCCGTTTCATTAGCTACGAGCTAATGAAACGGGGGCGCAGGTGATTTCCTGAGGTGAATCGGCTTCGCGCTCGAGCGTGAACTCAAGAGCGGCCCCGAAATATATGCTCCGCGCTCGCAACATGCCGTCGGAGCGCCATGCTTGCCACAGCTCCCTGGTCCCCTATACTCCGCGGGAATCAAACCGGGCCAAGGGATCGCGTCGCGTGTCTTCCAGATATTCAACGTTTACGGTAGAGCACGCATCATCAACGGTGTAGTAGACCCCGAAATGACCTGCATATGTCGCACGCACTTGATGAAGAGGGCGTGCCGTTTCGTACACCGGATCGTATACCGCACCCATGTAGGGGGCTGTCTTCAACGCCTCAAGCCTCCGACGCACACGACGGGCATCATCCCGGGAGGTGATACCCGCCATGGAATCAATCACCGAAGGGGCGAGCACCACGCGATAACCAGGCATCATTGCCCCCATGTGGGACCGAGATGTTCAAGCGCCTCATCGAGCGGAACACCTTCTCCAGCCTCGATTTCCCGATGTCCGCGCATGATACCCTCGTACACCCGTTCCTCGCGCGCGGCGAGCGCGTCGCGGTACGCCATGCGACGATCGAACTCCGCCGCATCCATAACCACAACGGCAGCCTTGCCATGGCGTGTAAGATAGATGGGTTCCTTCGTACGCATCGCCTCCGCCGTCAACGATGCGCTGCTTCGCTGCATCTCGGAGATGGGCAGAACGGTCGGCATGATGACCTCCTTGACGTAGGTATCTTCACCATTTTACATAAATCTATATGTAATATTGTGAACCGGCAAGGAGCGTCCGGGAATGTCAGATTCTCGCGCGGCGGCGCGCCAGGTAGTAACGACGCGCCGCCGCACTACTCGCCGTGCTAGTCTAAGTCCTCGCCATTCGATGCGATGACCTTCTTATACCAGAAGAAGCTGTCCTTGCGAGAGCGCTCGTACGTACCGTTGCCCTCGTCGTCGGCGTCCACGTACACAAACCCGTAGCGCTTCTCCATCTGGCCGGATCCTGCTGAGACCAAATCGATGCAGCCCCACGGCGTATAACCCATCAAATCGACCCCGTCGACCTCAATGGCATCATGCATCGCCTTGATATGCTCCCGCAGGTAATCTATCCGGTAGCCATCGTGAATGGCGCCGTCGTCATCGACAACATCATAGGCTCCGAGACCGTTTTCCACGATCATAAGGGGAATTCCATATCGGCCGTAAAGCTCGTTGAGCATGTAGCGCAGACCGGAGGGGTCGATCTGACTACCCCAACGCGTTGAGGAAAGGTACGGGTTAGCCTTGCCACCGACCAAATTGCCCTTGACGCCCTCAACTGAGGGATCAGCCGATGCACAACTTGTCATGTAGTACGAGAAGCTGCAGAAATCGACTGTGCCCGCCTCAAGCGTCCGAACGTCCTCCTCGGTGATAGCGAGATTGACTCCGCTTTCTTCCCACACGCGCTTGGCGAAATGCGGATAGCGCCCCCGAATCTGCACATCACAGCAATAGTAGTCGAACGTCTGCATCTCGTGCTGCGCGGCGATAATGTCCCTAGGGTTACAGGTCCGCGGATAGCGTGTGAGCAGGTTGACCATGTTGCCGACCTTGTTATCTGGGTCGATGCGATGCGCCAGCTCAACCACGCGCGCGCTAGCGACAAACTGATGGTGCAGCGCCTGGAAACGCAAGCCCGGGTCGTCCGGCTGCGCGGTAAACCGCACAACGGGCTCGTCGGTGTTTACGATGCCAAGGCTCACATAATTACCCAGATGTGTGAGCGCGCAGTTGATCTCGTTGACCGTAAGCCAATACGTAACCTTGTGCCGATAGCGCTTGAGCACCGCCTCGCAATAGTGCACGAACAAATCGATGACCTCGCGACTGGCCCAACCGTTGTAACGCTCGGTGAGGGCATACGGCATCTCGTAATGAGACAGCGTGACCACGGGCTCGATTCCACGTTCACGCAGTAAGTCGAATACGCGATCGTAGAAGGCCAGCCCCTCCTCATTGGGCTTCTTTTCCATCCCCGTAGGAAAAATACGCGACCATGCAATGGACATGCGGTACGCCTTAAAGCCCATCTCGGCCATGAGGTCGATATCGTCCTCGTAGCGATGGAAGAAATCGTTACCTACATGATTTGGGTAAAACAACTTGGGGTCGAGCGCGCGGGTGATAAATCGAGGAGCCTCATGTGTGCCGACGGTGAGCATGTCATCTGTCGAGGGACCCTTACCACCCTCGCACTGGTTAGAAAACTTCGTTGCAACTTATCGCAATGTTTCGCATCCGAGCGCGTTAACTTTCGCCGCATGGGGTACCATATCCCTCGCGGCCGTTCGGTCGCGTTCCTGTTTCGCGCGCAAGCGCATTTTTTGCCCGCAAGGGCACGAAAGAAAGGCACGTCATGGCACAAGGTACCGTTAAGTGGTTCAACCCCGAGAAGGGCTACGGCTTCATTTCCCGCGAGGATGGGGACGACCTGTTTGTCCACTTCTCTGAGATTCAGATGGACGGCTACAAGACCCTCGACGAGGGCGAGAGCGTCGAGTTCGACGTTACGACCGGTCAGAACGGCAAGCTGCAGGCTTCCAACGTCCGCAAGCTCTAAGAGCCGCTCAAACGCGATCGTTAGCTTAGGAGGCGCCCTACGGGGCGCCTCTTTTTTGCGCGCTCCCCTCTTGACAGACGGCGCCATCCCTTATAGTTTGTATACAAACAGTTTTAATGCAAACTATATAGAGGAGGACCGTGCCCACCATCGACCCCTGGGAGCGCAACATCGACTGGCAGCTTATGATTGCGTTCGCCCATTCCAACCGCGCCATCACCCATCTCACCCGCGCGGCGGGCCTCACCCCCGGCCAGCCGAAGATCCTGCAATACCTCACCACGCACAACGGCTGCACGCAAAAAGAGATCGGCGAGGGCTGCGCGCTCGACAAATCGACCATCGCGAACCTGCTCTCCCGTATGGAGGCAGACGGTCTGATCGTCCGCCGCGTCCGCACCGACAACCGTCGCGAGGCCTGCGTGCTCCTCACCGACCGCGGGGCCGCGCTCTCGCATACCGCGGCCGACAACGCAGCGCAGGTGGACGAGATCGCGCTCGCGGGCCTCTCGCCCGAGGAGCGCACGCAGCTCTCCGACCTCATGGCGCGCGTCATCCGCAACCTCAAGGCGATGGGAGGTGCCGCGTGAGCATGACCGCCCGAAACGCATCGTGCCCCGCCGCCCGCTCGCGCCGCGAGACCATCCGCCGCGAGCACCTCGTCCAGCGCTACCTGTGGTTCGTGCTCGGCGTCAGCATCAACTCGTTCGCCATCGCGCTTATCGCCAAGTCTGACCTCGGCGTCGGCGCCATCTCGTGCGTGGCCTACGTCCTCGCCGAGGCGACCGGCCTCTCGCTCGGCGCCTTCACCTTTATCGTCAACATGCTGTTCATCGTGGCGCAGGTCGCGCTGCTGCGGCGCGATTTCCGCCCGATCCAGTTTCTGCAGATCGTCGTCAACATCGTGTTCAGCTCGCTCATCGATGTGAGCTCCGCGCTCTTGACGGCCCTTGCTCTCCCCAACGTCGCGGCGCAGGCGGCGGCGCTGCTCATCGGTTGCGCGCTTCTCGCCCTCGGCATCGCCATCGAGGTCGCGCCCAACGTCATCCTCGTGCCGGGCGAGGGCATCGTCCGCGCCATCAACGCCGTCACGCAGAAGCCCTTCGGCTCGTGCAAGGCGGCCTTCGACACCTCGCTCGTCGTCATCGCCCTCGCGCTCTCGCTTCTGCTGTTGGGACGTGTCGCGGGCGTCGGGGTGGGCACCGTGGTCTCCGCCGTCATCGTAGGGCGCATCGTGAACGTGCTGAACCGCCACCTGCCCCTTCTCGCCCACATCGCGCACCTCACGCGCTCGGACGCGGGCGCGCCCGAGGAGGCGCTGTAACTCGTGCGCAGGGGCGCCGAGCCCGCGCGGCACGGCCCCGCCATCGGCATGGCCCTCGGTTCACCGTTAACATGGTCAACGCCAACAGGTGCTTGAACGTTGAAAGGCGCCTACATGAGGGACAGCAGCCGTGCCCCGGAAACATACCGGGGCACGGCCGCCGTCCCTCTATTGCCGTCTGGATGCGTGCTGGCAGACGCCGTTAGGCGATGTCGGCGCCGTTTGAGGCGATGACCTTCTTATACCAGGCGAACGAGTCCTTCTTGTAGCGCGCCATGGTACCCGTGCCGTCGTCGTTCTTGTCGACGTAGATGAAGCCGTAGCGCTTGCGCATCTCGCCCGTGCCGGCCGACACGAGGTCGATGCAGCCCCATGTGGTGTACCCCACGAGGTCGACGCCGTCCTCGATGGCGATCTCCATCTCCTTCACGTGCTCGCGCAGGTAGTCGATGCGGTAATCGTCGTGCACGGTCATCTGGCCGTCCTCGCCCTCGACGAGCTCATCAAAGGCGCCGAGGCCGTTCTCGACCACCATGATCGGCTTCTCGTACCGGTCGTAAATGAGCTCGAGGTAGTAGCGCAGGCCCTTGGGGTCGAGCGCCCAGCCCCAATCGGAATAGGTGAGATAGGGGTTCTTGGCGCCCATCACAAAGTTGCCGCCCACCTGGTCGTCCGTCTGATGGGTGGTCACGGCGTTGGACATGTAGTAGCTGAAGGTGTAGAAGTCGACGGGGCCCTCGGCAAGGTCGGCGAGGTCCTGCTCGGTGATTTCGAGCTCAACGCCGTGCTCGTTCCACAGGCGCTTGGCAAAGGTGGGGTACTTGCCCTTGCACTGCACGTCGCCGCAGTAGAAGATGTTCTTCTCCCACTGGTAGCGGTTGGCGAGGATGTCGTCCGGATCGGGCGTGAGTGGGTAGTTGGCGATACCGCAGATCATGCAGCCCACCTTGTAGGCGGGGTCGATCTCGTGCGCCATCTTGACGGCATGGGCCGACGCGACGAACTTGTTGTGCAGGTGCTGGTAGGCAGCCCGGTACTTCTCGTCGGTGGGATGGCCCATCTCGATGAAGGCGATGGTGTTGTTGATCTCGTTAAACGTGAGCCAGTTTTTCACCAGCCCCTTGTACTCGGTGAGGATCGTGCGCGCATATTTGTCGAAAAGCGCGATGGTGTCGTGGTTCTCCCACCCGCCGAGCTCCTCCTCGATGTAGTTGGGGGTATCGAAGTGCCACATGGTGACGAGGGGCTCGATACCGTACTTCTGGAGCTCCAGGAACACGTTGCGATAGAAGTCGAGGCCCGCCTGGTTGGGCTCGTCCTCGATACCCGTGGGATAGATGCGGCTCCACGAGATGGACATGCGGTACTGCTTGAAGCCCATCTCCGCAAAGAGCGCGATGTCCTCCTTGTAGTGATGGTAGAAGTCGATGGCATCGTGGTTGGGGTACAGATAGCCGTCGAGCACGGCGAGGCGCCCGCCCTCGGGCACGCCCTCCCACTGCGGCACGGCGCCCTCGGTGCCATCGGGCATGCGGTAGGTCAGCATGCGCGGGGTGTTGACGGTGCCGCCCGTGAGCATATCGGTCTCAGCCGGCCCGCGGCCGTCGACGTCCCACGCGCCCTCGCACTGGTTCGCAGCCGTGGCGCCGCCCCACAGGAAACCCTCGGGAAATGCCATGTATAGCTCCTCTCGCTAGGTTGCAACAAACATATCCCAGTATGCCCGCGATCCGCGCGGGCGTTGCATGCGGCCGCGCAGTCGGATACGTTTTTTCGCGCAGGGGCGGCAGAGGCGGAGGCGCTCTGACATGTTTTGACACCACGGGCGCGAG
>DVMF01000029.1 GCA_018715125.1 Candidatus Coprousia avicola | reverse complement strand
CACCGACGATCGGGGCGATCTTCTTGATGATGTCGCCGGCCTTGAAACCGGCCGAGACCGCCTCGTCCGTCGCACCGGCAAGAAGCGCGGGCTGACCCTTCTCCGTCACCGTGGCAAGCACGCAGGCCACCGGGCCCTGGACCTTCTGGCGAACCGTGTCCCAGACGTTGCGAAGGTCTGCAGCCTCAAGGCCGCTCAGGCGGGCGATGACGAGCTTGTAGGCGCCAAGGTCGCGCGCGGCGTCGATGGCCTGCGCGATCGCGTCCGACGACCCGCCGGTAAGCGCCGCCTTGAGCTTCTGCTCCGTCGCGCGCAGCGTCTGATTGAGCGCCCCGATGCGCTCGGGCACCTCGTCGACGCGGCACTTGAGCACCGCAGCCGCATCCTCCGCGATGCGCGCGCGGCCCTCGAGGTACGCCACGGCGCCCTCGCTCGCCACCGCCTCGATGCGGCGTACGTTGGAGCCGGTAGAGGACTCGGAGACGATGCGGAAGAGCCCGATCTCAGCCGTGTTGCGCGCGTGGGTGCCGCCGCAGAGCTCGCGCGAGAACGGATGCTCCTCCGTACCCACGGACACGACGCGCACGCGCTCGCCGTACTTCTCGCCGAAGAGCGCGATGGCACCGGCCGCCTTCGCCTCGTCTATCCCCATCTCCTGGGTCACGACCGGCTTCGCGGCGAAGATCTCGCGGTTGACAAGCCCCTCGACGGCCCGAATCTCATCGGTGGTGAGCGCGTCGAAATGCGTGAAGTCGAAACGCAGGTGATCGGGGGTGACAAGGGAGCCCGCCTGGTTCACGTGATCGCCCAGGACCTCCTTGAGCGCGGCGTCCAGAAGATGCGTCGCCGTATGGTTGCGGCGCAGCAGCTCGCGGCGATGATGGTCGACGGAGGCGCGGACGGTCGCGCCCTCGGCGAGCGCACCCTCGTCGACATGGGCGCGAAGCGCGTAGATGCCGCCCCTGTTCTGGGTGTCGGAGACCGTCGCGGCGAGACCCTCGCCTGCAAGGGTGCCGGTATCGCCCACCTGGCCGCCCATCTCGGCGTAGAAGGGCGCGCGATCGAGCACGACCTCGACGTCCTCGCCGGCGGCAGCGGCGGCAACGCGCTCCCCGTCGCGCACGATCGCGAGCACGCGGGCGTCTTCGAGCACGTCATCCTCATAGCCGCAGAAGAGCGTGGCGGGAAGCGTGTCGGCAAGCTCGGACCAGATGTTGTTGAACGAGCCCCACGCGTCGCCCTTCACGTTGGCGCGGGCGCGCTCGCGCTGGGCCTCCATCTCGCGATTGAAGCCGTCGATGTCGACGCCGTGACCGGCAGCCTCGGCGATCTCGACGGTGAGGTCGATGGGGAACCCGAAGGTGTCGTGCAGCATGAAGGCAGCCGAGCCGGCGAGCTCCTCGCCGTCCCCGAGCCCGGCGAGCGCCTCGTCCAGGTAGACGCGACCGTTGTCGAGCGTGGTAGAGAAACGGTCCTCCTCAGCGGAGACGATGCCCTTCACGAGCGCGGCATTCTTGAGGAGCTCGGGATAGGCATCCCCCATGAGCTCGTTCACCCGGTCGACGAAACGCGTGAGGAACGCGCCCTCGATCCCGATGAGGCGGCCGTGGAACACCGCGCGGCGCAGCAGCCGGCGGAGCACGTAGCCGCGCCCCTCGTTACCGGGCAGGATGCCGTCGGAGATCATGAAGTCGACGGAGCGCGCGTGGTCGGCGATGATGCGGAGGCTGCGGCTCGCGCCCGTGTAGTCGTCGCCCACGTACGTGACGCCGGAGATGTCCTCCCCGAGCTTGATGAGCCCCTGCATGATGTCGCTGTCATAGAACGAGCTCTTGTGCTGCATGATGGCGCTCATGCGCTCGAGGCCCATGCCCGTATCGAGGTTGCGGTGGGGCAGCTCGGGCATGGAGCCGTCCTCCTGGCGGTCGAACTGCGTGAAGACGAGGTTCCAGTACTCGAGGAAGCGGTCGCAATCGCAGCCGGGGGCGCAATCGGGCCTGCCGCAGCCGACGTCCTCCCCCTGATCGTAGTAGATCTCGGAGCAGGGGCCGCAGGGGCCCGTCGGACCCGCGGCCCAGAAGTTGTCGTCCTCGCCGAGGCGCGAGATGTGGCTCTCCTCCACCCCGAGCTTGCGCCAGATGTCATAGGTCTCGTCATCATCGGTGAACACGGTGAAGTAGAGGCGCTCTATGGGCAGGTGGAAGACCTGCGTGGAGAGCTCCAGCGCCCAGGAGCACGCCTGCTCCTTGGAGACGCCGCCGAAGGAGAAGTTGCCGAGCATCTCGAAAAACGATGCATGGCGACCGTCGGAGCCGATGATGTCGATATCGTTCGTGCGCACGCACTTCTGGCAGGACGTGGCACCGATCTCGCGCATGGTCTTGCTGCCCTGGTAATACGCCTTGAACTGGTTCATGCCGGCGTTGGCGAGCAGGAGCGACGGATCGTCCGGGATGAGCGAGGAGCT
The DNA here is from genome assembly GCA_018715125.1 of Candidatus Coprousia avicola. Taxonomy (GTDB): domain Bacteria; phylum Actinomycetota; class Coriobacteriia; order Coriobacteriales; family Coriobacteriaceae; genus Coprousia; species Coprousia avicola. The sequence goes on along the minus strand of DVMF01000029.1, from coordinate 20,016 downwards.
CGGGAAGAGCTTGCATCCGCGCTCTTCGAAGAAGGTGAGGAACGCGGAGCGAATCTCTGCGGTGGTCATCATGGGAAAATCGGCTGCAGCCATGGGGCGCCTCTTCCTGTTGGTGAATCTCTAAGGACAAACGAAAGAATTATAGCGAAATTGGCCTCGTCTAGGAGGTCTCTCCCCCATCGTGCGCATCCCCGCCATCTTTGCCGTCTTGATGCGCGTCCTCGGAGGCGAAGGGATTCCGGAAGACGCCCGTGCCGCCGGCCTGCAGGTTATTGAGGGCGGCGAGCTTCGCCCACGGGTTATCGATCTCGGGCGGACGGGGTTCCGCCTCGGCGGCGGGCGCCGCCTCAGCGGAGATGAGCTGGGAGTCGCTGACGAAGGTGTCGTCGCCGAGCGCGTCATAGGCGGGCACCGGGGCGCCGTCCGCATCATGGAAGGGCTGGCCCTGGAAGACCGCGCCGTCCCACGACACGATCTGGCGCTGGGTGCGCTTCTCGAAATAGAAGATGAAAAGCCCCTTCAGCGCGGCGCAGAGCGGGATGGCCACCACCATGCCGAGCGGGCCCATGAGCGCGGAGCCGATGACGATGGCGGTGAGGCTCATCGCCGGGTGCACGGAGACGGCCGACTGCATGACGCGCGGCGATATGACGTTATCGGTCACGTTCTGCGCGACCACGCACACCAGAAGCGTGCCGAGAGCCATACCCGGGCTCGAGAAGAGCGCGACGAGGATCGCGAGCGCCGAGGAGATGACGGGCCCCACGACCGGGATAAGGTGGAAGATCGCGGTGAGCACACCCATGAGCAGGGCGTACGGATGCCCGACGAGGGCGAAGCCGGCGAGCGAGAGCACCCCGTCGATAGCCGAGGTGATGACCATGCTGCGCATGTAGCCGCCCACGGCGCGCGAGAGGATCGCGACCATGAAGCGATAGCTCATCTCGTGGTCCTCGCCGAGTATCGTCCCGATCTCTCGGTGCATGCGCGGATAGTCGCACGCGAGCCAGAACGCGAGGACGAGCCCCAAAAACACGATGAAGAGCTGGGACCCCACGTTGGAGAGGAAGGGGAACACGCCCCTCCCGAGGTCGCCCGCGATCTGCGCGACGTTACGCGCCGCCGAGTCGGCGACGGCGTCGACGAGAGAGCTCAGGTCGCTCGCCCACTGCGTCTTGGCGAGGAACCTGAAGTCGCTCGCGAACCCGGAGAGCCAATCCCCCCAGCCGCGCAGCTGATCGGGGATGCGCGCGGCGAGCTCCCACAGCTGGGAGAAGATGAGGGGCGCCACGATGATGAGCACGAGCGCGACGACGGCTATGACGACGGCGAGACCGACGAGGGCCGCCATGCCGCGGGGAACGCCCCGCTGGTCGAGGGCGTTCACCAAGGGGGCGGCGACGAAGGCCACGAGCGAGCCGACGGCCAGAAACTCTATGACGGGCGCGAGCACGTCGAAGACGTTGAGGATCGCGGCGCCGATGACGATGCCGCCCACGACCGCCCAGATACGCAGGGCGATGCCGAAGGCGAAGTCATGGCGCCCGAAATCGATCGTGCGCACGCGCCCGGTGCCGCCCGCCCTCATGAGCGCGCCAAGGTGCCGCTGGGGTCGATGCGGTCCTGGATCTTCTTGAGCGTGCGACGCAACAGGCGCGATACCTGCACCTGCGAGATGCCGAGGCGCTCGGCCATCTCGATCTGGGTGAGCCCGTCGCGGAACCTGAGCTCGATCACCTCGCGCTCGCGGGGCGAAAGGTCGTCTAAGGCCTCTTCTATCATGAGGCGGTCGTCGGTGAGCTCGAGCTCCGCATCATCGGTCGCATAGCGATCGATGATCGAGGGGGCGTCGTCGTTCTCGGACGAACCGGTGCCCTCGAGCGGCACCGAACTGTAGGCAGAGGAGGACTCCATGGCCTCGAGCACCTCGTCCACCGTCGCGCCCACGTACTCGGCGACCTCTTCGATCTTAGGAGATCGCTGCAGTGAGACCGTCAGCGCATCGGTTGCCTGGTTGACCTTGGCGGACAGCTCCTGCAGACGACGCGGCACGCGCACCGACCAGCCCTTATCGCGGAAGTGGCGCTTAATCTCGCCCAAGATGGTGGGCGTAGCGTACGTGGTGAACTCCAGCCCGCGCGAGGGGTCGAATCCGTCGATGGCCTTGAGGAGCCCGAGGTAACCCACCTGCATGAGGTCGTCGAGCGGCTCGCCGCGGTTCTTGAACTTGTTGGCGAGGAAGCGGACCAGATTGAGATGGGACATGACGAGCTTCTCGCGGGCGTCGCGGTCGCCCTCCTCCTTGTAGCGGCGGAAGAGCTCGTGGGTCTTCTCCTTATCCCAAGCGGTCTTTCCCGTAGCGGAAGTCTTCGGCATATCACGCATCCGTCCCGAGAGCGAGCACGAGGCGCGCCGGCCCGTCCGTTCGCTCGTAGCTATCGCAGACAGCGGCGAGGAGCAGGTCGGCGTAGGCTGCCGGGTCGCCCTCCTTCACCGCGGGGAACGCCTCGAGCGCGAGCTCGAACGTCATCCGCACGCCGTCGTCATCAAATGAGAACGTTATGGTCAGGGCGCCGTCCGGGTCAGCCGAGGCGGCGTAGATGAACGCCTCTTCGGCGGCCATGCGCATGTCCTCGATACGGTCCACGGACATGCCCGCCAGCGCCCCGACATTGGCGGCGGTCATGCGCACGAGGCGCGCGAGGTCGGGCTCGGCGGCGAGGGTGAGCGCGATCGGGCGCTCCGTCAGGTTACTCATGTGCGTCCTCCGGCTCCTGCTCAGCGGCGACGTCGCCGTAGGTGAAATACTGGTTAGAAGCGGCGGGCGTCTCAGGGGAATCCGCGGGGGCGCCCTTTGCGGGGTCATCGACAGCGGGCGACGCGGCAGACGCATCCCCCTCACCGATGGCGCGCTCGGGAGCCGCATCGCGTCCGCGGCGCTTGCCGAGCAGGCGCTGCACGGCATCGCTCGCGCTGTCGGCGACCCCGCGGGCGGCGTGCTTGGCGTTGACGGCCGTGCCGGTGAACGACGAGACGTCGCGCACCACGGCCTCGACCTCGACGAGATTGGCGGAGAGCGCATCGACGGCGACGTTCGCGCTCGCGAGCAGGGGCTCGACGCGCTGGACGGCGGGCTGCAGCTCCTCGAGGGTGTCATCGAGCTTGGCGATGACGGGCTTGGCCTCCGCCAGCGTGTCGTTGATGTCGCTCACGGCACGGTCGAGATTCCCCACGGCATCGCGGCCGCGCCGCGCGAGCAGGGCGAGCTCGACGAGCGCCCACACAGCCGCCACGGCGACGACGATGAGCACAATCTGGAGAGGGTCCATGGTACCTCCCGGTATCGTTTCGCGGCGCGATGCCGCTTCCTACATACAGACGTTTATAGTACCCGTTTCGCGCCGCCTCTGTCGCGGGGGACGGCGCGCAGTTGATGAGCCGGGTGCTTCGCGGCTAGGCTTGGGCCCCCTCCCCGTCATGGGCCTCGGGTGCCCTGCCGCTGCGGTCGCGCGCGCTCTGCTCGAACCGGAACTGCTCCCACCCGCGCCCCGCCGGCTTCCAGAAGGCGCCGCGGACAAGACCGTCGGGCAGATACTGCTGGTCGACCCAGCCCTCGGGGTAATCGTGCGGGTACCGGTAGGGGCCGTACGCGTCCGAACCCGGCCGGTGCCGGTCGCGCAGATGGCTCGGCACCTCGCGCTGCCCGCTTGAATGCACGTCGGCGAGGGCCGCGTCTATGGCAGCCTCGCACGCGTTGGACTTCGGCGCGAGCGCGTTGTAGATCGCCGCCTGCGCCAAGTTGATGCGGCATTCGGGGTAGCCTATGACCTCGGCAGCCTTGAAGGCGGCCTCGGCTACGAGGAACGCCTGGGGATCGGCGTTGCCGATGTCCTCCGAGGCCTGGATCATGATACGCCGCGCGATGAATTTGGGGTCCTCCCCCGCATCGATCATGCGGGCGAGCCAGTACACGGTCGCGTCCGGATCGCTGCCGCGCATGGATTTGATGAACGCCGAGATGATGTCGTAGTGCATATCGCCCGACTTATCGTAGGAGAGCCCGCGGCGCGGGTTCGCCATGCGCACGTCCTCGAGCGTGATGGTGATGGCGGCCGCGCCCTCCCCGTCGGAATCTCCGGCGGCGCCCGCCCCGTCCGAGCGAATGAGCGCCATCTCGCTCGCGAGCTCCAAGGTGGTGAGCGCCGCGCGCGCATCGCCAGCAGCGAGCGTGCATATGGCGCCGACCACCTCATCGGCAGCACGGTAGCCGCCGGCGAGCCCTTGCGGGGCGGTGAGCGCGCGCCGCACGAGCTCCGCCACCTCATCGTTCGTGAGGTGCTCGAGCTCCACCACCCGCGCGCGAGAGAGCAGGGCGGAGTTGACCTCGAAGTACGGATTCTCCGTCGTGGCCCCGATCATGATAACGGTGCGGTTCTCGACCGCATGCAGGAGCGCGTCCTGCTGCGAGCGGCTGAACCGGTGTATCTCGTCGATGAACAGTATCGTTCGGCGGTCGTAGGCCATGAGGCGCCGCTTGGCCTCGTCGATCTCGCGCCTCAGGTCCTTGACCGTACCCGTAACCGCCGAGACCTCGACGAACTCGCTGCGCGTATGCTGCGCGATGATGTGGGCGAGCGTGGTCTTGCCCGTCCCCGCCGGGCCGTAGAGGATGACGCTCGAGAGCACGTCGTGCTCGATGGCCGACCTCAGCCAGCTCCCCGGGCCCACTGCCTTTTTCTGACCGACATACTCGTCGAGCGTCGCCGGCCGCATGCGCACGGCAAGCGGCGCGTTCTTACGGGCGCGCTCGCTCTCCTGAGCGCTGAACAACGTCTCCATCGACATCCTTACTCGTTTATGTACGTGCGCCGCGGGAACCGGATCTCGGGGAAGTAGCGCCCCGCGAGCTCGGTGAAGTAGCCATCGGTCATGCTCGCGATGTAATCGACCACGGTCTGCTCCGGATCCGCATCCCACGCGTAGCAGCGCCCGTAGTGCGAGAGCGCCCGCTCGATCCGCGCGATATGATGACGGAAGATGTAGCTCGACTCATCGCGGCGGGCGAGGTCGTCGAGGCAGCGGCTGTACACCAGGCGGAAGGCTCGCGCGAGCTCCTCGGCGCGCTCCCCCTCGATACCGCTCGAGCGGTAGATCTTGGCGTAGTTCTCAGCCTTGGCGCGCCGAATCTCCAAAAAGAGGTCCTCGCTCATGGCGATACGGTCCGAACCGTAGCTGTGCTCGATGATGTCGGCGGCGGCGTGCGACAGGATCCACGAGTTGTAGGCGCCGCCGAGTCCGTCCTCGAAGGCGTCCTCCCCCAGAAGGCCCGCCTCGATGGCATCCTGTCGGTCGCGTCCGACGTAGGCGATGATATCGGAGATGCGGACGACGCACCCCTCGAGCGTCATGGGGCGCAGGTGCCCGATGGCGAGACCGCCCTGCGTGTAGCAGCGCTCCACGACGTCATCAAACGCTTCGAACCCGGATAAGCCGGAAAGCTCGAACACCTGCTGCTCGTACTCGCCGTTGTGGGTGAGCGCCCCGTCGAGCACCTGCAAGGAGATGTTCCGCCCGTAGAGCACGTCGAGCACGCGCACGGAGTGCACGTTGTGAAAGAACCAGCGTCCCGTGCGCTCGTGGAACACCTCGTTCAGACAGCGCTCCCCCGCATGGCCGAAGGGCGTGTGGCCGAGGTCGTGGCCGAGGCCGATGGCCTCGATGAGGTCGGTGTTGAGGCCGAGGGCGTACCCGATGTCGCGCGCGATGCGCGCCACGAGCTGCACGTGCAGACCTCGGCGCGACAGGTCGTCGTTGCTGCGGAAGCTGAAGACCTGCGTCTTTCCGGCATACCGGTTGTACGCGGGCGTGTGGATGATCTTCTCCACATCGCGCACGAACGCCGGGCGCCATATGTTGGGCGCGTCGCCGGGCCGCTCCTCACGGCGGAGCGCCCGCGCGTCATCGGTGCGATAAGGGTTTCGCCACCCGCGCGCCCGGTCATCGGTCATGCGCTCGACCAAGGCATCGGAGAGCACGTCTTGGATGCGGTCCATCCGCGCGCGCACGGCGCGTCGCCGCTCGGTATCTTGCGAAGGCATACGTTACCTCCCCACTCGTTACTCCACCTATCATCGCACATCGACCGGACGCGAAACAGCTACGCGACCGAAAGCAATCCCGTCAACAAGATAAAGAACGGCGCCAGAAACGGAATGAGCGGGAGGGAGCGGGAGCGAACCGTCATACATGAGAGGGCGAGGGCGATGAGCGCGAGCGCATAGGCAGCCAACGCGGCCTCGGGGTACACGAGCATAAGCGCGAAGAGCGCGCGAATATCCCCCATCCCCTGCCCCGGCGCCCCCTTGACGCGGCGCCAGGCAATCTCAAAGGCGACGAGCGCCCCGCATACCGCGCAGGCAGACGCGGCGCGCGAGAGAAGCGCTCCCGCCCCGCCCTCGGCAAGGGCGCACGCGGCGCCCAGCGCCACGAGCGCCAAAGCCAGGCCATGCGGCAAGCGCCGCTCGCGCGCATCGATGACCGCCGCTGCGGTGAGCAGCACATAGAACCCGTAGGCGCTAATCGCCAGCATGCGAAATCCCTCCCTGCGATGCCCGCGGCCGCGTACGCAAACGCCGCCAGCCGCCCAAGGGGGCAACCGGCGGCGTATGAATCCGCACTATGGGCGGCGCGCCGCGCCGGGCGCGCCGATAAGCCGCGCGCTAGTTCTCGACGTAATCGCGCAGGCGCGTGGAGCGCGACGGGTGACGGAGCTTGGCTAGCGTCTTGGACTCGATCTGGCGAATGCGCTCGCGCGTCACGCCAAACTCGCGTCCGACCTCCTCGAGCGTGCGCGGGTGGCCGTCCACCAACCCAAAGCGCAGCTCGATGACCTTGCGCTCGCGGTCGGCGAGCGTGTCGAGCACCTGGCCGAGCTGCTCCTGCAGCATGGAGAATGTCGCCGCATCGGGGGGAACGACTGCCTGCGAGTCCTCGATGAAGTCACCGAGCTGGGAGTCCTCCTCCTCGCCGATGGGCGTCTCGAGCGAGACGGGCTCCTGGCTGATCTTCTGGATCTCGCGGACGCGGTCCGCCGACATATCCATCTCGGCGCCGATCTCCTCCGGGGTCGGGTCGCGCCCGAGATCCTGAAGGAGCTGGCGCTGCACGCGGATGAGCTTGTTGATGGTCTCGACCATGTGCACGGGGATGCGGATGGTGCGCGCCTGGTCGGCGATGGCGCGCGTGATGGCCTGGCGGATCCACCACGTGGCGTACGTGGAGAACTTGAAGCCCTTCTCGTAGTCGAACTTCTCGACGGCGCGGATGAGGCCGAGGTTCCCCTCCTGAATGAGGTCGAGGAACAGCATGCCGCGACCGACGTAGCGCTTCGCGATGGACACGACGAGGCGCAGGTTCGCCGAGATGAGGGCCTGCTTGGCGTCAAGACCCACCTGCTCGATGCGCATGAGGCGGCGCTTCTCCGCACGGGTGAGCTCCATCTCGCCGCGCTCGGCAGCCTCGAGCTTCTCCGTGGCCTCGAGACCAGCCTCGATCTTCATGGCGAGGTCGACCTCGTCGGAAGCGGTGAGCAGGTCGACCTTGCCGATCTCCTTCAGGTACATGCGCACCGGGTCGCCCGTGAGCATGACCGTGGAGGCATCGATGCCGCGCACGCGCGAACGGGACCGCGTCGTGCGCACGCGTGACTTGCGCTTGGGCTTGGCGGTGGAGGCCATCTCGGCGTCGGCGTTCTTGGCGGCGCGGATGTCGTCGTCGACGAACTCGTCATCATCGAGGTCGTCGCCGAGCACGGCGTCGTCGTCATCGGCGCCGATGCCGGCATCCGCCTCGTCGTCGCCCTGCGACACGATGTCGACGCCGCGATCGCGCAGAGAGCGGTATATGCCCGTAAGGTCAGCATCGGAGACGTCGACGTCCTTCAGGACGATCTGGATCTCGTCCTCAGTGACCGAGCCCGTCGCGGAAGCGCGCTCCAGAAGCTGGTCGACGAAAGCGTCGATGCCGTTATTCGCAGTATCCGTAGCTTTAGGCACAGAGTCTCCCTTCATGGTTCATAGGGTTCAAAACTTTATCACAAGTGTCTATACCCCATGCAAACGATATTGAAAACACTACGAAGCGTCCTCCGTCTGCGAGGCCACATCTCCGCCACCGGGCAGCGCCGTCTCGGCAAACGGGTCGGCCACGCCCTCAAGCTCCCGCTCGAGCGCCCTTTTGCGCGCGGCGCCCTGGGAGGCCTCGATGGTGAGCTCGCGGCGCTCCTCCGGAGAGAGCCCGGAGCCCTGCCGGAGCCTGCCTTGGGCCGTCTTGAGGCGGCGCCTGACCGTGAAGAGCTCGAGCGTGTCCAGGAGGAATTTAATGTTTACCTCGGTGGGGTGCGCGCTCGTGGCGCCGATGCGGCCGGAGGAGACGAGCTCGGCTGCCTCGGGGCACACCGCACGGGCGGCGTCCATGGCGTCGACCGGCTGGGTACCTTCCGGCGTGGCGAGCACGGCCCATGCGATCGCCTCGTGCCGCGGGTCGACCCAGTCGATATCCACGATGCGCTCGGCGTAGGGCCGGAACGTATCGGGATGCGCCGTGAGGAGCGTGAGCAGCTCGCGCTCGCTCACCAGGGCGCGGCGCTCGAGCTCGGTGAGGATGACGGGCTGCTGGACGGGCGCGGACTCCGCCGGCTCGGGAGCCTGGGGCGCCTGGCCGTAGGCATCGAGCGGCACCTCGTCATACGGCGCTGCCTCACCCGCCGGCAGGGGCGCTCCGGTTTCCCCAGCGGGGCGCGCCTGGCGCGCCTGAGCGCGCTCGCGGTCGGCCGCGCGTCGCTCGCGGTCGGCCTCCTCGCGCTCCACCGCGCGGAATATCTGCGGCGCTGCCGCCCGCACGTTCTCCACATCGAGACCGACCCGGTCGGCCACCTGCTGGTAGTACGCATCAATCATATAGCTCGCGCGCAAGGGGTAGATGAGGCGGAGCGCATCCTCGAGCGCACGCGTACGCCCGCCGGGCGTCGACACGTCGCTGCGCTCGCCGAGTTTGCGGAACACGAAATCCATCAGGGGCTCGGCGTCCTCGATGAGGGCGCGCAGTGCCTCGCCGCCCTCGGCCGAAATGTACTCCATAGGGTCCATACCCGCCGGCAGGACCACGCAGCGCAGGTCGATCGCGTCGTTCTCGATGAACTGGATGGCGCGCTCGGCCGCCTTCTGACCGGCGGCATCGCCGTCGAACAGGTAGACGATGCGCTTCGCGAAGCGCGTGAGCGTCTTGACGTGGTGCTCGGTGAGCGCCGTCCCCAGCGTGGCGACCACGTTTTTGATGTCCGCCTCCCAGCAGGCGATGGCGTCGGTGTAGCCCTCGACGACGATGGCCTCGGCACGGGCGACGATGTCATCCTTCGCCCAGTTGAAGCCGTAGAGGTTCCGCTTCTTGTGGAAAAGCGCGGTCTCGGACGTGTTGAGGTACTTGGGCTGGCCGTCTCCCATGATGCGGCCGCCGAAGGCGATGCAGCGGCCGAGCTCGTCGAAGATGGGGAACATGACCCGGTCGTAAAAGCGGTCGGCGACCGCTCCGCGATCGCGGCGGATGGCGACGTTGGCGTCGACCATCTCCTGCGGTGTGAAGCCGAGCGACGTCAGGTGCTGCACGAGCGAGCCGCGGCCCGGCGCGAATCCCAGACGGTACCGCTTGCAGACGGCCCCGCCCATATGGCGCGAGGCGAAGTACGTCCGCGGCCGATCGTCGCGGCCGCGCATGAGCATCGTGTGGAAGAACTGGGAGGACGCCTCGCAGACCTCGACGAGGCGCGAGCGCTTGGACCCGCGCTGCCGCCCCTCGAAATCGTCGTGGATCTCGATGCCGGCGCGGTCTGCCAGATAGCGAATCGACTCGGGGAAGGACAGGTTCTCGCGCTTCATGACGTAGGAGAAGCAGTCACCGCCCTCACCGCATCCGAAGCAGTGCCAGACCTGCGTGGCGGGGATGATGTGAAACGAGGGCGTCTTCTCGCCGTGGAACGGGCAGCAGCCCCAGAACTCCTTGTTGCGCGGCTGGAGGGGCACCGTCTCCTGCACGAGCGCCACCAAGTCGGTGGCGGCGCGCACGCGCTCGCGATCTTCGTCGGAAATCATAGGCCAAGCTCCACCCCGCTCTCGCCAAACTGCTGCCGCACGTCATCGATGTTACCCAGAACCGCCGCGATGAGTTCGTCGCGCGAGGCAAACTCTTGCGAGGCGCGCAGGCGACGGTCGAAGGCGAGCGCGCACGCCTCGCCGTAGATCTGACCCGTGAAGCCGATGAGGTTCGCCTCGAGCATCGCCGCGCCCGCGCAGCCGGCGAACATGGGCGGTATGCCGACGTTGATCGCAGCGGGCCAGACGGTGCGCCCGACGAGGCCCAGCCCGGCGTAGACGCCGTCTTGGGGCAATTGGATCCCGGAGGGCACCTTGATGTTTGCCGTGGGGAACCCCATATCGGTCCCCTCGTGGCGTCCCGCCTCAACCGTCCCGCGCACGGCGAAGCGGCGTCCGAGCTCGCGCGCGGCGCCTGCGACATCCCCCTGGGCGAGGGAGCGGCGGATGCGCGTTGCGGAGACGACCGAGCCCTCGTCGCACACGAGGTCATGCCCGTACATCGCGATCCCGCGCGGTCGGAGCCAGGCGCGCATGGTATCAACCGTGGATGCCCCGCCGGCGCCGAGGCGGAAATCACTTCCCACATGCACCGACACCAAGGGGACGTGCGGCAGCAGGATCCGCTCGAAGAACGCCGCATGGTCGAGCTGGGCGAGCTCAGAGGTAAAGGGGATGACGACGATGCCATCGACGCCCGATGCCGCGAGGAGCCGCCAGCGGTCCTCCATCGCGAGGAGGTGCGGCACGGGCTCGGGGGCGACCACGCGGTCGGGATCCGGGTCGAACGTGACCGCATAGGCCGCAACACCGCGCTCACGCGCATCGGCGACGGTGCGGGCGATGAGGTCGGTGTGGCCCCGATGCATGCCGTCGAAGGCGCCGATAGCGATGGCCGCGGGCGGAAGGACGGCAGAGCGCGCGGAATCGTCCAGGCGATAGAGCGGCGCGCCGCCGCTCTCCAGCATGAAGTCCCTAACGAGTTCCGAGCGATCGGGCATCAAGGGCGAACACCTCCGATTGGTTGCGGAAAGACGAGGTCGGGCGCGAGGGTCTGCGCGTCCACATGCGCGAGGGCGGCGACAGCGCCGTCGGCGACAAGCGCGATGCGCTGCTCGGGGCCGGGAGCGGGCCGCGCGCGCCCGACGGCGTCCCACGGCAGGCGGCGGCCGTTCTGGATATCCGCCGCGAGCGACGCCGGGAGCGGAAGCGCCAACGAACCGAGCGCCGCCACGGGGTCGAGCGCACCCTGGAGGGCGCCCGCCGGCTCCACCGCATCGAGCGCGAGACACTGCCCGAGGCCGATAGACCCCGAAGCCGTGCGCCTGAGCGCCGTCAGATGCGCCGCCGAGCCCACACGGCGCCCGAGGTCGCGCGCTAGGGCCCGGATGTAGGTGCCCTTGCTCACGGTGAAGGCAACGGTCCAGACCGGGCCGCGCGGGCCGGAGCCGACCCCAAGTAGCAGAGCGTCGATGACCTCGATGCGCCGGGGAGGAAGCGCGACCTCCTCCCCCGCCCGGGCACGGCGATAGGAGCGGACCCCCTCGACGGAGATGGCCGAGAATGCCGGCGGGACCTGGTCCTGGACCCCGCGCATCCCGGCGAGCACCTCGCGGGCGAAGTCCGCGTCGCCGACCTCAGCGGGCACGGCGGCCTCGCGCGTGACGGTTCCCTCAAGGTCGTCGGTGTTGGTCTCGGCTCCAAAGGAGATCTCCGCCACGTAGGCCTTCGTGTCGAGCGTCAGAAGCCCCAGAAGGCGCGTAGCCTGACCTATGCCCACCACCATGACGCCGGTCGCCATGGGGTCGAGCGTTCCGGCGTGGCCCACGCGGCGCTCGCCCAAGGCGCGCCGAACGCGGGCGACGACGTCATGCGAGGTCATGCCCTGGGGCTTATCGATACCGAGCAGGCAGTTAATCCTGCTCACCTGTCGCTTTGCCATGGCGCCGCCCTACGCCGCGGGCTCGTCTGAGCGTTCGACGAGCGCCGTGAGTTTGGGGAGCGCCACCGCGAGGGCGTCCTCTATGGTGCCCTCGTACGTGAAGCCGGCCGCAGCGGCATGCCCGCCGCCGCCGAAGAGGGCGGCGACGCCGGAGACGTCGAGCGCACCCTTGGAGCGCAGGTTGCCGCGGACGAGCCCGCACGCGCACTCCTTGAGAAACAGGCAGACCTCGACCCCCTGCACGGAGCGCACGACGTCGACGAGGCCGTCGCACTCGTCCTGACTCACGCGACGCTTCTCCAGATCCTCGGCGCGCGCGAAGCTGTACGCGACGCGGCCGTCCGCCACGGTGCGGATGCGGCCCATGACGAGCGACTCGAGCATGAGGTACTCGATGCGCTGGCTCTGATAGACCTCGAGCGAGATGCGCGCCGGATCGGCGCCGCAGGAGACGAGGTGCGCCGCCACCGCGAAGGCCTCGGGGTCGGCGTTCTGGTACTGGAAGCGACCGGTATCCGTCACGATGCCGCAGAGGAGCGCCGTGGCCACCGCAGGCGCGATGGGCTCCCCGCGATACGCGAGGAACGCGCGGATGAGCACGGCCGTTGCGGCGCACTGGACGCGCCTCACGACGACCTCGGCAAACTCCTCGCGGCACGGATGGTGATCGAACACGGCCACATGGGCGGCGCGCTCAGCGACCGTCCGCGCATCGGCCAGGCGCTCGAGCACCGGGCAATCGACCGCTATAAAGAGGTCGGGGGCATCCGCATAGGCGAGCGCCGGGACAAGATCTGTCGAACCGACGAGAAACCGGTAGATGCGGGGCACCGGCGCGTCGTCTGCCAGAAGGAAGGCTACGTCCTTCTCCGGGTAGCGGGCGCGCAGGGCCGCCCCGAGACCGAGAACCGACCCCAGAGCGTCTCCGTCGGGCGAGGTGTGACCGCAGATGGCGATGGTTCGGGCGCCCTCAACGAGGGTAGTCAAGCACGCGAATGCATCCGCGAACTCGACGCAGGCGCCCCGAGGAGGCTCCTTATGCATCGGGCGCCTCCTCGGCGGCAAAAGCGGCGCCGGACGGCCCGTCGCCCGCTTCGTCCCCCTCATCGGCCGCGTCGTGGTCGGCCCCGGCCGCATCGTCGTCATCCGCAGCGAGGGGGTAGCCCTCCTCGTCCTTGGGCACGGCGAGCGTCTCGGGCACGTTCTCGAGCGCCCGCGCGATACGCTCCGCCTCGTCGGTGGAGCGGTCGATGCGAAACTCGAGCTCGGGCGTCACGCGCCAGTCAAGGGCGCGGGCCAGAAGGCTGCGAATGCGGCCGCGCGCGGCGTCGAGGGCCTCCAGGACCTCTTCGTAGCGGTCCCCGTCACAGGAGACGAAGATGCGTGCGAAGGAGCGGTCCTGGGCGACTTCGACGCCGGTGAGCGTCACGAGGTCGAGACGCGGGTCCGCGATCTCGAACAGGAGGATGTAGCCGAGCTTCTCGCGCAGCTGAGCCGAGAGCCGGCGGGTCAAGCTGTTCTGCTTCACCTGAACCGGCCTCCCCTACTCGGTGCGGGCGACCTCGACGACCTTGTAGGCCTCGAGGATGTCGCCCACATGGATATCCTGGAACCGCTCGATGCCGAGACCGCACTCGTAGCCGGACTTGACGGACTTGACGTCGTCCTTGAAGCGGCGCATGGACGCGAACTTGCCGTCGAAGACGACGACGCCGTCGCGCACGACGCGCACCTGGTCGTCGCGGCTGATCTCGCCCTCGGTGACCATGCAGCCCGCGATGAGGCCGGCCTTGGGGACGCGGAACGTCTCGCGGACCTCCGCGGAGCCGGTCTGCACCTCCTCCTCCGTGGGCTTGAGCATACCGATGCGCGCGGCATCGATGTCCTCGATGGCCTTGTAGATGATGGAGTACGTCTTGATCTGCACGTTCTCGCGCTCGGCGAGATCGCGGGCCTTAGCCTGCGGACGCACGCCAAAGCCGACGATGATGGCGTTCGAGGCGGCCGCCAGGATGACGTCGGTCTCGGAGATGGCTCCGACCGCCGAATGGATGATGTTGATACGGACCTCGGACTGATCCATCTTGCCGAGGGCGTCGGCGAGCGCCTCGATGGAGCCCTGGACGTCGGCCTTGACGACGAGGTTGAGCTCCTTGAGCTCGTTCTCGTTCATCTCGTCGAAGAGCGTCTCGAGCGTGACGTGCTTGACCTTGCTCTGCTCCTCGATACGGGCCTTCAGGGCGCGCTCGTCGGCAAGCTTCTTGGCGTCGCGCTCGTCCTCGAAGACGCGGAACTCGTCGCCGGCCACGGGCACGGAGTCAAGGCCGAGGATCTCCACGGCGTCGGAGGGACGTGCCTCGCCCTTGTTCTGGCCGCGCTGGTCGAGCATGGCGCGGACGCGGCCGAAGCACATGCCCGCGACGATGGCGTCGCCCACGCGGAGCGTACCGCGGTTGACGATGACGGTCGCCACCGGGCCGCGGCCGCGGTCGAGCTTGCCCTCGAGGATGTAGCCGGAGGCAAACGTGTCGGGGTTGGCCTTGAGCTCGAGGACGTCGGCCTGAAGGAGAATGGTCTCGAGCAGGTCGTCGATGCCCTCGCGCGTCTTGGCGGAGACGTTCACGAACATGTTCTGACCGCCCCATTCCTCGGGGATGACGCCGAACTCGACGAGCTCCTGGCGCACGCGGTCGGGGTTGGCATCGGGCTTGTCGCACTTGTTGACGGCGACGACGATGGGCACGCCGGCCGCCTTGGAGTGGTTGATGGCCTCGATCGTCTGGGGCATGACGCCGTCGTCGGCGGCGACGACGAGTACGACGACGTCGGTCACCTTCGCGCCGCGGGCGCGCATCGCCGTGAATGCCTCGTGGCCCGGGGTGTCGACGAACGTGATCTGACGGCCGCCGATCATGATCTCGGAGGCGCCGATGTGCTGGGTGATGCCGCCCGCCTCGTGCGCGGCGACGCCGGTGTGGCGGATGGCGTCGAGCAGGCTCGTCTTGCCGTGGTCGACATGGCCCATGACGGTAACCACGGGCGGGCGCGGCTTGAGGTCCGCCGGATCGTCGTAGAACGTGAAGGAGTTCTCCTCCTCGGGGCTGATGATCTTGATCTGGCGCCCGAGGTCGTCGGCGACGAGCTCGACGAGGTCGTTCGACATGGACTGCGTCATGGTGAGCGGCGTGCCCAGCAGGAACAGGCGCTTGATGATGTCGTTGGCGGGGACGTCGAGCGCCTCGGCGAGCTCGGCGACGGTCACGCCCTCGGAGACGCGGACGGCGTCGAGCTCCTCGACCGAGATGCCCTGGGCCTTCGCCTGCTCGATCTTCTGCTCCTCGGCGGCGCGGGCGGCCTCGCGCTCGCGCTTCTCCTTGCGCTTCTTGCGGCGCCCGGTGGACTCGCGGCTCGCCTCCTCGACGGCGGCACGGGCCTCCTCGAGCACGCGCTCGCGGCTGTACTCCTCCGCCTCGCGCGCCATGCGGGCGTAACGGTCCTCCTCGGCGACGTGCCCGCCGCGACGACGCTTGCCCTTGCCCGCCTTATCGGGCGAGGGAACGTCCATGCCGGCGGGAACGCTCGGGGCGCTGGCGTTGCGGCGATGCGGGGCGGCAGCGGCCTCCGTGCGGGCGGCGGCATCGTTCTTGCGGCCGGCGCGACGCTCGCCGCCGCGCCGTGTGCGCTCGGCTGCCTTCTGCTCCTTCTTCTGGGCCTCCTCGGCCTTGCGCTCCTTCAGGACCTCCTCCTGCGCGGCGATCTGGTCGAGAAGGGAGCGGAAGCGCTGGCCCGAGTCGCTTGCGGGCACCGCGCGGCGCTTCGCCTCGAGCTCGGCCTCGCGTGCCTCGCGCTCGGCGCGCTCGCGCGCCTCCTTCTCGGCAGCGGCGGCTGCGGCGCGCGCCGCCTCCTCGGCCGCTGCGGCGGCGAGGGAGAGACGGCGCTCCTCCTCGCGGCGCGCCTCGGCGGCCAGGCGCTCGCGCTCCTCGGCCTCGCGGCGCTCGCGCTCCTCTGCCTCGGCGGCCTCCTCCTCGGCCTTGCGCGCGGCCTCGATCTCGGCTGCGCGGGCCTCGAGCACGGGCGCGAGCTTCTTGCGCACCATGGAGACGTATGCATCCTCCAGCGCCGAAGACGGGGTCTTGGCGGGGATCTTCATATCCTCCAGATGGCCCAGAAGCTCCTTGGAGGTCATTCCAAATTCCTTGGCAAGGCTCGATACGCGGATCTTTGCCATACCTGTCACCTACCTCTCGGGCGCACGGGCGCCCCAGCGAAAGCTCAATCGAACGTGTGGGTCGCGGACGGTCCTGCCGGTGCCGCGCCCGCCGCTAGATGAGGTCCTCCGCAGCGTCGATGGCATCCTGCTCGTGCACGCCGCAGAAGCGCGATCCCGGGCGGGCCTGGTTGCGGCAGCGCACGCCGTCCTCGCTCACGTACTGGCAGCGAGCGGGCTCGGCGTCATCGATCAGGTCGTCCTCGGGCTCCGGACGGGCCGGCATGTTGCGCAGGATGTCGGCGGCGAGCGTCTCGCTCTTAATATCGATGTGCCAGCCGGTGAGGCGGGCGGCGAGGCGGGCGTTCTGGCCCTCCTTGCCGATGGCGAGCGAGAGCTGGTCGTCCGGCACGATCACGCCGGCGTAGTTCTTCTCCTCGTCGATGAGCACGCGGGTCACCTTTGCGGGCGAGAGGGCGTTGCCCACATAGCGCGCCGGGTCGGCGTCCCACAGGATCACGTCCACGCGCTCGCCGCGGAGCTCCGAGACGACCGCGCGCACGCGGCTACCCTTGGGGCCGACGCAGGCGCCCACCGGGTCGAGGCGGGAGTCGAGGGAGCGCACGGCGACCTTCGAGCGCTGACCGGGCTCGCGGGCCACGCTCATGACCTCGACGGTGCCCTCGTAGACCTCCGGCACCTCGTTCTCAAAGAGGCGACGAATGAGCATGGGGTGCGTGCGCGAGATGACGATGGGCGGCCGCGAGTGCTCACCGCGGACCGGCTGCACGGTGTTGTTGGGGTCGCGCACGTCGATGATGACGGCCTTGATGCGCTGGTTGTGCATGTAGCGCTCCCCTGCCGGACGCTCGTTGCGCTCGGTGGGGTTCCCGTCCTCGTCGTGATAGCGGCGCTGGTCGAAATGAGGGAGCTCCGCCTCGACGCCCTCGCGGATCTTCACGATGGTGAAGTCGGGGGTCGATTGCAGCACGGTGCCGGTGATGATATCGCCGATGCGGTCGGAGAACTCCTCGAAGATCTGCTCGCGGGCGGAGTTGCGCACGATGGCGTTGATCTCGTCCTTCGCGTGCTTCGCGGCGATGCGGCTCGTGTCCTTGGGCGTCACGTCGCGCTTCTCGAACTCGGCGTACTCATCGGTCTCCTCGTTGTAGGAGCTCTCCACGGGGACCAGCTCGTAGACGTAGACCTTGCCCGTGGCGCGGTCGATCGTGACCTCGGCGCCAAACGGGAGGTGCAGGATGTCGGTGTAGCTCTTGGCGAGCGACTCCTCCAAGCGGTCGATCAGGTAGAGCTGGTCGATGTGCTTCTCCTGGCAGAGCTCCATGAGCGCTTCCATCATCTGGGATGCCATGTTAGTTCTTCCCTTCCTTCTTGGCGCCGCCCTTGAAGTCGAAGACCGGCTTGAGCGTGCACTTCTTTACCTCTGCAAAGGGGATGGTTACGGTCTCGTCGCCCTCGAGCGCGAGCGTGACGGCCTCCTCGGTCGCCTCCGCGATCCGGCCCTTGAACTTGCGGCGGCCCTCGGTCGCCGTCGTCACCAGGTCGACGTCCTCTCCCGTGAAGCGCGCGAAATCGCGCGGGCGCCGCAGCGGGCGGGCCATGCCCGGACTCGAGACCTCGAGCGTGTAGCTGCCGGCAACCGGGTCGATCGCCTCGACCGCATCGCTCACCCACTTGGTCTGCGCGGCGATGTCGTCGAGACCGAGCGCCTCCCCGTCGGCACCCTCCAGGCGCACCCGCACGCAGGGCGCCTTGGTCGCACCGGCCATCTCGACATCGACGATGTCGACGCCGTGCTCGGCGGCAAGCGTCTCGAGCGCGTCGATGATGCGCTGCTCCATCGGGCTCTTGACCATCTACTCCCCTCCTCAAACAAGAAGGGAACAGGGCCGAAACCCCGCTCCCTTCTCAACTGCACTTCAATTACCAGCTACAGAGCTTAACACAAGCCCGTCGAGGTGTAAAACCGCACGATTCTCCACCAATCCATCACACGCCGGGCACGAGGGGCCCGGCGTGTGAAGACATCGGACCTACTTGGCGACGATGTTGACGAGCTTGCCGGGGACGACGATGGTCTTCACGACCGTCTTGCCCTCGATCCATTTGCCGGCGGCGGCGATGGCCGCGCGCTCGAGATCGCTCTTCGTGGCGTTGACCGAGACCTCGATGCGGCCGCGGACCTTGCCGAGAACCTGCACGGCGATCTCAACCGTGTCGCTCGCCGCCTCCGCGAGATCGAACGCCGGCCACGGGGCGGTGTACACGCTGCCCTCGTTGTGAAGCGCCGCGTGCCAGAGCTCGTCCGCCCAGAACGGGCAGATGGGCGCGAGCGCGCTCACGATGTCGGTCGCGACGAGGCGGCAGAGCGCCGGGTCACGGGACTCGGGCGCGGCATCGGTGGCATTGAGGTAGGCGGACGCGGCGTTGACGAGCTCCATGATGGCGGAGATCGCCGTGTTGAACTGCTGGCGGTCGAAGTCCTCGGTGCACTTGGCGAGGGTGCGATGGCGCTCGCGGTACAGCGTCTTGCCGGCGGCGTCGAGCGCGCCCTTGTTGAGGGTCGCGTCCGCATCGCCCGCAAGCGCGAGCTGCCACACGATGCGCCAGGCGCGGCGGATGAAGCGGTTGGCGCCCGCGACGGCGTCCTCGTCCCAGTCGAAGTCCTTCTCGGGCGGGGCGATGAAGAGGATGGCGAGGCGCATGGTGTCGGCGCCGTAGGGCTCGATGACTGAGCTCGGCGGCACCACGTTGCCCTTGGATTTGGACATGGTCTCGCCGTTGGCATCCTTCACCATGCCCTGGCAGAGTAGGTTGGTGAAGGGCTCGTCCACGTCGAGCAGCCCCAGGTCGCGCAGCGCCTTGGTGAAGAAGCGGCTGTACAGCAGGTGGAGGATGGCGTGCTCGATGCCGCCGATATAGTTGTCGACGGGCATCCAGCGGTCGGCGGTCTCGCGGGAGAACGGCAGCTCCTCGTTATGCGGATCGCAGTAGCGCAGGTAGTACCAGCTTGAGCACGTGAACGTATCCATGGTGTCCGTCTCGCGGCGGGCGGGACGCCCGCACACGGGGCACGTCGTCTCATAGAACTCGCGGCACTCGGCGAGCGTCTCGCCGGCGCCGAGGTCGAGGTTGGCGGGAAGCGTCACCGGCAGCTGGTCGGCGGGCACGGGCACGATGCCGCAGTGCTCGCAGTGCACGGCGGGGATGGGGTTGCCCCAGTAGCGCTGGCGCGAGATGAGCCAGTCGCGCAGGCGGAACTGGACGCTGCGCTTGCCGGCGCCGGCGGCCTCGAGGTCGGCGACGATGGCCGCCTCGCCCTCGGAGTGCTTGCCGCCGCGCATACCGGTGTACTTGCCGGACTGCACGAGCGTGCCCTCGGCGGCATGCGCCTCGCTCCAGTCGACCGACTCGGCGTGGTAGGTGTCGATGGACTCTCCCGCCTCCTCGAGCGCGGCGCGCTCGTCGTCCATGAGGATGATCGGGACGATGGGAAGGTTGTACTTGCGGGCGAACTCGAAGTCGCGCTGGTCGCCGCACGGCACGGCCATGACCGCGCCCGTGCCGTAATCGGACACGACGTAATCGGCGACCCACACGGGCACCTTCTCGCCGTTGACGGGATTCACCACGTAGCGCCCCGTGAAGGCACCGTGCTTCTCCAGCGTGCCCTGCGCGCGCTCGACGGCGGAGACCTTCTC
>DVMF01000028.1 GCA_018715125.1 Candidatus Coprousia avicola | reverse complement strand
GAGGTGGCGACCGACCCGGCGACCCTGTATCTCGCGCAGCAGCAGAAGGCGACGGTGCTGTTCCAGGCGGGACGCCACGAGGAGGTCGCAGCCCTCTTGGAGCCGCTCGTGCGCCGGCCAGACGCAGGCGCCGCGACGATGCTCCTTATCTCCTCCTACCGGAAGCTCGGCCGCGATGAGGACGCTCTCGAGCTTCTTCAGGCGGAGCGCCTTCGCGCGACAAACTACGTGCTGTCGTCGCTTGTGCAGGAGGTGAGCATGCGGGACGACCCCGCATTCGCGCGCAAAGCCGCCGCAGCGGCGTCAGCGATCTTCGACGCGCTGGATATGGGGGCGGTCAACCCGTGGTATCCCGTAACGATGGGGCTCGAAAAGGCTGAGGCACTGCGTCGGGCAGGCGAGAAGGAGGAGGCGCTCGACGCCCTGGCGTTTGCAGCGCATGCAGCGGGATCAATCGAGCCCCAAGCGCCCGACCCCGCGCGGTCCCCCTTCTTTGACCGCATGGAGAAGAGGGCGGACCCAGGTCGCACGGGCGCCGCATGGGCCGAGCACAAGGCGCGCCAAACGGACAAGGCGGCAGAGCTGATGCGGCAGGCGGTCGCAGAGCAGGCGGCGTCGCCCGTATGGCGGACATTTGCGGGAAGCAATCCGCGCTATCTCGACATCTGCGCATCCATCCAACGCTGACAGAAGGGCGAGCGGAAACATGCCCGCCGCTCGCCCGCTCTTTGCCGGCATTCGAATACGGGTGCATCCTGCAGCAGCAAGATGATGGAACGATTTGAGGAGCCCATGATCGTCCTTCGCCTCGACCGGGTTCTCGCGGACCGCAAAATACGCTCGAAAGACTTGGCGGAACGCATAGGTCTTTCGGAAACGAACCTCTCCCGCATCAAGACTGGCAGAGTCGTTGCCGTTCGCTTCTCGACACTCGATGCCCTGTGCCGCGAACTCAACTGTAAGCCAGGAGATATTCTGGACTACGAACCAGACGAGGAGTAACGACATCCCAGAGATCACGGCGCCGCCAACGGGGCTGTCACGTGATCGCTAGACAAACGAAGCCGCTTCACCATCACAAGCTAACGGCGGCTGTCCCGGAATCTCCTCAACAGCCATCCGCACACAAAGCCGATGGCGCCGGGCGCTAGCCCCGCCAGAAACGCCGCAAGGTCAACGGGTGCAATGTTTGCGATATCCAGCGCCATTAACAAGCTGAACGTCAGCAGCAGCGCCGCAACATACAGCAGCGCACCAACAAGTGGTGCGAACCAGCGAACGCGCCCAAGCTCTGAGCGCCATCCAATCAGGGCGCAAACGATTGCTACCGCGCCGGGCAGCGTCAGATAATACACAACGAGAGTGTACGCAAAGATTCCGCCGCCGGAAAATGGGATGCTCATCCAGAACCACAGGATGCACGCCAACCAAAGAAGAAGATAGACGACTGCCGCAATCGACACCGCTTTGCCGGCACGCTCTAGCCACATCCTCATTCCGGACACCTCCCACCCTGTCCGCCTTCACTGAGATGGTACCCACCCAAATACCATGCGAACCGTGCGGGACAAAGCGCGCTACAGCGCGGCAGCAACCTTAGAAAGAGGCTTGATCTTCTTAAGCTCCGGCTCAAGCTTGCGCCGTGCGACCTCGATGTCGTACGCCACCTGAGCGCGCAGCCAATATCCATCCGACAGGCCGAAGAAGCGGCAGAGTCTCAAATCGGTATCGGCAGAAATTGCACGACGGCCAAGCACGATTTGGCCAATGCGCTGTGCGGGGATACCCGTCTCTTTCGCAAGACGATATTGCGAAATACCCATCGGCTCAAGAAACTCATCACGTAGCAGCTCGCCAGGAGTAACGGAAGAAATGAGGGCATCGCCGTTCCCCAACTCAGTGATAGTCCGTGATTTCAACATCTTCAGCAACTCCATCTACCCAACGAAAGCAAACGCGAAACTGATCGTTGATTCTTATGCTGTACTGCCCGAGACGATCTCCCTTGAACGCCTCCAATGGGATATCGTTGATACAGTAGCGCGCCTTTCGAACGAGGGGTTGTGCTGACGATGCACACCGACCAACTCTCGCGCTTCCCCAAACAACAGAACGACTCGCAGAATCACTCATGCCCGCTTTTCCCAAAGAAGGTCGACCCCTCTTCTCCCAACGCGGATATCATATGCGATAGATAATCGAGCGTGATGAAAGAGAGTCACCATGGCGGTATTTCGCTACGGAGAGGTTGAGACATCATGGCTTGCCTCGCGCGACCCTCGGCTCGGCGATGCCATCGAGCAGATAGGGCCTGTCGAGCGCGAAATCGACCCCGACCTGTTCTCCTCGGTCATGCACCACATCATCGGCCAGCAGATCTCCACCAAGGCGCAGGCGACCATCTGGAGGCGCATGCGCGAGCGCCTGGGCGAGGTCACGCCCGGGACGGTCCTCGCCGCGGGCGAGGGCGGGCTGCAGGCGCTCGGCATGACGTTCCGCAAGGCGGGCTGCCTCGTGGAGTTCGCGCGGCGCGTCGAGACGGGCGCGTTCGACCTCGCGGCCGTCGCGGAGATGCCCGACGAGGAGGCCGTCCGCGCCCTCGACGGGCTCCCGGGCGTCGGCCGCTGGACCGCCGAGATGATCCTGCTGTTCTGCCTCGAGCGCCCGGACGTGCTCTCGCGGGGCGACCTGGCGATCCAGCGCGGCATGCGCATGCTCTACCACCACCGCCGCATCACGCCCGAGCTGTTCGCCAGGTACCGGCGGCGCTACAGCCCCTACGGCAGCACGGCGAGCCTGTACCTGTGGGCCGTCGCCGGCGGGGCGATCCCCGGCATGCGCGACTGGGCGCCCAAGAAGAAACCGGACAGGAGCGATGGAGCGGGCAGGAAGGGAAGCTCATGAAACGTCTGATACCGTCGTTGGTAGAGCTCTATCCCTCGCCGCTCGGCGATCTGACGCTCGCAGCAGATGCCGAGGGGCTCATCGGCGCGTGGTTCGAGGGGCAGAAGCACCACGGCTCGGTCGGGACGGCGGGCGCCGCACTGGATGAAAACATGCCTTCCATGTACCGGACCGCCCGGCTCTCTCGGGAAGACTCCCGCGCCGCCCGAAAAGCGCTCGACGCGGCACTGGACTGGCTCGACGCCTATTTCTCCGGGCGCGACCTCGGCGCCCTGCCGCCGCTGCACCTCATGGGGTCGGCGTTCCAGCGGGCGGTGTGGGCGCGGCTCGCAGGGATTCCCTACGGCGAGACCACGACGTACGGCGCCATCGCGAACGAGCTCGCCTCCGCAAAGCGCGCCGAGGCAGCATCGCGCGGCGGGGACCCGTCCGCGGCCCGCGTCTCTGCCCGCGCCGTCGGCGGCGCGGTGGGACGCAACCCCGTGTCGGTCATCGTGCCGTGCCATCGCGTGCTCGGAGCTGACGGCTCAATTACCGGGTACGCCGGCGGCCTCGACTGCAAGCGCGCCCTGCTCAATTTGGAATCTGACGCACAGCATTGTTGGATAACAAAGGTCGGGGCAAGAAGCTAGCAGCCCCGCGGAAGTCGCCCGACAAACTCCTCGATAAGGGTGTTCACCTCATCGGGTGCATCGGCGTTCGCATTGTGGCCGGCGCCTTTGATCTCGTGCGCTGGCAGCCCGGTGCGTCGCGCCCAGGCACGGTTGTAGCGCTTGGCGGACCCAGCCGCGTCGCGCTCTCCGTAGATGAGAAGCGCCGGGCACCCGAGCACATACGGGCGATTCGCTGCGACCGCATCCGCGAGCGCTCTATACCCGCAGGCAGCAAGGTCGAGGTACTCCTCCTTGGTATAGCCCTCCATCATGGTGCGCATGAGCGCGCGCCCGTATGCCGTCTGCGCCACGCCGAAAGAACCGATAGCCAAAAGCGCCCGCCATGGAATGACCGCGTACATGCCGCGCGTGTGCCTCAGCGCCCAGAGCTCGAAGGCTGTGTAGTACGCCCTCCCGAGCGGACACGAATCGATGGAGACGAAGCCGGATGCCTCCCCCGGATAAAGGTCGAGGTACGCCTGCGCCACGTATCCTCCCATCGACTGGCCAATGATCACGGGCCGCTCGATGCGCTCGCGTTCGATCACGGCGCGAAGCGTGCGGGCAATATCGTCCATCGACCACATGCATGCGAAGGGGCGAGAGTTTCCATGCGAGGGCGGGTCCCATACCAGGCAACGATAACGTGGGGCAAAGTGGGCAAGCTGCCGCTCGAAGAGACGGTGATCGGCTGTGAGACCAGGGAGAAAAACGAGCGTCGGCGCAGAGCCATCGGTCAGCTGCGCAGCATTACCCGGTCCTTTGACGAGGTACCAGACTCGGCCGAGCTCCGTTTCGAGCACACGTGCGCCGCGCGCCGTCAAGTCCCTTGTGCGTGCACCAACGGCCTCTGCACTTGTCATACCGTCGCCCATCGCGCCTCCCAGCGGACAACCCGGGGCTTCTCTTACCACACAAGCCTCACCGTACGCGTCATGCCTGACACTATCCCACAAACATCCGTGGATGAGGGCCATACGCCTGAAAAGCAAAAAAGCCAGAGCCGAAGCTCTGGCCTTGCAATTCGTGGTGGGCGTTACAAGATTTGAACTTGTGACCTCTTCCGTGTCAGGGAAGCGCTCTCCCCCTGAGCTAAACGCCCGTTCAGGGTGCGCTCGTAAGCGCAAGGGATAATATACCGAAGCCTCGGCGCCGTGTAAAGCAAAACTTTGAAAAAGTTTGAGACTCCCCCGCCCCAGGCGCCCCTTAAGCGCCTTTGGAAACCCGCTTGCACGGGACTTCTCGCAGGCAGCAGCCGTCGTCTTCACGGTCCGCACGTCACTTGTTTGAGGGAACGATGTCCTCGCCGATCTTCATGTTCTCAAAGGTCTCGGCCATAAACTTGTCGTCAAAATGCGTGTCGACATAGACCTCGAAGCCGTTGCGCGGCGGCACGCCCTCGAAGCGCTGGCCCGCGCGCCAGAAGCACGCGATCGTCATCACCACGTCGAGCGTGATGAACGCAGCGAGCAAGGTCACCAGAATGACCTGCCGGCGCGAGGTGGGCTCGCCGATGCGATACATCATCTCGGGCATGATGACGCGGCACCACACCACACCCAGCAGCCCCCACATGACGACGAAGCGCCATGCGATCCACTGCGTGATGTGATCGGGCAGCCCCAGATAGGTCCACGACTGCAGATGGGCGAAGTGCTCCATGCTCCAGCCTGCCGTCTGCTCGAGCAGACTCCCCAGCACCGCCGAGATGATAAAGACCTTCCACACGGGCTCCTTGCGCAGCGGCCACAGCACCATGGTGAGGAGCACCGCCCCCACTCCGTAGAGCGGCGAGAACGGACCCCATACGAGGCCGACGCGGCTCTCGAGAATGCCGAAGACGATGAAGGTGTACACGGTCTCGATGACGAGGCCCAGAACCGATGCGACGAGGAAGATGATGATGTACTGGTAGAGACCGGGCTTGGTATCGTCCAGAAAGTCATCGCGCATCTCGAGGCGCGCCTGCAGGATCGCGTTGCGCTGCTCGTTGGAGACGCGGTTGCGGACCTTGCGGGCGCCCGCCGTCGTGGCGGACCACAGCGCATCGGCATACACGCCGGCATCGAGCCTGCCCTGGTTGAGCATGCGGTTAAACGCCCGCCCGCGGGCGCGCCCCTCGAGATAGCGCTGGACGCTCCCCATCACGAACCGGGCCAGAAGGAAGGCCAAGATGATGAGCAGTGAGATAGTGAGCACGGAAATCCTTACCTAGAGGAGACAAGCGGTTGAGCTGGGCAGACGTTCCGTCAATACAGGCATCATTCTACCCCAGCAATTTTTTTCAAAACAATGCTTGCAATTGCACACCCACTCCCGTATAGTATTTCCTTGCAAGCGGACATGGCTCAGTTGGTAGAGCACAACCTTGCCAAGGTTGGGGTCGCGGGTTCGAGCCCCGTTGTCCGCTCCATCGCATGTCAAGGGCCGGATGAAGACATTCGGCCTTTTTCATCGGCGACGTGGCCAAGTGGTAAGGCAGAGGCCTGCAAAGCCTTTACCCCCAGTTCGAATCTGGGCGTCGCCTCCATGATTGTTAGGGAGCGCCGGCAACGGCGCTCTTTTCATATCGACAGCTCCCACACACAGTCCCTGGGGTAAAACCCATCCCCGCCTCGTTTGAATCCGATACCCCTCCGTTTTCACAGGCGGATACGACTGGGTCTGGACGGGGATACAACGCGGCTTATAGGACAAAAAGTGTGTCCGTTTCAGGGGCGTCGACGCAGGTCGATGCCCCTTTTCCATGCGTTTAAATGTGCATGAGGAATTTAACCACTCGGACAGAAAGTGTGTCCGGGCTCATCCCGACCCCGCAGGTAGATAGCTGAAAATCAGGCCGTTAAAATCCGATTTTCCAGGGGGATCGAGATGAAGGCGGTCAGGTGCCCCTCCTGCGGGGCTGCGATGAAGAGGAACGGGAGGACCGGCGCCGG
>DVMF01000002.1 GCA_018715125.1 Candidatus Coprousia avicola | reverse complement strand
CGCGTCGCAGATGTCGCCCACCACGAGCTCGACGCGGTCGGCGGGGAGCCCCGCTATGTTCTCCGGGTTGCCGGCGTAGGTCAGCTTGTCCAGCACGGTGACGTGCACGCCGGGGCAGTTCTCCACCACGTAGTGCACGAAGTTGCTGCCGATGAAGCCGCAGCCGCCGGTGACGATGATGTTCCTCGGCTCGAATTCCACTATCTCTTCCAATCGTGATACTCAGCTATGAAGGAGAATTCAAGAATAACGGCACTTCTCTCTCTTCGCTTTATCTAACGGCGGAACATGTTGAAATCAAAGATAGCCGCCCATGATCGCCCCTTACTTGGCCAGAATGTGGAACTCTCCTTCGGATTCAGGACAGCCAACCAAGTAACTGTGTGAATCCAAAGCTACGATGAATTGTATCTAGGATCACCATCTAGCAGATATGTCACATCTTCTTGAAGCGTCATTATTGACTACAGAGAACAATGCAATCCAAATAACACATTGATAGATTGTCGTATCCCATCAGCAGATACACCGCATGATTTAAGCTGCATGGCAAGTATCACGTACTCCAAAAAGAACAAATCAAGCAGAGCGGCGCCCTCAAAGTCCTTATCGATATTCCCGTGCGCATAATTATTCCTCTGCCTTGCAAGACGTGTGCCAATATCAGAATAATTGAACTGAACATTATTTAATTCATAGAGACGCTTCCCGAACTTAGCCACAATCTCATCGTATTGCTTGGCAGCAAAAACCACTTTCGACATAAGGTTAGTAAATGAAACTGACTTCTCCAGCTGTCCGAGAATACTCTTTACTCGTCCACTTGTCATCTGAATCTGCTCCTCTAGAATGCGTTTAACCGTCTCTTCCGCCTTAAGTTGACTAGCACTTACCTCAACGCCGTCAGGAAAACATCTGGCGAACTCCCATTCAAAAGCCGCGGTGACAAGAACATAGCGAGCGGGATCAACGTGGTTCTTGTCTCGATTAGATTGAACCAGATGTCTCAAATAGATTTCATTGTCGACAATATCTTGAAAAAGCCTATGTTCCTTTCCCTCAAGTCGGCTTACGGTCAAATACCTGCCCTTTGACAGATGTGAATCATCGAACTCAGCGGGGCACATAGCGGGCATCATCTCAGCAAAGCTCAAGTATTTCCCACTTTCCACTCGTTTTTTCAGATTCCCAATTAACGGCCCCACGTCAACCTGATGAGTCATAAACCCAAGGAATCTCTCCGCTATAGACCACAAAAGGCATAGGAACAGATAATCATCGGTTTCTTCAAATTCAAACAAAAGCAGCGAGCGTAACGTGATGGGTGGGCTGTCGACTCTATGGCTTAACGTCCATCCGACAGTAAAGCTCACCGTTACATCTCTTTTATCGATTTTTAGATCGAACGCGTTGGACGTGACGCTCTCGAAACCTGCTGTTACAATTGAAGTGACGCCATCATTTA
Organism: Candidatus Coprousia avicola; assembly: GCA_018715125.1. Taxonomy (GTDB): domain Bacteria; phylum Actinomycetota; class Coriobacteriia; order Coriobacteriales; family Coriobacteriaceae; genus Coprousia; species Coprousia avicola. The sequence goes on along the minus strand of DVMF01000002.1, from coordinate 15,194 downwards.
CCATCTCATCAAAATCAAGACGCTCTTCCCAAGCAATATTAGAAGGATAAATGTGATTTAGACAGGGTCCTGAGATGCTGAGACCACATATGGTTTCAGAGAAACCGCTCTTAAGAACGACAAATCGCACAGCAATGCTCAGATTGCAGTTTACCGAGCTAATCCCGGAGCCAACCCGCGTAATAAATACAATACCACCCCTGAGCTCATTGCATTGTGCATCGATGTAGGATTCATGCACCACGAGAGGATCTCCATTGACGTAGCTCCCTGGGGCAACTTCTTTTTTCAACCATTTCCATCGAACAGTCTGCGCATCTTGCTCAGTCAGCGGATATAACCAGAGTTTACCCTCCTGATAAGCGTATTGGAACTGAACATTCCTGAATAAGAGCCTCCCCGTATACACTTCCTGAGCCACAGGTCCTCCAACCAACCGAGGGCAAACAAATTCTCATCGAACCCATAAGCCAAGACCGGCTATGGGCCAACAGACAATACTCGTCGCGCAACTGCATTGGATATATACCAAGTCATAATCTCGTCATGCCTCCTTACCGCCTTAGCAAAAGTCTAGGCCCTGTTCAGACGCTACCGACATCTCTCGTTTCGAAACGATTGAGCAAGGACATCCAACCCTTCGCCCTGCAGCTCATGGGCCACCTCGGCGCTCCTAAAGCGGATGCTGCAGCCGTCGCGCTTCGCGAAACCCAAAAGCGGCAGGTCGCCATACCAGACGAGCTCTTGGTCAAACACCGCCAGCCCTGCGGGCGCGCTCGCGTCGAAGACCACCTCAACTCCCGCCCGCTTCAGGCTGTCGCGCACGCGGCGGTATCGCTCATGCTGCAAGGCCGCGCGCGCCGTCTGTTGATGTGCAATAAGAAATGGTCCGATTGAGCACCGGCTTCTGAGCAACGCGTGCACTGAAAAATGAGAGGTTTCAGCATGAGGGCCGCGCTCCCTTAGGACCAGGGGCGCGGCCCTCGACGTATGGTTTTCCCGGGTGCGTGCTTTGGCGAGACCGCCCGGGAAGGATGGAGGAGATGACCGTGCCCCTGGATGTGAGAAATGATATACGCTCGATGGACGCGGAGGGGGTGCCGCGGGCCGAGATTGCCCGCAGGCTCCGGCTCAGCCGCAACACCGTCGCCAAGTACGCCGACATGGAGGACCTGTCGCCGGAGCCCCCCGCGCCCGCAGACAGGCCGCACCCGGCGATCGACCCGCACGCCGCCTGGATCGACGGGGTGCTCGAAGCCGACCTGGGCGCCCCGCGCAAGCAGCGCCACACCGCCAAGAGGATCTACGACCGGCTCGTCGAGGAGAGGCGCTACGAGGGCTCCTACTCCGCCGTGCAGCGCCACGTGCGCGAGTGGCGGCTCGCGCGGGCGGCGGGCGCGGGGGACGGCTACCTCGAGCTCGAGTGGGCGCCCGGCACCGCACAGGGGGACTACGGCAACTTCGAGGCGGTGGTCGCGGGTGAGAGGCTGCGCCTGAAGCTCCTCGTCGTCTGCCTGCCCCACTCGAACGCGCGCTACGCCGTCGCCGGCATGTCCCAGCGCACCGAGTGCATGTGCGCGGGGCTGGCGGGCATCTTCGGGTGGATCGGGCGGGCGCCTCGCGAGCTCGTGCTCGACAACGCCACCGAGGCCGGGAGGCGCCTGCGCGGCGAGGTGACCGAGTCCCATCTCTTCTCGCTGTTCCGCGCCCACTACCGAATGGGCAGCCGCTACTGCAACCCGTACTCAGGCAACGAGAAGGGGTCGGTGGAGAACGCAGTCGGGTTCATCCGCCGCAACCTGCTCGTTCCCGTGCCCGCGGTCGGCTCGCTCGCCGAGCTGAACGACCTGCTCAGGGACGGGTGCGACCGCCTGAACGCCGCCTCGCGGGCGCGGGACGGCCGCCCGACCCCGGAGGTGCTCGCCGAGGACCTCGCCGCCATGCTCGCGCTGCCCTCGGCCCCGTTCGACGCCGTGCGCTGGGCGAGGTGCCGCTCGGACAAGCGCGGCGTGGTGACGGTCGACGGGCGCGGCTACCTGGCGGGCCCGGCATGGCATTCCCGCGAGCTGCTCGTCGGCGTCCGGGCAGACACGGTCGAGATCCTGGCGGACCGCGGCCGCAGGGTCGCCGTGCTTCCCAGGGCGTTCGGCGACGGTCCCGCCGTGCGCAACCCGCTCTCGCTCGTGCCGGCGCTGATAGCGCGTCCGCGCGCGTTCGGCGAGTCCGTGATCAGGCGCGACATGCCCGAGGCGCTCGTCCGGGCCATAGACTCCCTCGACGCGGCCGGCCGCCGCCGCGTCCTCAGGTCGATCGAGCGGGCGGCCGGCCCGTCCGGCTTCGACGCCGCCTGCGCCGCGGCGCAGAGGGTGGTCGAGGGCGGGCGCGTCCCCGACGACGCGACGGTCGACGTGCTGGCGCGCAGAATCGCGGCCGGCGGCCCGGCAGCGGAGGGCGGCGCCGACCTGTCCGTCTACGACGGCTTCCTGAAGGGAGGCGAGGCCCGTGCCTGCTAGCAGCGAGCTCGCGCGCAGGATATTGGAGGCGGGCAGGAGGTGCTCGCTCACGACCTCCGTGCTCGGCGAGTGGGCGGCGGCGGGCAGCCCGAAGCAGGTCGAGTACCTCGCGGCGTACCTCGAGGCCGAGGCGGCGAGCAGGGACGCCTCCAAGCGCGCGTCGCTGCTCAGGCGCTGCGGACTGCCGGCGCCCAAGACCTTCGACGGCTACGACTGGTCCGCGGTGTCGTGGCCGGAGGGGATGGGCAGGGAGGACCTGCTGTCGCTGTCGTTCCTCGACCGGCGCGAGGACCTCGTGCTGATGGGCGACGTGGGCACGGGCAAGACGCACATGGCGAGCGCCTTGTGCCAGCTCGCTTGCGACAGGCGCCTGGAGGCCCGCTTCTTCACCGCCTCGTCGCTCGTCATGCGGCTGAGGCGCGCCCGGGAGGACGGCCGGCTCGACCGGGAGATGTCGCAGATAGCACGGGCGCGCCTGCTCGTGATCGACGAGCTGGGGTTCCTGCCGCTCGACGCCGACGGCGCCCGGCTCGTGTTCCAGGTCTTCGCCGACGCCTACGAGAGGCAGAGCGTCGTCATCACGACGAACCTGGAGTTCTCCCGCTGGGGAGGGGTCTTCGGGGACGACCAGATGGCCGCCGCCGTCATCGACCGCGTCGTGCACCACGGCAGGCTCGTCCAGTTCCGCGGGGAGTCGTATCGCGTGAGGCACGCGCTCATGCAGGACGGGTAGGTGCTCAAAAACCACCGCTCAGACCGCGCGCTCATACTGCTCAATTCCCGATGCACATTCTGCTCAAAACTACTTGACTAAACACAGCCGTCACCCGTCCGTCCGGGCGCTCTTGGTCCGGGTCCTCCCGGCATATCGTGCACACCACAGAGATGTCGCGCTCCGTCGCCGACCGCAGTCGGGGCAGGAGAGTCGCCACATACCGCTCGTTCGCATACGGCGCCCAGATGTGAACGGTCCGCTTTGCCCCAGCGATATCCCGCTCAAGCCGATGCGCGAACGCACGGTAATCGACAAAGGCGCCCTCCCCTCGTGTCGCGGCCCCGGTATCGGACGGAGCGCCATCCGCCCCGCCGGCTTGAGAGGCGATCCCCTCTTGAAGCGAAGGGCCGTTGACCACCTCGTACGCAAGCGATGCATACGTTTTCAGACGGCGCTTATACGAGCGGTCGAGCTTGGGGATGGAGGTATCGACGTAGTCGTACACGTACACCGCATCCTTGCCCTCGAACGTGCGGTGCAGGCGCCCCACCTGCTGGATGAGGTTCCCCTCAAAGGACACCGGGGTGGCTAGCAGCAACACCTCGAGCTGCGGCAAGTCGAAGCCCTCGCCGAGATAGCCTTCCGTTGCCACCAATGCCAAGGCGCCGCGCCCCGCCTTCTGGGAGACGCCTTCGATCCGCTCGCGACGCTCCCGTGGCGTTCCCTCCCCCACCAGCAGGTAGGCAGAGGCACCCCAATCTTCCAGCGCCCGGCACAGCGAACGGACATGCTCTTTGCGCTTACTCACGACAAGGCACGTCCTGCCACGGCCGAGCTCCGCCAAGGCATCCTCCACGATGAGCCGACTTCTCGCCTCGTGGGTGCACAGCAGGTCGAGCACCTGCTGATAACTCATCCCCTCCTCATACGCCGGATACCGCATACTCGTGAAGCGCGGCACCAGAACGCGGCGGATCCCCTGCTGGCGCGCCTGCTCCCTGGGGTGGATGCGATACCGCACGAGCCCGCAGAGCATGGTGAGGGAGCGCGTGAGACCGTCGTCCCGTTTAGGCGTGGCGGATAGTCCGTACACGTAGCGCGCCGGGCACGCCTTGAGAACAACCTCGTACTGGGGCGCGGCAGCATGGTGGCACTCGTCGCAAATCACAAGTCCATAGCGCTCGACCAGCTCCTTGGCGCGGCGAGAGCCGCCCTCACCGCGCTCCATCAGCGAAGGGAACATGGCGACGTCCACGATGCCGCTGAGGCGCGTGCTTCCGCCGCCAACCCTTCCGATCTGCGGCCTCTGCCGTTTGCTCGGGCGCCCGGACTTGGTGAGGATCGGCTCGGGCCTCTCCTCTATCGAGAGAAAGGTGCCGAGCTTCTCGATCCAATTCTCCACCAGCACGGTTCTCGGAACGATGATGAGTGTCGGCACTTTGAACGCTCCTATCAGATAGGCAGCGATCACCGTCTTGCCGTAACCCGTTGGCGCGGCCAAGATTCCCTGCTCATTGCGCAAAATAAGCACGAATCCTCAATTCGAAATGTCAAAGCCGCGAGCAGGTGCGCGACTCATATAAAGAACGAGCGGGCCCCATGGGGGCCCGCTCGCGAGCGTCGTTGCACCATCGGCGCAACGGTATATGAATGAGGCTTAGTTGTCGGAAGCGTTCTTGTCAGCGCTGCCGGAGAAGCGCTTGGCCGCAAGGAGCGACGCGCCGCCGAGCATCGCCGTGCCCGCCGCAACCATGGCCATCAAGCCGGCAGCGTCATCGGTCTTGGGGAGGCGCTTGGCGTCGGCGTTCGCCTTGGTCGACGCGTTGGCGTTGGTCGACGCATTCGCATTGGTCGACGTGCTCGTCTTGCCGCCGTTATCGGACGGCTGCTCCGTCTTGGGTGCGTTATCCGTCTCGGAGGCGCCGTCTTCGCCGTTGCCCGTCGTCGAGTTGTTCGCGGTGCCGTCATTAGACCCAGCGCCGCCCATCGCATCGTTGGAAGACGAGTCATCGGTCTGCGCGCCGCCATCGGGCGACGTCGTATTGCCGGCCGCGTTGTTGGAAGCGGGCGGCGCCGGCTGGATGGGGGCGGGCGTCACGTCCGTCGCGCCGTCATCGCTGTCGGCGGCGTCATCCGAATCGCTATCCACGGTGCCGTCGGCAGCCGGATCGTCGGCAGAGCCGGTGTCATCGGAGGCGTCGCCTGAGGCATCGCCCGGGGTGTCGTCAGTCTCTTCGTCGCCTGCGGGCGCCGAGGAATCGCCGGATGCGCCGCCGTCGGCAGAGCCGCCCTCGTCATGCGAGCCGTCGCCCTGGTCGCCCGCCGGCACGTCGGTCGAGCCGTCACCCGGGGTCTCGACGCCGCCTGAGCCCTGGTTGTCGCCCGCGCCGCCGGTGCCCGCATCGCCCGCGGGCTCATCGGTGCCCGGCTGCGAGGCCTGCGCCTCGTCCTCGGCGATATAGGCGAGGCAGGTCGCGCGCTCCTTCTCGTAGCGGTTGATCCAGCTCTGATGGTACTGCGTGTTGGGGTTTTTCGCGGCAAGCGTCGACGGGAGCGAATCCACGAGGGCGTTTACAAACGCACGGTCGCTCATGTCGTTCGACAGGTTCGCCGCCCGCAGGTAGATCTTGACCCCGCCCACGCCAAACAGGTTCGACATGCTCCAGACGAGGCCCTTCACGCAGTCGGCACGACCGGAGATGTCGATCCCGAGCTCGCTTCGCAGCCAGTTCTCGGTCGGCATGTAGTAGTTGCTGATGGCATAGCTGTCCTGCAGCGCGGCGAAGGTCGCCGGGTCCGCCGCATAGGCCGCATGCCAGGCGTCCTCCGCCAGCTGGCCGATCTCGGTCAGGCGGCCCGTCGCCGTGTCGAAAATCACCGTGCTCGCGTTCGAGAGCTCGGCGCCGCGGTCGATGAGCGGCTTGAACATCGCGAACGTCACCGGGTCGTAGTTGTAGCAGTAGCGCATGAGCGACACGAGCGAATAGCGACGGTCAAACTGGTAGTAGCCCATCGCGTGGTAGCCGTCCCAGCGCGAGAAGCCCTGGTCGTAGTTCTGGCCGCTCTCGTAGAGCGTGAAGTACTTCATCTCGTCGGTGGCGCCCGTCACACCGGCGCGCGCCGAACGCGCGGAGACGAGAGTGCTCGCCAGCGGTGCCGCCTCGTAGAAGTCGGCCTTGTCGTAATCGGTGGGAACCGACACGCCCGTGCTCTCGGGCACGAAGTCATCCGTCGTGCCGTCGCCTTCCGTCGCTGCCGGCGCCGGGTCTGCGGCGGCGGGCACCGCCTCCTCGGCGTGCGCGGTCACGGGAGCGGCGACGCTGCCCAGGGCGAGCGCGCCGACCAGTCCGGCGAGCACGGCATAGTGCGGGATACGCATGAATCCTCCTCGTCTCCGGCCCTCTTGGGGCAGGTGCGGTTCGGGTACGGGTGCGCGAGGCGCGCAGAGGTTCCAACGAGTATCCGGGGGCCGCCACTTTTGGTCAAGCGAATCCCCGAGGTCTTCAGATAAGTCAATTAAGGTTGAAGTTAAGCTTGAATGCTCACGACGGGCCTCATCTACGCGACGGGACGCAGCGGAGCGGCTGTTACGGCGCCGCAGTTCAGCATGTACCTTGAGCGTCAGCATCGAGAGGGCTGACGAGGGGCATGCGCGCGGCGGCTACACAGCACCCGTGAGGTCGACGTCGAGCTTGATCTCCGGCACGCGGGCGAGGTCGGCGAGCGTCACGCCGTCGACGTAGCGCTCGATCACGTCGTCCAGCCCTTGCCAGAACTTGACCGTAGAGCACAGGCCCGCGCGGTAGCAGGCGCCGTCGATCCCCTCGCACGCCACGGGCGCCGTCGTGCCCTCGGCAACCCGCAGGATGTCGCCGGCGCGGATCTCGTCCGCGGGACGCGCGAGCACGTACCCGCCGCCCTTGCCGCGCACGCTCTTCAAATACCCCGCCTGCATGAGCGGGCGCACGAGCTGCTCCAGGTATTTGAGGGAGATGTCCTCCCCCGCCGCAACCTCGCGCAGGGCCACCTTGTGGCCGTCCTCGCGCCCGAAGGCCGCGATGTAGATCATGAGACGGAGCGCATAGCGCCCTTTGGACGAGATAAGCATGCGCGCCCCTTTCGATACGCAGGCACCGGACAACGCGGCGGAGTGCCGCACCGGTATATTCTAGTGAATTAGTCGGATTATACCTTGACGGGGCACGGGTTCACCGTATTCTTATTCCGAGAGAATTGATAGGGTTTAGCGGCCGCCCGACTTGAGGTGCGCGACCCGCGCTCGGGCGAGAGCCGCCCCTGCGCCCGCGCCCCGCGCCCGCCGCCGAGACCCGTTTGCGAGAAAGGCCCACCATGCCCACCACGCCCCTGCTTTCCGTCACCGGCCTTGCCGCCGCCGTCGACGAGAAGGAGATCCTCCACCACGTCGACCTCTCCGTCGCTGCCGGCGAGACCCATGTTCTCATGGGCCCCAACGGCGCCGGCAAGTCCACCCTCGGCCACGTCATCATGGGCGACCCCGTCTACACGCAGACGGCGGGCACCATCATGTTCGACGGCGAGGACGTAACCGACCTCTCGCCCGACAAGCGCTCGCGCGCCGGGCTCTTCCTCTCGTTCCAGGCGCCCGTCGAGATCCCCGGCGTGCCGCTGTCGAGCTTTTTGCGCGCCACCCTCGCCGCGCGCCCCGACCGCGCCCTCAAGGGCAAGGAGTTCCGCCGCCGGGTGAAGGAGCTCTGCGCCGAGCTCGACATGGACCCCGCCTACCTCAACCGAGAGCTCGGGGTGGGCTTCTCGGGAGGCGAGAAGAAGAAGGTCGAGATGCTCCAGCTGCTGCTGCTCCAGCCCAAGCTCGCCATCCTCGACGAGACCGACTCCGGCCTCGACGTCGACGCGCTCAGCGTGGTGTCGCGCGGCATGGAGCTCTACCGCCAGACGTGCGAGGGCTCGCTCATCATCATCACCCATAACACGCGCATCCTGGAGCACCTCGATGTCGACCGCGTCCACGTGATGGTCGACGGGCGCGTGGTGCGCGAGGACACGGCCGACCTCATCGGTTGGATCGACGAGAACGGCTTCGAGTCGTTCGAGCGGGCAGCCGAGGGCGCCGAGCCCGGTGACGCCGCCGCGGCTGCGACCGCCGGGCTCACCGCCCATGACCTCTCGCCCGTCATCGAGCGCTAAGGAGCACCCATGCCAAAGCAGCGCACCGAGGTCGCGGACATCGACCGCAGCCTCTACGACTTCAAAGACTCCGAGGAGGGCTTCGAGCGCCTCGCCGAGGGCCTCACGCCCGACATCGTGCGCGAGATCTCCGCGCGCAAGGACGAGCCCGCCTGGATGCTCGACTTCCGCCTCAAGTCCCTCGAGACCTACCTGAGCTTCCCCGACCCCACGTGGGGCCCCGCCATCGACGGGCTCGACATGGACCACATCGCCACGTACGTGAAGCCCAACACCGACCAGTCCGCCACCTGGGAGGACGTGCCCGACGACATCAAGAACACCTTTGAGCGCCTGGGCATCCCCGAGGCCGAGCGGAGCTACCTCGCCGGCGTGGGCGCGCAGTACGACTCCGAGCTCGTCTACCACAACATGCAGGACACCGCCGCCAAGATGGGCATCGTCTACTCGGGCATCGAGGAGGCGCTCCACGAGCCCAAATGGGAGGCGCTCATCCGGGACAAGTTCATGACGCTCATCCCGCCCACGGACCACAAGTTCGCCGCGCTGCACGGCGCGGTGTGGAGCGGCGGCTCGTTTGTGTACGTGCCCGCCGGCGTGAAGCTCGACTTCCCCCTGCAGAGCTACTTTCGCCTGAACGCGCGCGGCGCCGGGCAGTTCGAGCACACGCTCATCATCGTGGAGGACGACGCCGACCTGCACTTCATCGAGGGCTGCTCCGCGCCCAAGTACAACGTCGCCAACCTGCACGCGGGCGCCGTGGAGCTCTTTGTGGGCAAGCGCGCGCACCTGCGCTACTCGACCATCGAGAACTGGTCGAAGAACATGTACAACCTCAACACCAAGCGCGCACGCGTCGAGGAGGACGGCGAGATCGAGTGGATCTCCGGCTCGTTTGGCAGCCACGTGGGCTACCTCTACCCCATGAGCGTGCTTACGGGCGCCCGGAGCCGCTCGAGCTTCACGGGCATCACGTTTGCCGGCGCGGGCCAGAACCTCGACACCGGCACCAAGGTGGTCATGGCGGCGCCCGACACGCGCGCGACCGTGGAGACCAAGGGCATCTCCAAGGGCGGCGGCATCCAGACGTTCCGCTCGTCCATCGTGGTGACGCCCGCCGCCGAGGGCGCGCAGGCCACGGTCTCGTGCCAGTCGCTCATGCTCGACGATGAGAGCCGCTCCGACACCATCCCCGCGATGGACGTGCGCGCCAAAAACGTCGACATCGGCCACGAGGCGACCATCGGGCGCATCGGCGACGACAAAGTCTTCTACCTCATGAGTCGCGGCATCTCCGAGGAGGAGGCGCGCGCCATGATCGTGAACGGCTTTGCGAACCCCGTCGCCAAGGAGCTGCCGCTCGAGTACGCCGTCGAGATGAACAACCTCATCAAGCTCGAGATGGAAGGGGCGATCGGCTGATGTGCGCCAAACCCGCCGCCCTGCCGGCTCCCGCCGCCTCTTACGAAAGGAGCGCACGCTGATGGACGCTCTCACCATACGCCACGCAAGCGCGATGCCCGCCCCAACTTGGAGCTGGCTCAAGATGAACGACACCACCATCGAGATCCCCGCCGACCTCGAGCGCGCGGGCGCAGCCGATATCGACGCCCCGCAGGCGCTCTTCGACCACGCGCGCGCCTTCGAGCTTGCCCTGTCCGAGCTGCAGGACCGCCTCGGCGCCGACGCCGAGGCGGACGGCCGCGCCTGCGTGCGCGCCGCCGCGGCGGGCGGTACCCGTGCGAACGCATCGGGCGACCTCGGCGACCTCGACATCCCGGCGCTCTCCCGCTATCAGGAGCGCGCCTGCCGCGAGGAGGTCGAAGGCGACGTGGCCGCCGCCTTCGAGACCGGCGTGGGGCGCGATGCGCGCGCCTACCTCAACTTCCTCGCCGGCGAGACCGTGCTTCTGGGCACCGAGGCGGGCGAGAGCGGGCGCGCCCAGGTGAGCGTCCCTGCCGAGGCGGGCTGCGCCTCCGCCGCGAGCCTCGACGTGGTCGCCGCGCCCGACTCCACCCTCGCCCTCGACGTCGTGCTCGACGGCACGAACGACTTCGGCGCCGAGGACGCGCCGGCGCTCATCGGCTCGGCGCTGCGCGTCTTTGCCGGGGCCCGCGCCCAGGTGGCGGTCACCGTGTACGTGACGGCGCTGCCCGGCACCGTCGTCATCGACGACGAGGGCTACGTGCTCGACGAGGGCGCCCGCGTGACCGTGCGCCACGTGGTGCTCGGGGGCGGCGCCACCTACACCGGCATGGCCTGCGACCTGAGGTGCGACACCGCGCGCGTCGACATCGATACGAGCTACCTCGCCGCCGGCGCCGAGCGGCGCGACTTCGCCTACACCGTCCGCCACCGCGGGCGCAAGACCATCTCCAACATCCTCGCCAACGGCGTCCTCGCCGGCACCTCGAAGAAGGTCCTCCGCGGGACCATCGACCTCGTGCACGGCTGCAAGGGCTCCGAGGGAACCGAGCGCGAGACCGTGCTTCTCGCCAGCGAGGGCGTGGACAACAAGACCGTCCCCACCATCCTCTGCGACGAGGACGACGTGGCGGGCAACCACGGCGCCACCATCGGGCACGTCCGCCCCGACCAGCTCTTCTACCTCACGTGCCGCGGCATCTCGCCCGCCGAGGCCGAGGCGCTGTTCCTGCGCGCCAAGCTCGAGGACGCCGCGCTCACCGCATCCAGCGACGACGCGCGCGCCGCCGTCTGCCGTCTGGCGGGGCGCATGGTCGACCATTTTGAGGAGGAGCTCGTATGATCGATACCGAGCACGTAACCTGCGACACCTGCACCGCGCCGGGCGCGCCCGTGCTCGACGCGTCCGACGAGGCGTCCCGCGCCTGGCCGGCGACCGACATCGCCGCCAACCCCTACAAGGCGGACTTTCCGCTGCTCGCCGGCCGTCCGGACCTCGCGTTTCTCGACAGCGCCGCCACGGCGCAGCGCCCCGCGTGCGCGCTCGACGCCCAGCGCCGCTTCTACGAGACCATGAACGCCAACCCCCTGCGCGGCCTCTACGAGCTCTCGGTCGAGGCGACAGACGCCATCGCCCGGGTCCGCGACCGCATCGCCGCGCTCATAGGGGCGGTGGACGAGGACGGGCGGCCCCGCGCGCACGAGATCGTCTTCACCCGCAACACGAGCGAGTCGCTCAACCTCGTGGCGAAGGCGTTCGCGCCCACGGTGCTCCGTCCGGGCGACGAGGTCGCCATCACCATCATGGAGCACCACTCCAACCTCATCCCCTGGCAGCAGGCGTGCCGCGCCGCCGGCGCAACCCTCGTCTACCTCTACCCCACCAAGACGGGCGAGCTCACGGACGAGGAGATCGCCGCGAAGATCGGCCCGCGCACCAAGATCGTCGCCGCCACGCAGGTGTCGAACGTCTTCGGCTGCCGCGTCCCCATCGAGAAGCTCGCCCGCGCGGCGCACGCCCACGGCGGCTACATGGTCGTCGATGCGGCGCAGTCCGTTCCCCACATGCCCGTAGATGTTCGCGAGCTCGGGGCGGACTTCCTCGCGTTCTCCGCCCACAAGGCGCTCGGGCCCATGGGCGTCGGCGTGCTCTGGGGTAAATCTGAGCTCCTCGAGAGCTCCGAGCCCTTCCTCACCGGCGGCGAGATGATCGACTCCGTGACTGAGCAGGATGCCCGCTGGGCCCCCGTGCCCGAGAAGTTCGAGGCCGGCACGCAGGACGCCGCCGGCATCTACGCCACGGGCGTCGCCCTCGGCTACCTGACCGAGCTGGTGGGCTACGAGAACGTCCTCACGCGTGAGGAGGCGCTCGTCCACTACGCCATGAGCCGCATGGTCGAGCTGCCGTACGTGGACATCCTCGGCTCCATCTACTGGGACCGCCACCACGGCGTCATCAGCTTCAACGTCCGGGGCATCCACCCGCACGACGTGGCGAGCATCCTCGACATGCAGGGCGTCTGCATCCGCGCCGGCCACCACTGCGCGCAGCCGCTGCTCGCGTGGCTCGGCTGCGAGAACCTCGCTTGCTGCCGCGCCAGCCTCGCCTTCTACAACGACCAGTCCGACGTGGACCGCCTCGTCGACGGCCTCGGCGCCGTCTGGAAGACCTTCCACGCCTAAGGGGGCATCCCCGATCCATCTGGGGACGGGGTCGTTTGATCCATTTGGGGACGGGGTCGTTTTGGCTCATCCGGAGGCGGGGCGGAAACGCTCCGCGCCCGCTTGCCCCCATGCGCCAAAACGGCCCCGTCCCCACATACGCCAAAGGAGCACCGCCATGGCCAACATCTACAGCTCGACCACCTTCATGGAGCACAGCACCCATCCGGACTACAAGTACGAGATGGACGCCCCCACCCACTCGCACGACGGCATCAACCCCAGCTGCGGCGACGAGCTCACGCTCCAGCTGCGCGTGGAGGACGGCGTCATCGAGGAGGCGAGCTTCACCGGCCACGGCTGCGCCATCAGCCAGGCGTCCGCCGACATCATGGCCGAGCTCGTCACCGGCGAGACCGTCGAGGAGGCGCGCCGCCTCTCGGGCCTCTTCCTCAAGATGATCCGCGGCGAGGAGCTCACCGCAGACGAGATGGACGACCTCGACGAGGCGGGGCAGCTGAAGGACATCTCCCATATGCCCGCCCGCGTGAAGTGCGCCGAGCTCGCCTGGCGCACGCTCGACGGCATCCTTGCTTAAGGGCGCGTCGCGGCACCGCCGATTCTGGGTACACTGGCGAGAGCACCCGTGCGACAGGAAGCAACCGTGACCAAACGACCCGACCGAGACAACCCGCGTCCCGCCAAGGATCGCGCCGCCGCCAAGAGCGGCTCCGCGCGGGCCCCCAGGGCCGGCGCGCCCAAGCTCTACGTCGGCGACGCGTGGTCGGCGCGCGACCGCAGCGCGGACCGTTCCTCCTTGAAGCAGGTGCGCTTCACCTTCGTCATACTCGGCATCGTCGCCGTTGCCTACGTCGTCTACCTCATCGTGAGCGGCCAGGCCGACGACTTCGTGCGCGCCCTTGTCGGGGTCGACCTCGCCTGGATCGCCGCCGGTGTCGTCTGCTTCCTCTTCTACTACGTCTTCGGCGTCCTCGCCTTCGCGGTGCTCGCCGCCCTCGACCACGACTCACCCGTGGGCTACCGGGACCTCATGAGCGTCGAGGCCTCCGGTGTCTTCTTCATGCGCCTCACCCCCGGCGGCGCCGGCGTCATCCCCTCGCAGATCTACCGCCTGACGCGCGCCGGGCTCTCCCCCGCCAAGGCGACGGCGCTGCAGTCCATGCGCTTCACGCTCTACGAGGCGGGCGAGGGCATCTTCGCCGCCATCATGCTCGTGCTCTGCGGCGGGTACTTCCTCGAGACCTTCGCCGACGTGCGCATCCTGGGGCTCGACGTCACCCTCATCGGCATCTTCATGTTCGCGGTCAAGTTCGTTCAGGTGTCGATCGCGATCCTCATCTGCCTGCTCCCGCGCCCCATCATGGCGCTCGCCCATGCGGCGCTGCGCGCGGGACGCGCCCTCCACCTCGTGAGCGAGGAGCGCTGCGAGCGCTTCCGCGAGCTCGTCAGCACGCAGGTGGACACGTTCGCCCGCGCCTTCCGCAACGGCGCCGCGCACCCGCGCGTCCTCATCGCCGCCGAACTCATCACCTTGGTGCAGCTCGGCTGCATGTACGCGCTCCCCTACTTCGTTCTGCGTGCCTTCGGCCTCGAGGCGGACCTCGTCATCTGCCTCGCCTCGGGCTCCATGGTCGAGCTCCTGGTCAACGCCATCCCGCTCCCCGGCGGCGCCGGCGGTGCCGAGGTGGGCTTCAGCTACCTCTTCGGCGGCATGTTCGGCTGGCACCTCTCCGCCGGCCTCGTCATCTGGCGCGGCATCGAGTACCTGCTGCCCGTCCTCATCGCCGCGCCCTGCATGGGCATGCGCTCGGCATCCGGCGAGAGCATCTACCGCCGCGCGGTGCGCTGGCGCGCGAACTTCGGGCGCATCCTCAGGCGCGACCGGTCGGGCCTCGAGCGCCCGCAGGGCATCGCCTACAAGCCGAAGCGGGCGCGAGAAGAGGACGAATCCTCGGAATAGCCCTCATCGAGCGGCGCCTCATGCGCCGGGCGGCGCACACCGCCCGCGATAACCTATACCAGCCGCGCGCAATCCCGGCGTTTCGCAGCTGAGGGCATCCCTGCGCAAGGCGCCTGGCCGCCCCCTATTGCGGCCTTTGAAAAATGACCGGTCTACAAGCAGAACGGCGGGCGATTCGCGCTACAATAAAGGGGCATGTCAGGTTCGGCTGGCCATTTCGCCATGGCTCGTCGCTGAGAAACCGAAAGAGAGGAGAGGCATGCAGTACACAGCAGAAGTGGAGAACATGTGCCCTGTCGCCAAGGGCGCATACCACGGCCCCGCGCCCATCCCCGAGGAGGGCAAGTGGGTTCAGGCCAAGGAGATTTCCGACATCTCCGGCCTCACGCACGGTGTGGGCTGGTGCGCCCCCCAGCAGGGTGCCTGCAAGCTCACGCTCAACGTCAAGGATGGCATCATCGAGGAGTGCCTCGTCGAGACCCTCGGCTGCTCGGGTATGACCCACTCCGCGGCCATGGCCTCCGAGATCCTTCCCGGCAAGACCATCCTCGAGGCGCTCAACACCGACCTCGTCTGCGACGCCATCAACGTCGCCATGCGTGAGATCTTCCTGCAGATCGTCTACGGCCGCAGCCAGACCGCGTTCTCCGAGGGCGGCCTGCCCGTCGGCTCCTCCCTCGACGACCTCGGCAAGGGCCTGCGCTCGCAGATCGGC
>DVMF01000001.1 GCA_018715125.1 Candidatus Coprousia avicola | reverse complement strand
CTTGGTGCGGCGCGAGAGCACCTGGATGGTGCGGCGGATCTCGTCCGTGCGGCCGATGACGGGGTCGAGCTTGCCGGCACGGGCGAGGTCGCAGATATTGCGGCCGTACTGCTCGAGCGCCTCGTACTGCGGCTTGGCGTCGGCCGAGGTCACCCGGTCGTCGCCCCTCAGCTCCCGGTAGACCTCCTCGATCCGCTCGCGCGTCACCCCGGCGGCCTTGAGAACCTGGCCGGCGTCGCCCTTGTCCTCGGCGAGCGCCATGAGCAGGTGCTCGGTCACCACAAAGTTGTCCTCCATCTTGGCGGCGTGCTTCTCCGCGCGCTCGAGCACGCGCACGAGGTCACGCGAAAGACCGATCTCGCGCCCCTCGCCAGAGACCTTGGGCGCCCGCCCGACCGCCTCGGCGCAGGCGCGCGAGAGCTGCGCCGGATCGGCGCCGATGCGCTCGATGATGACGGAGATGTTGCGCTCACCACCGGTGAGCAGGGCCTGCAGCAGGTGCAAGGGCTCCACGGCGCCCGCCTCGGCGTCGCCGGCGATGCCGATGGCCGCCTGCAGCGCCTCGCGCGAGGTCATTGCCAACTTGTCGATTCTCATAAGAATCACCTCTCTTGGGGTGCGCTGTCGCCGTGCGCCGCGGCGTGCTCCGCGGGCTCACGCGACAGGCTGCCGCCTCCGGGCGGCGTTCGTCTGTTCGAGAGGTATTGTTACCGGCAGCGAGCCGTTCTATACATGAATCTAAGTGTCTCTATATAAGATTTTCTGAGTCAGATCATGGAGACTACACGTTGGCGCCCTGACGCGCGAAGATGTTCTCCTCGAGCTCGCGGTCGCGCCGCTCGATCTCCTCCGCGTTGATGCGCTCCCATCGCGCGAGCGGCGTCTCGTGCACAAACACAAGGTAGAGACCGCCCGCGAGGAGCACCAGCACGCAGAGCGCCACGATGCCCCAGGGGCGCACCCGTGGAAAGAGCACGCAGGCTATGGCCAGAAACACCAGGCAAAACCCCACGATAGCCGTCAGCGCCACCATCACCATCAGCGCACTCCTCCCCTCCGCGCCCGGCAGGCGCACACCGCCCGCTCCCCTCATCTTACGCCAGGGAGCGGGCCGTGCGGGCGACACCTCGTACGTGCGGCCGGGGCGGTGCCTCGAGCGAAGCGGGGCCCCGGCGCGCTAGGCCGCTTGGCGGGCGAGCGCGGGGAGCTCCGCCATGGTGCGGATGACGGCATCGGCGCCCGCGGCACGAAAGACGCTCGCCACCCGCGCGCAAACCTCCTCGCGCCGCACCTCATCGAGCACGGCGTACTCGGCCTCCGAGAGAGCCATCTCGGAGCTGCCCTCGATAATGCCGACGGAGGTAGCGCCCGCGTGAGCACCAAGGTTGTGGCAGTGCTCGGCCGCCATCTCGTCGCCCAAGCGCGCCAGGTCGTAGTACTTGTTGACGGTACCGATCTGAATGCCCCGGGGGCAAGGCTGGCAGTGATTGCAGTATACGCACGTCGCCGCACGGCTCTCGGGCGCCAGATCAGCGAGGACCGCGTAATCGCGCTCCGCGGGGATCGCGTCCACATACGCGAGGATCTGGTCGAAGTCGGCCATGCCGCGCACACCCGGTAGCACGATGAGCACGCCGGGCCGGTCGAGCGCGTACCGTATGCACTGCACGCGGGTAAGAGCACGCCCGAACGGGCTTGTCGCCGCGTCGAGCAGCTGGCCGCCCGCAAACGGCTTCATAACGGAGATGCCTACGCCCGCGCGCTCGAACTCCCGATAGAGCGCGGCACGGTCCGACGCCTCGCCCTTGCCGTATTCCGACTCGTCGGTGTAGTCGTATACCGGATTCAGGCTGAACATGCCGAGATCCATCTCGCCGGTGGCGATGAGCCGGCGCGCGATGCGCACGCTATGCGTCGAGAAGCCGAGATGGCGGATAACGCCCGCCTGCTTCTGCCTGAGCGCGTAATCCCATATGCCGCCGTTCATAACGCGGTCGAGATCGGCATCCTCGTCGATGCAGTGGATAAAGCCGAAATCAGCGTAGTCGGTACCGAGCGTGCGCAGGCGCTGCTCGAACTCGCTGATCGCAACATCTGGATCGGTGGTCCATGCGTACGCGTGGCCACGGTAATCCGCCCCCAGGTGCACCTGCAGGTGCACCTCATCGCGGTGGCGGCGGAAAGCGCACGCCATCGGTTCGAACGGCTTGTCGTTCGTGGTGACGTAGTCGAAGTGGTTGATGCCCGCCTCGATGGCGGCCTCCACCGTGCGCTCGATCTCTGCCGGATCGGACTCATGCAGGCTGCCCGCTCCGAGGCCGATGACCGAAATCTTATCGCCGCCATGCGGCAACACGCGATATTCCATGCTCCGCTCCCTTTGTTTCACACGTGTAGACCCCGGGAAGACGCCCCGTTGCGCGAACTCGCGCGAGCCGGGGCGAAACCCGCCACCCCATTCTCATTCTTGGAGCACGCTTCAAGTCAATAACTGAGCGCCCGGCCGCCTG
Organism: Candidatus Coprousia avicola; assembly: GCA_018715125.1. Classification (GTDB taxonomy): domain Bacteria; phylum Actinomycetota; class Coriobacteriia; order Coriobacteriales; family Coriobacteriaceae; genus Coprousia; species Coprousia avicola. The sequence goes on along the minus strand of DVMF01000001.1, from coordinate 61,940 downwards.
ATATCCGCAACCACGAGGAGGCGCTCTCAGCGGGCGATGACCGAAGACGCACGTCCCGAGTGCGATAATGCGGGCCCCACGCCGCGATGGCCCCGCGCCCGCGCCCGCCGCCGCGCCAGCGGGCCTCAGCGCCGTGACCGTACATTCGCGCGTACATTGCCGCGGGTTTTGCCCGGGGCACGGGACATTTCCCGCGGCAAAGAACCCGGCAATGTACGCGCGAATGTACGGTCGACAAAACCGCAGGTGGCGGGCTGTACATTTTCCCTCGCAATGTACACTCAGTCCCGTCTTGGCCCCCGCAGCGCCCTTTTTAGTACATTGCGTGCGATATTGCACCGAGGCCCCGGCAAAAGGGCTTGCAATGTACACGGTAATGTACGCGACGGCGAACCTGCCCACGAGCGCGGCGACAAAGCCGCACGGAGAACGCCGATAGAGGCCTGCGCTTCACACGGCGGTTGGATGCCGGCTTCGTCAAGGGCCCGCGAGGACAAGGGGCGAGGCGCCCACGCTGGAAGGAACACGCGCAAAAAAGATGCGCGCCTGTGCAAGGATGGGTGCCCGCCGCTCGTGTTATCGATAGAGGGAGACCGTCCGAGGTCTTTCCACGACCGAAAGGATGATGGACATGCGCAAGAACATCGGCAAGGGCCTCGCCATCGCAGCGACCGCCGCACTCGTGATAGGCGGCCTCACCGTCGCCGCCCCGCAGCTCGCCGCAGCCGCTCCGTGGTGCACCAACGCTGCGGCGCGCACGTGCACCGCATCGGCAACACGCGCGGCGACCGCCGTCTCGACCGGGGCAACCACCTCCGCGGCGGCACAGGCAACCGCCTGTCCAAACTATCGAGATGCCGACGGCGACGGGGTGTGCGACAACTGTGCCTCCCTCTCCGCCGCGGGGTCGGGAATCTGCAACAATAACGCTGATGGGAGCTGCAGGCACCGCCACACCCATGGCTGCGGGGACACGGGCGCGGGCTGCGGCAACGGACACGGTCGAGGGTGGTGCCGCGGGTAGCTGCCGCGACAGGCGTTGTCGCATGCGAGACGGCACGCAGCAGCATTACGGAAGCGGGGAAGGAGCCGGCCATGCGCACCGCGTGCGACATAGAGCATGCCCTCGGTCGCTACGGCGACGCCGTGTGGCGCGCCTGCCTGCTCTACCTTCCTCCCTCTGACGCCGAAGACGTCTTTCAGGACACGTTTCTCAAATACGCCCTCCACGACCGGGCCTTTCGTGACGGCGACCACACCAAGGCGTGGCTGCTGCGCGTCACCATCAATGCATGCAAGGACGTCCTCAAGGCTGCCCGGCAGCGCAACGCCTCGGTTGAGGAGCTCGTGGGGGCGGGGCGGGAGGGCACCCTCGGCGTTGCCGATGACGAGGCCGCGCACCGCCTCGCCGAGGTGACCGACGCCCTGAATGCGCTGGGCGACCCACCCAAGACGCAACTCTACCTCGCACTGTACGAAGGTTACTCCGCCCGCGAGATCGCCGAGATGACCGGCATGCCCGAAGGCACCGTGTACTCGTGGATATCGCGCGGCAAGAAGAAGCTGAGGGAGGTCCTGACATGACGAACGGGCGCGACCGTCGCGTTGAGGATAGCCTGCGCGAGGCGTTTGATGCCGTCCGCGTGCCTGCGGACCTCACCGCGCGCACCCTCGCGCATATCGAGGCTGAGCGCGCGCAGCAGCCGCCCGCAGCGCCGGCGGCACCTGCTACCCCTCAGAAGGCGCCGCGCCGCGCCGCGCGAAGGCACGTGCGGCGGCGCGCGCTCGCGCTCGCCGCGTGCCTTGTGCTTGCGGCGCTCGGTATCGGCGGCTTTATCTGGGCATGGCAGCCGACGGCATACGTGGCGATCGACATCAACCCCTCGCTCGAGCTCGGTATCAACCGACTCGACCGCGTGGCGAGCGCCCGCGCCTACAACGCGGACGGCGAGGCCGTGCTCGCCGAGACCGCCCTCGTGGGCAAAACGTACGAGGAGGCGCTCGACGCCCTCGACGGCGCCCTCGACAGCTATCGCACCGACGACGCGGTGCTCGCGCTCACCATCGTATGCGACGACCAGGCGCGCGCCGCTGCACTCGAATCCGTGGGCAGGCGCTGCCTCGAGCACAGATCGGGAGAGGGCGTGCGGTGCGCGCACGCAAGCGAGGAGGAGCACCACGAGGCGGCGGCGGCCGGCCTAGGGCTCGGCAAGTACCGTGTGTGGCGTGCGCTCGTGGCGGCGGGCGACGACCTGTCCCGCGAGGACGCGTCCGCCCTTACCATGCGCGAGCTGCTGGACCGTGCGGAGGCCATCGGCGCGGACCTCTCTGCGGGAGAGGACAGCACCTCCGGCGGCGCGGCCGCCGCGCGCGACGCCGACGCGTCCGGCGCGTCGGCCTCCCCTGATGCGGACAATCCCGCTACCGGCGGCGGCGATGCGGCGGGCGCGGGCCATCACGGCGCGCACGAAAGACACGGCCGCTGAGCAACCCGGCACCGGCCCCTCACGCCACAAACGCGCCGCTACACCGCTACACGCGTTAAGAAGCGCTCGTGATATCGATACCGAAGAACTCGTTGGAGAGGCTCGCGAGCGTGCCGTCGGCACGCAGGGCGTCGATAGCCTCGTTCATGGCCTCGCGAAGCGCCGCCGTCTCCTCCCCCTTGCGCAGCGGGAACGCCACGTGCGTGGGCTCGGCGTTTTCCGCCGCGATCTTGAGCGGTGCGTCCGGGTGCGCATTCATGTAGTCGTAGAACACGACCTCGTCGTTGAGCGTGGCGTCGATGCGGCCCTGCTCCAGAAGCTCGATGGTCTGGTTGAAGTCGTCGACGCCCGTGTTGGTTGCGCCATAGCTCTCCGCGAGCGTGGCGTAGCTCGAACCGAGCGTGTTGGCCGTGCGCATGCCGTCGAGATCTTCCAGAGAAGCGATGGCGGAGTCCTCCATGGCGATGACGACGATGCGGTTGTACGCGTAGGGCTCGGTAAAATCGTATTGCTCCTCGCGCTCCGGGGTCACGCTGACACCGTTTGCCATGGTGTCGAAACGGCCCGAGTCGAGACCGGCGAGCAGGCCGTCCCACTCGCCCTCGGCAAACGCCGCCTCGACGCCGAGCTCGGCGGCGACGGCGCGCGCCACCTCGATGTCGAACCCGGTGAGCTCGTCGGCCTCGTTATGGAACGTCCACGGGCTCCACGTGCCCTCGGTGGCGAAGGTCATCTCGCCCCGGTCCCGGATAGTCTCCAGCAAGTCGCCGCTCGCAGCGGTCGACCCCGCGCCCGCGTCTTGCCCGCTGCAGCCCGCAAGGCCCAGGCCCGCGAGCGCGGCGAGCGCGCCCGCGCCGGTAAGAAGCGTACGACGAGTAATGGTGCTCTGCATGAGGTAATCCTTTCCTGCGGGCAGCCGCCCGCGTCCTAATCCCGCATCGTCACATCGACCGTGCGCAGAAATGCGCGCACGCGGTCGTTTGCGGGGTGTTCAAAAAAGTCACGCGCCGGCGCATCGGCCACCACGGAGCCGCCCTCCATAAAGACGACGCGGTCGGCCACATTGCGCGCGAAGCTCATCTCGTGCGTCACGACGAGCATCGTCATGCCGTCCTCGGCGAGGCGCCGCATGACGGCGAGTACCTCGCCGGTGAGCTCCGGATCGAGCGCCGAGGTGGGCTCGTCGAAGTAGATGATCTCGGGGGCGGTCGCCAGAGCGCGCGCGATGGCGACGCGCTGCTGCTGGCCGCCGGAGAGGGCGGCCGGGTAGGCATCGCAGCGGTCGGCCATGCCCACATGCGCGAGCGCCTCGCGGGCCCGCGCCTCCGCCTCGGCACGCGGCACCTTGCGTGCGATGATAAGCCCCTCGGTCACGTTGCCCAGCACCGTGCGGTTGCGAAAGAGGTTGTAGCCCTGAAACACAAAGCCCGTCCGCTTGCGCACCGCCGCGATCTGCCGCCGCGTCGCATGGGCGAGGTCGATGGTCTCGCCCGCCAGCGTGAGCGTGCCGGCATCTGCCCGCTCGAGAAAGTTCGCGCAGCGCAGAAGCGTTGTCTTACCCGACCCCGAGGGGCCGAGCACCGCTACGACCTCTCCCTTGGCAACCGTGAGATCGATGCCGTGCAGCACCTCGGTTTGGTCAAACGCCTTGTGGACGTTCTCCAGCCTGAGCATCTCGGCCATGACCTACCCCCTCTCCATACCCTGCGCGGCGAGCTTGCGCTCACCTGCGCGCTGCAACCACGTGAGCACCGTCGAGAACAGGAGGTACACGAGGGCGACCTCCAGATACAGCGGCATGGTGACCCACTCGCGGCTCACGATCTCCTGCGTGGCGCGGAACATCTCGGTCACCATGATGCCCGAGGCTAGCGACGTGTCCTTAACGAGCGAGATGAGCTCGTTGGACAGCGGCGGAAACGCCGTGCGAAGCGCCTGGGGCAGCACGATGCGCCGCATGACCTGCAGATAGCTCATCCCGACGCAGTAGCCCGCCTCCACCTGGCCCGCCGGAACGCTCTCGAGCGCGCCGCGCATGGTCTCGGCAGAATAGGCGCCCGTGTTGATGGAGAGCACGAGGATCGCCGTCGGCAACGGGTCGAGGGTGATGCCCAGATCCGGCAGCCCGAAGAACACGATGTAGAGCTGCACGAAAAGCGGGGTGCCGCGCACGACCCAGATATAGAAGCGCGCCACCTGGCGCAACACCGGCACGCGGGCGTACTGGATGAGCGCCACCACCGTCGCGATGACGAGCGCGATGGCAAACGAGACCAGCGCCAGGGGCAGGGTGACCGTCACGCCCGCGATAAAGATCTTGGGCAGCGCATCGACGAGGAGCTCGAGCGTCGCGCTATCCATCGCGCCTCACCTCGTCCGTCGCAGGGGAGCCAGAGCCCGTGCCCGCGGCACCCGCGCCTCGCGGTACGCATTCGCAACTCACCCGATGCAGCATATGGTCGATGGCATCGATGCCGCGCTGCCTTGTGTGCACCTCGTCGAGCAGGCGCTGGCGCTCGGAGAGGAGCACCCGCTTGGCCTCGCGGGCGCGGCCCTCCTCGCACGAGCACTTCGCCCGCTGGACGCGCTCGGCATCGCAAGCGCAGTCGCAGAGGCAGCGCTCGACGTCAGAACTTAAGTCGCCCATGGCATTCTCCTTTCTGACAGCTATACTAGGAGCCCTCTCGTTCCATGTAAAAGACCTATATCGTATGGCTTGCTATAGCCGGTAAGCATAGTGTGACCACGGGGTATACCTCAGGGTGACCCCGATGCCGGCGCCACGCACGCACCCCAAAACCGCGGACCGCCCAAACACGAGCGACGGCCGCCGGCACGCGCACCCCAAAAGGAGGCAACCCATGAGCATCGCCCTCATCTGCGCCGGCGCCGTGTGCGCGTTCTACGGCGCGAGCATCATGCGGTTGCGCTCCGGCTCATCGTTCTACCGCGCCTGGTATGCCCTCGCCGCCGTCCTGCTTACCGCGGGCGCAGCGGGCCTCATCGCGCAGGACGGATCGCATGCCGAGCCTCTCGTGCGCGCCGTGCAGCGCATCGTCGCCGCAGCCCTTGTCCTCGGCGTCGCCGCGGTGGGCGCCGTCGGCTGGCGCATCATGACCCTCGCCCACCGGGAACCGCCCGACGACCTCGCCTATCTGATTGTGCTCGGCGCCCAAGTGCGCGCGGACGGCACCCCGTCCGGCTCCTTGCGTCGCCGCCTCGAGAGCGCCCTCGCCTACCTGTGCGCGCACCCCGGCACGAGGGCGATTGTGTCCGGCGGCCAGGGGCCGAACGAACCCTGCTCCGAGGCACATGCCATGCGCACATGGCTCCTCGACCGCGGCATCGCCGCCGACCGCGTGCTCGCCGAGGCGCAGTCCACCACCACAGCGGAGAACCTCTCCCGCACCGGGCAGCTCATCGACCCCGCGCGCGAACGCGTGGGCATCGTCACCAATGACTTCCATCTGTATCGCGCCCTCGCTATCGCCCGGCGCGCCGGCTACGCGCACGCCTGGGGCATCCCCGCCCCGTCACGCAGGTGGTACCTGCCCAACAACGTGCTGCGCGAGGTCGCCGCCCTCGTCAAAAACAAGCTGCGGGGCACCATGTAGCGATTGGGTGGGCGCACCATCTGGGCGACCACCCCGGTCGTGCGCCCCGGGCAAAGGCCAGCCCGACCCGCCGGCGCGCCCCTATGCGTCTGCCGCGGGCGGCGCCGCCAGCTTCTGTATCTCCGCATAGCGGCTCATCAGGTAGTCGTAGTTCTCGCGCCGATGAGGCAGCGTGCACGCGCTGCAGTCCTTGATGTCGCGGTGCTCCCCCACGTAGCGGTACGCGCCGCCGCACGCAGGACCCAGCGCGTACAGCGGGCAGAAGCAGAACAGGCAGTTGAGGTCCTCGGGCGGCATGTCGTGGCAGGGGTAGAACTCGCAGGCCGCATGGTTGAAGAACCGGTAGCGCGCCGTCCCCTCCGTCGGTTGCGCCTCTGCCATATAATCGCCTCCCGCACGCCGCAACGCGTGCGGCCCCTCGTCTCGTCTGCGCAGCTATCGTACCCGCCGAAGCCGAGGGGGAAGGCCCTGAGGGGCCACACACATGCAAAAACGACGGGGCGCCCGCCGCGCCATGCAGCGAGCACCCCTTATCTGCCGTCACCGGGGCGGGCTACCCAAAACCCGCCCGGCGCCGCCCGCTCCGGCGTGTCTATGCCTGCGGATACTGGTCGTCGGTGACGGGCTCCAGCCACTCGTTCGAGCAGTTCTCACCCGGCACCCCGTAGGCGATGTGGCTCATCCAGCTGTCTGCCGCGGCGCCGTGCCAGTGCTTGACGCCCTCGGGGATGACCACCACGTCGCCGGGGGTGAGCAGCTGCGGCTCCTTGCCCCACTCCTGGTACCAGCCACGGCCGTCGGTGACGATAAGCACCTGGCCGCCGCCCTTGTCGGCATGGTGGATGTGCCAGTTGTTGCGGCAACCCGGCTCAAACGTGACGTTGGAGAGCGCCACGCCCGCGGTATCGGCAGAAGTCAGCGGGTTGAGATACGAGTTGCCGATGAAATACTGCGCAAAGGCATCGTTGGGCTGGCCCATGCCGAACATCGGCTTGAAGCTCGCCTGCGCACCCTCGTCCTCCTCGGTACCATAGACCTTGAGGACCATGCGGAACGCAGCCCACGCGTTGGGCCAGCCGGCGTAAAACGCCTCGTGGGTGAGAATCTCGGCGATCTCATCGCGCGTGACGCCGTTGGCCTTGGCGGTCATGAGATGGTGCTCGAACGAGCTGTCGAACATACCCTTGGCGACAAGGGTCACCACCGTCACGATGGAGCGCATCTTGAGCGGGAGCTTGTCCTCGCGCGCCCACACCTCTCCAAAGAGCACATCGTCGTTGAGCTCGGCGAACTTGGGCGCCACCACGCCCAGCTGGTTGCGCCCGGCTGTCTGCTTTACTGCCATTTCTGCTCCTATTCTGCCGGTATTCGAAGGCGCCGGCCTGCCTGGGAACCATGATAAAACCTTGAGTCCGCTCCAAGGGAAGCGTTCCCCTGAGGCGCACCGCCGCAACCAACCGCGCAGGCAAGGCGGCCTCTGGGGAGCGGCGAGCGTCCCGTCACATGCGCATCACCACCATGAGCACCGGCACGATGGCAAACGAGGCGAGCGTGGCGACGATGGTCCCCTGAGCGGGAAGCTCGGCGTCCCGCCCATAGGTGGCCGCAATGGGCGCCGCCATGGACCCCGTGGGCATGGCGAGCATGACCGTGAAGACGCCGAGGGCGAGCCCGCTGGGCACCACGGGAGCCAGCAGCAGGTACGCGGCGAGCGGCGCGAGCAGGAATCGGACGAGCGTAAAGACCCAGAGACGCCCCTGCCGGAGCACGGCGCCCAGATGGGCGTCGGCGATGGAGAGGCCCACGAGCATCATGGCAAGCGGCGAGGTAATGCCGCCCGCCATATCCGCCGCCCGCATGAGGGGCGCGGGCACGGGGATTCCCGCGAAGAAGATCACCATGGCAACCAGGCTCACCACGAGCGGCACGTTGAGCATATCTTTCAGCATGCCGCGGATGTCGATGGTGCGCCTGCGGCGGGCACCACCGTGCGCGGAGCTCTCGGCATGCGTCGAGCCCGAGCGCAGCACCGCGACGCCGATGCTATAGATAAACACGTTGGAGATGGCGATAAAGATGCTCCCAAGGAACACCGATGCCCCGCCAAAGATGGACTCGAGCACCGCAAACCCGATGAAACCCGTATTGGTAAGCACGCTCATCCAGAGGTACAGCGCGCGTTCTCCGCGCGGCGTGCGCAGCACGAGGTTGGCAAGGGCCCCGGCGGCGAGCATCACAAAGAAGAGGGCCGCCCCCAGCACGAGCGACCAGGTGATGGCGTCCGCCCCCGTGGCGGGATCGACCTCCCCCACCGACGCGAGAATGGTGCAGGGCAGGGTGATGTTGAAGATGAGACCCGATATCTTGGGTCGGATTTCCGCGGTTAGAAATCCCACCTTAGCCGCGATGTAGCCCATGAGCGTCACGATGATGAGGGAGAGCATGCTCCCGAGGGTCGAAGCTATCTCTGTCATGCGGTTTCCTCCCGTTGCATTCCGTCGTCCCCCATGGCCGAGCCAGATGCACGCACGATTCTGGCGGCGTGCGCGCCCGTCAGACAGCGCAGGCGTTCGAGCGAGCCCTCGATATGGCCTATGGTGCACTGACCGCCGTAACGATCAGAGTTTTCCTCGTCGCCGCAGAGCACGGCGAGCCACCCGCCCTGCACGCTGTAGTTGATGTCTCCGTCGCGCCAACCGCAATGGATAAGCGCGTCGTCGCAGGGGAGCTCGACCGGCAGGGGCGCGCACAGCGCGATGCCCGTCCCGGTAAAGGTGAGGTCGAGCGGCAGGAGCTTTGCGAGAGCGCGGGCGGGCAGCGTGTCGTTCAGCTCTCCCGCTACCGCGCAACCGTCCATGGCAACCGTGACGCGCATCGTATCCCCCCCCCCTGAACGAATCCGTTCTTGCTCGCTTTGTTTGTCTGCTCCATTGTGCAGCTCAGCAAGGTAGAATACTACTGCTTATGTTTTATAGTCCGTTATGAGTTGCTGTTATAGGTAATGCCACATGGAACTCCGTACGCTGCGCTACTTTCTCACCGTGTGCCAAGAGGGAACCATGTCGCGCGCCGCCGACGTACTGCACGTAACCCAACCGGCGCTTTCGCGCCAAATCGCCGCACTCGAGCGCGAGCTCGGCACGCCGCTCCTCGAGCGTCACGCCCGAAGCGTCACCCCTACCGAGCGCGGTCTCTACCTGCGCCGACGCGCCGAGGAGATTGTGGGGCTCGCCGATCAGACCGCCGCCGACTTTACCCAGCCCGACGAGATCGTCGCCGGCGACATCCACATCGGCGCAGGCGAGAGCGAGGGGATAAGCGTCGTCGCCCGCGCCGCCCGCGCGTTTCGCGCCCGGTACCCCGGCGTGCGCTTCCATCTGCACAGCGGCACCGCCATCGACGTCATCGAACGCCTCGAGCACGGGGTGGACGACTTTGCCGTCCTCATGTCTTACACCGATATCGACCGCTACGACCACCTGCGCCTGCACCCCACCGACGCGTGGGGCGTACTCATGCGCGACGACGACCCGCTCTGCGCCCAAGAGACCGTAGGCCCCGCCGACCTTTGCGAGCTGCCCATCCTGCTACCCGAGCGCTTCTGCCGCGACAACGCGCCCGCCGGCATCCTCGGCACCTGGTTTGGCGAAAACGCCGCGGAGCTCGACATCGCCGGCACCTTCAACCTTAATTACAACGCAGCCGTATTTGTACGCGAGGGCATGTGCCGCCTGATCAGCCACGAGAGCATCACGGCGACGGGCGGCGACACCGGCCTCGCCTTCCGGCTGCTCTATCCACCTGCGACCTCGGTTATCGACGTTGCATGGAAACGCGGCGTGGCGCTGCCCCATGCCGCGCGGCTGTTTCTACACGAGCTCAAAGGCTCGTGCGCCTAGCACCACCCACCCGCACCCCGCGATACGGCACCCCCGTCGCGGGCAGGTGCAGCGCAGCCGGCGCAACTAACATGGTTCACCATATTGTCACTGACACTGTCACTCATATATACTGATAGTGACGGAAGGAGGGACATGATTGACCACGGGGAAGTTCGCGCTGCCATCGAGCGCTTGCGCCATCAGGGCGGCGATGACGCTCACTGCGAGGCAAAGGCCTGCGCCCAAAGGGTAAGCGCCGACCTATGGGAATCCGTCAGCGCGTTTGCCAATACACATGGCGGCCTCATCCTGCTCGGTCTTGATGAGCGGGAGGGATTCGCGCCCTGCCCCGCTTTCCAGATAGCTCCCATCATCGACCAGTTTGCCGAAGGCATCGGAGATGGCAGCCCCACCGGCGCGCGCCTCACCAATCCACCGCGTTATGAGGTGGAGCGTATCATGGTAGAAGGAACTACCATCCTCGCCGTCCGCATTATCGAAAACGACCTCGATCGCAAACCTTGCTATATCAGGGCGCGCGGCGTAGCTTCGGGCAGCTTTAAGCGCGTCGACGATAAAGACCTCCTGCTTTCCCGGGCGGAGATCTTTGAGCTTGAAAACGCGGGGACCCCTCAAGATGCAGATCGAAACGCGGTACCTGAGACCGACGAGGAAGACCTCGACGCCGACGCGGTCGAGCGGTATCTATCCGCGATGGCCTCCACCAAGGCGCTGCGCGGCATATCCGACCGGACGGCAGCGCTAGAGCGTCTCGGCATCACCACCAAACAGGGGACCGTCCGCCTTGCAGGGCTCATCACCTTGGGAGCGTATCCGCAGCAGCACCTACCCTCCCTCGTTATCGATGTCGCCCATCATCCCGGATACGAAAAGGCGGAGCCCGGCCAACCGTGTTTTCTCGACCGCACCGTTTGCGACGGCAACCTACCTGAGGCGATTGCCGATGCGGTGCGCGCCGTGCTGCGTAACCTGCGCGTCATCTCCTACGTAGAGGGCGTAGGCAGACACGATGTTCCCGAGCTGCCCGAGGAGGTGCTGCGCGAGGCAATCGTCAACGCCGTCGCCCATCGTGAATACCACGGGATGTTTTTGGGACAAGCCGTCTCGGTCGACATCTACCGCAACCGGGTGGAGATTACCAGCCCCGGGGGTCTCTGGGGCGGCAAAACGCTCGATAATTTGGCTAACGGAACGTCACGCTGCCGCAACAGCGCGCTCATGCACCTACTCGAGACGCTCCCCGCGTCCGAGAGCGGCACCCTGCATGCCGAGCGGCAGGGTTCGGGCATCCGGTTTATGATCAACGCCATGCGCGCGCAAGGCCTCGCCGACCCTGAGTTCCACGCATCCATCGATCAATTCAAGGTGATCCTATGGCGTCCCGGCGTAGACGAGGCGCCGCCCTCCCCGCGCGGTGCGAAGTGCCAGGCAGCCGCCTGTAGCGGCAACGTCCCCCGCCAGCCCTCGCATCGCCCCGTGCTCATCGCACCAGATGCTCCCGGCGGATCCCTCGCGCTCGAAACGCATACCGCCATCGAATTCGACGGATCCACGCGACGCAAAGAGCGGCTGGAATCCATCTTGGACTTTGTAAAGGACAACGCCCCCGCAAGCATCAACGAGATCTCGGAGGAGCTCGACATCAACGTCGCGACCGTTAGGCGCGACATGCGGAGCCTCCTTGAAGCGGGCTATATACGCGCGACGGCGCCCGCCCAGAGCAAGCGCCGCCGTTACCTGTTAGCCTAAACGCCCCGCGTCGAGGGGCGCCCGTGCGTTAGCACTCCACGAGCTCGTAATCGCGCGTGCCGAAGCCGAGCGCCGCAGCAGCCGCGATGGTATGCACGCCGTTTCTGCTGATGACGCGCTCGATGAAGTGACCGACGCCCGGGTCCTCGGACGCCATGATGAGGTCCATGCAGGCCTGATCGATGGCAACCGGGTCCGTCGAGGCCAGGATGCCGATATCGGCCATGCACGGGTCCTCGGCGACCTCGCAGCAGTCGCAGTCGACCGAGAGATTCTTCATCACGTTGATGTAGGCGATGTTTCCCGCAAAATGCTGGTGCACGGTCATGGCCGCGTCAGCCATGGCCTCGGGAAAAGCCGTCTTGCTCGCATGGTCTTGCCAGCACTGGAAGCGGTCGTCGGTCGCGCCGGCGGAGTGGATGAGCGCTTTGCCCGCGCTGCTGGCGCAGCCGATGGAGAGCTGCTTCAGAGCTCCGCCGTACCCGCCCATGGGATGGCCCTTGAAATGGGCGAGCACGAGCATCGAGTCGTAGAGCTCGATGTTCTTGCCCACGTGGTTCTCATGCAGCTGCTTGCCGCCGTTCACGGGCCAGACCACGTCCGGCCCCTCGGCATCCATGATGTCGACGTCGAAAGAGGCGGTCCAGCCGTGCTCCTCCATGAGCTTCCAGTGCGCCTCGGTATGGTCGCGCACGCCGCCGGCCGCGTCGCCATAGGCGGTGTTGCACTCCACGATGGTGCCATGGACCTCATCCACCATCGGCTTCCAAAACGCCGGCGTGAGGTAATTCTGGTTGCCGCGCTCGCCGGAGTGAACCTTCACGGCCACCTTGCCGGGAAGCTCGATGCCGAGCTTGCGATAGAGCGCCACCACGCTCTCGGGAGAAACGTCACGGGTGAAGTATACGGTTGCTGCCATTCGTACCTCCGATCGTAGGATGGGAGCATCCCATCGTCATCCTGACTGTATTCCTTATAGCCCACTTCAAGTCAATGGACGGGAGCGCTTATCGAGCAGCGAAGCTACAGCGACCGCCCCAGCCGATACGCTTCATCCGGATAGCGAGAGCTGCGCGTCATCGATGGCGTGCCGCAGCCGCGGCCAAGCACGCGCCCTACGTCTTGCATCTGCAGATACCGCACGAGCGTGTCGTAGTGGGCCTCGAGCGCATCGAAGGTCCAGTCATCGGCATTCCACGCCACCGCGAGGAGCGCCGATTTGACCTGTTTGCGCGTGAGGCTGGTTGAAGCTGCAGAATCGGTCGATGACGGTCTTGAGCTGCGCCGACATACCGTAGTAGTACAACGGCGTGGCAAAGACGACCATGTCCGCCGCGAGGATCTTGGCGCGCAGGTCCTGCATGTCGTCACGCACGGTGCACGGCCCCTCATAGCCGCACGCCACACAGCCGGTGCACGGGCGAACCCGCAACCGGTCCACGTCGACGCGCAGCACGCCGTGACCCGCCTCGCGTGCGCCGCGGCTGAACTCCTCGACCATGAGGGCGGTCGACCCCTTCGCGTTAGGGCTCCCCTGCAAGATTACGATATGCATACGTACCTCCCCTACAGCGCGAGTCCGCCCGCCCACGCCCCGGCATCGACGCCGTTGAGCAGCTTGCCCGGTCGCCATGCGGAGCCAGGGCAGAGCTCGTGCAGACGCTCCTCCGCCCGGCCGATGCCGCTCCCGCCCGAAGTAGCGAAGGGGATGACCACCTTGTTAGCGAGGTCTGCCCCCTCGACAAACGTGTCGACGATGCGCGGCTCGACGTACCACCAGATGGGAAAGCCCACAAACACGGCGTTGTACCCCGCCGTATCGGGCAGCTCGGCGGCGAGCGCCGGTCGGCAGGCATCATCCGCATGCTCAAGGGAGGTGCGGCTCTGCGGGTTCCTCCAATCGAGGTCCGCCGCCGTATAGGGCTCCTGCGGTGCGACCTCATATAGATCGCCGCCCGTCGCGCGCGCGATGTCACGTGCGACACGCTCCGTCGTCCCGCTTGCCGAGAAATACGCAACCAATACCTTACGCATAGCGATACCTCCTCGTTCAAAACCTTCGAGGCAAGATATTCCCTTTGAGTCGACTCTAGGTTTCAGCTCGTCAACCACTTTTTTCGCTTCTCCCCACCGGGAACTGAAGGAAACTGAAGGAACGGCGCAGGGATACGGGGGGTTATTCATTCTAGTGTCTACTTTGGCGCCCTTCCTCAAAGTAGAAAGCACGCGCTGTCCCAAAGAAAGGGCTGGTCAGGAGCGTGCTCGAAATTACGGCTACTCGCGGCGCCCTCCCTAAAGTAGGCACTAGAATGAATAACCCCCTCACCGGGAGACCAAGAAGGGCGCGCCGCACTGCCACGACCTCCGCACGGCGCCCAGCCAACCGTCGATTCGTCGTTATCCCAGCCCCGTCTGTCGGTTTAGCGCTTGTTGGGATCGTTGGTGCCCGCCAGCGGCTTTTCTCCGGGGCGCGCCAGAGGACCCACGAGCTCATGCGCCACGTAGGGCTCCTCAAGATAGGCCACCTCGTCCGGCGCGAGCGCGATGTCGAGCGCCGCGACCGCATCGTCCACGCGCCTCGGGCTCGAGCAGCCGATGATGGGTGCCTCCACCCCGCGTGCGAAGTGCCACGCAAGCGCGATGCGCGCCATCGGAACACCCCGGCGCTCGGCAATCTCTGCCACACGCGCCACGATGGGCATATCACGTTTACGGTCGGCATCATACTTCTGGCGCATGGTGCCATCCGTCGTGGAGCGCACCGAGTCGCTGTCCCACGTTGGACGGCACAGATGCCCCGACGCAAGCGGGCTGTAGGGGGTGAGCGCCATGTCAAACTGGCGACACACCGGAATCATCTCGCGCTCGTCCTCGCGGTACAGAAGGTTGTAGTGGCACTGCATGCTCGTAAACGTCGTCCAGCCGTTGCGCTCAGCCACAACCTGCATGTTGTGCAGCTGATAGGCGTACATCTCGCTCGCGCCGAGCGCGCGGACCTTGCCGGCGCGCACCAGGCCGTCGAGCGCCTCCATCGTCTCCTCGATGGGCGTCGCGTAGTCGAAACGGTGAATGATGTAGAGGTCGAGGTAATCGGTGCCGAGCCTTCTGAGCGTCCCCTCGATCTCGCGTTGGATGGCCGCGGCGCCCAGGCGCCCCTCGTTGAAGAACACCTTGCTCGCCAGCACCACATCCTCGCGGCGTACGCCGAGATCGCGCAGGGCGTTGCCGATAAACTGCTCGCTCGTCCCCGCCGCGTAGCAGTTGGCCGTGTCGATGAAGTTCAGGCCGAGCTCGAGAGCATGCTTCACAACCGCCGTCGTGCCCGCCTGATCGAGCGTCCACTGATGCCCGCCGGGAATGCGCTCGCCAAAGCTCATGCCGCCGAGGCACAGGCGCGGGATGCGAATCCCTGAGTGTCCGAGCACGGTATACTGCATGTCCATGCCTCCCTCTGACTGAGATTCCTACTGACGGATGAACGCCTGGTCGTGCGCGGGCAGGCCCGCCTCATCGGTGCGGTAGCGCTCCACCGTCATGTGCAGGTCGTACTTGTCGCGCAGCTCCGCGATCTTGGCCATCATCGGCGACGCATGATGCACGTCGAGGGCCTCCTGGCTCTCCCACGCGTCGATCAGCAGAATGGTCTCCGGGTCGTCAAGCGGCTGAAAGTACCGATAGCGGACATTGCCCTCTTCGGCGCGGATGGCATCGGCCGTACCGGATGCCTCCATCTCCTCGACGAACTTGCGCGCCGCCCCACTCTCGCCGGTGTAGTACAGATTCACGGTAATAGCCATACTGGCCTTCCCCTCCGCCGGCTGTTCCGGCATGGTCGCGCGCCGGGCCGCAACGGCCCCTCGCATCTCCAAAGCGCTTCATGCCGACTATCGGGTACGCATGCAAGCGACGTCGGCTGTTCGCGCTCCTTTTCTGCAATATACGCTACGCAACGTCACTTGACAAGTATTTTTCTTTTCTTTCGTTGTCTAATTGTCTTTTTGCAAGAAGATTGTTACCATCTGGAACCAACATGATCCAGGGAGAGTGAAGCGCCGTATGACAGACTTTATCCGCGCACGCAGCGATGAGCAGAAAGGGCAGCGCATGGCCGAGATCAAGCAGGCCACCGCAGAGCTCTTCGCCGAGCACCCCTACCACGAGATAACGCTCGCCGCCATCGCGGAGCATCTCGGCTGGTCGCGCGCCGCGCTCTACAAATATGTGACCACCAAGGAGGAGATCTTCTTGGAGCTCTGCGCCGATGCGCAGGATGCCTACACCGCCGACCTGCTCGCGGCCTACCCCGAGGGCAGCGCCTACTCCCCCGCCGTGCTCGCCGAGGTCTGGACCGAGCAGCTCGTGAGCCATCGCGACTATTTTCGCTACAGCGATCTCTTGTTCACCATCATCGAGACCAACTGCACCGTCGAGCGTCTTGCCGCGTTCAAGGCGCGCTACTACGCCGGGCAGGACGCTCTCGTCGCGCGCTTTTCCCATAATCTTTCCGCCGATCCCGAGCGCGTGGCGCAGATGCTCTTCTCCGTCTGGTGCCATGCGGTGGGCGCAAGCGGCTGGTGCCAGGAGAATCCGCTCGTGATTGAGGCCGTCGAACTGGCGGGTCTTGCGCGGCGCACCATCGATTTCCGCACGGAGATGCGCGACTTCACCGGGATGTGCCTCTCTCACTACACGCGCTGACGCAATCATCTCGCAGGCAGCACGCGGCGGCCGCGCGGCGCTTCCCGTCTCTATAGCCCCTTAACCCCGCGGAGACCGAACGGCCCCCGCACCATACCTCCCACCGAAAGGAAGCACCGTGTCAAACCGCATCGCCCCCACGGTCGATCCCGCCCAAACCGTCGTCACCAATACGCGCGGCCAAGCCGTGCCAACCGGAACCGCCCCCATCACCGCGGACGCCTTTGCACCGCGCGATGACACTGCCGTCACATGGCTCGGGGGTGCGGGCCTCCTCATCAACGCCCGCGGCACCCGCCTGATGATCGACCCCGTGCTCGAGGGGTTCGATATGCCCGTCGTCTTTGAGGCGCCCATCGCGCCCGCGGACGTCCCCGCGCTCGACGCCGTCCTCATCACCCATATCGACAACGACCACTTCAGCCGCCCCACCTGCCGGGACCTTGCCGGCGCGTGTCCCTCCTACCACGCCCCGCGCTATGTGGCAGAAGTCGCGCGCGACGAGGAGCATCTGCCCGCCATCGGACATGCCATCGGCGACACGTTCGCGGTCGGCTGCGTGACGGCGCGCCTCACGCCGGCATGGCACACGTGGCAAAACGACTCCAAGAAGTGGGGGTATCGCGTCTGGCAGCGCGAGGATTACTGCGGCTACTGGTTTGACACGCCGGATGGCACGATCTGGCTCCCCGGCGACTCCAAGCTCCTGCCCGAGCAGCTGGAGATGCCCGAACCCGACCTCATCCTGCTCGACTTCTCGGACAACGAGTGGCACATCACCTTCGAGGGGGCGGTGCGGCTCGCCAACGCCTATCCGCACGCGCGCCTGCTCTGCATCCACTGGGGCACCGTCGATGCGCCCGATTGGTCGACATTCAACGGCGACCCGCGCGTTCTGGCTGACCACGTGGATCACCCCGAGCGCGTGCTCGCACCCCTTCCGGGCGCAGCCGTCACCCTGTAACGACGTTTTGGGAGGTGGGAAGCATGAAGACGCTCTATCTCATGCGCCATGGCGAGACCATGTTCAACCGTCAGCACCGCATCCAAGGGTGGTGCGACTCGCCTCTGACCGACCGCGGCCGAGAGCAGGCCCGCGCCATGGGAGCGCTCCTGCGCGAGCGCGGCGCGCATTTTGACGCGGCGTACTGCTCTACGGCGGAGCGCGCCGCGGACACGCTCGAGCTCGCGCTCGCCGAGCTCGAACCAGCCCGCCGACCAGATACCTACGAGCGGCTCAAAGGCCTTCGCGAGATGTTCTACGGCGATCTCGAGGCGCAGCAGGATTTCTTGGCCGAGAACGATCCGGAGACATGCCGCACGTACTATCTGCAGTTTGGCGGCGAGTCCTCGGATGCCGTGCGCGACCGCATGGTCGCCACCCTCACCGAGGTCATGATGCGCCCCCGGCACGACGCGGTGCTCGCCGTCGCCCACGGTGGCGCCAACTTCAACTTCCTGCGTGCCATCGAGGACCCGATGCCCGTCCTCAACGCCGGCTGGGGCAATTGCACTACGTGCGTCTACACCTTTGACGAGGCGCGCTCCGCCGATGAGCCCGATGGGGCGGGCGCCGGCCCCTGGCGTCTCGTCGATGTGCTGCGCCTGCCCTAAGGCCTCATGTGCCGGCACGGCACGGCGCTTGGGCCGCTCGCAACGGGCCGGCGCCACCGCCCCGTTGCCCGCATCTAGTGACGGAACGACACCGTACCCGCCGCCGGGTCCATCGACTCCACGATGGCGAGCGACTGCAGGTCGTAGCCGCGCTCGCGCAGCTTCTTGCCGCCGTCCTGGAAGCCCTTCTCGATGGCGATGCCGATGCCCTCGACGATGGCCCCCGCCTCTTCGCACAGCTCGATAAGACCATTCAGGGCGCAACCGTTGGCCAGGAAGTCATCGATCAAGAGCACGTGCTCGCCCTCGTGCAGGAATTTCTTGGCAACGATTACGTGGAAGTCCTTCTGCTTGGTGAAGGAGTGAATGGAGGTGCAGTACTGCTCGCCGTCGAGGTTGATGGACTGGTACTTCTTGGCAAACACCACCGGCACGTTACCAAAGTGGCGCGACACCACGCATGCGATGCCGATGCCGGATGCCTCGATGGTGAGAATCTTGTCGATCTGCTTTCCTGCAAAGAGCCGCGCCCACTCGGCGCCCATGCGGTCGAAGAGCTCCACGTCGCATTGATGGTTGAGGAACGCATCGACCTTGAGGACGTTGCCTTCCTTTACCGTGCCGTACTGGGCGATGTACTCCTCGAGCTCCTTCATTGAACCTCATCTCGTCGGCGCGGGCAGCACTGCCGCAGGCGCGTTTCCCTTGGCCGAAATTATACGCGCTGACACCCCGTTACTTACGGTGCAGCGAAGACTTTTGGAAGAGACGCGAAAGAACCCCTCCTGCTCGACCGCCCGTTGCCGACCCCACCGACCGCCCGTCCCCAAGGAAACCGCGCTTGGGCCCGTTTTCCGCGCCCCTAGAGGGCCTTAACGCGAGTTCCTGCAAAGAGTGGCCCGGCGGAACGCGAGCCGACAGATCGGACCCGCCCGGGAGGGCATCCCTGCGCCGCTGCAGGTTCGGACGGGGGCAAGCAGATCGATGCAGCCCGCTCGCTATGCGCAGCAGGTATAGTTGATGAGGTTCTATTCGCAACGCTCCAGGCAACGGCCGCGCTCAGATGTTGGAGGGAAAACCAATGGAGCTCCGCCACCTGCAATACTTTCTCACCATCGCGCGCGAGGGCACCATCTCGGGCGCGGCGCAGGCGCTGCACCTCTCGCAGCCCTCGCTGTCGCGCCAGATGCAGGACCTGGAGCGTGAGCTCGACGTCAAGCTCTTCAACCGCGGTAGCCGCCATATCGAGCTCACCGAGAAGGGCATGCGCCTGCGCCGGCGCGCCGAGGAGATCGTCGATTTGGTGGGCCGGACCGAAGCCGAGCTGCGCGTCTCCGCAGAGACCATCGCGGGCGAGGTGCGCATCGGCAGCGGCGAGACGCCCGCCATGGACCTCGTCGCCCGCGTGATCGCCGAGATGCAGAGCGCCTACCCCTTGGTGCGCTTTGCCCTGCACAGCGGCAACGCCGAGGACGTGCGCGAGCGCCTCGAGAAGGGCCTCATCGACTTTGGCCTCTTTATCGGCCAGGTCGACCTTGCCCGCTACGAGACCCTCACCCTGCCCGCCCGCGATCGCTGGGGCGTCTTTATGCGGCGGGACGACCCGCTCTGCGCCCGCGAGGTCCTGCGCGTGGAGGACCTGGTCGACATGCCGCTCATCCTCTCCGCTCAGGACAATAGCGAGCTGGGGCAGTGGTTTCATCGCGACGCTGGCGAGCTCGACATCGTCGCCACCTACAACCTGCTCTACAACGCGGCAGCACTCGCCCGCGCCGGCGTGGGCTACGTGGTGAGTCTCGAGGGCATCGTCGAGACCACGCTCGCCACGGGCCTCACCTTCCGCCCGCTCGAGCCTCCCGTGACGGCCAGCATCACGATCGCGTGGAAGCGCTACCAAGCGCTCTCCCCCGCTGCGGAGGCGTTTCGGCGGCGCACCACAGACCTGTGGGGAAGCGCCTAACCCTGTGACGACGCCGCCGCGGACGCGTCCTCTGCCGCAAGAAAGCGCTCGGCGACCTCTTTGCCCTTGCGCGTGGCGCGATACGTGTTGCCCAGCTGCGCGCCGCTCGCGCCGTACACGGGCTCGGTGGAGACCAGCCCCTCGCGGCGCAAGCGCGTAACGGAGCGGTCGAGCGAGCGGGTGCTGCAATCGAGGCTCCGGGCGAAGTCGGCCTTGCTGATGTTGAGCGAGCCGCGCACCACGGTCTCGCGCGCGATCAGCGCGAGCACGCGCTCGTGGATGAACGTGTGACGGTCGTTGACCCTGCTCACCACGCCTTGGGTGGAGATACTCATGCCTGACATTCGATCCTCCTTCTGAAGCGCTCGAGCGAGCGCGTAGTCATCTCTTGTCCTTGCGGGCGGCGCGGCGCGGTGACGAACCGCTCGCACGGCGATTCATCCGCGGGCAAGCCCCGCCGCGCCGGCCCTACGTCTTAACGTGGCCGCCGGCCGGACGCGGCGGCTCCCCGTCTCTCGCGCGTGAAGATGAACGGGTAAGCGTACGCCTCGGCGCGTCCCCGGGCGCGCCCTCCCGCGTACCTAAACGGGTCCGTCGTCGCCTACGCCGCAGCGCCTGCCCCACCAACGTTGCACCCAAAGCCATAAGCACACCTAACCCAATGAATCTGAGGACCCCTTCCAAGGTGAGGAGCGGGGAGTCGCTCGTCAGGTCCGGCGTGAACTGGGTGATGGCATCGGCAACAAGCGACGCCGGGGTTTGGCGTGCATCGTCGGTGCGCTCACAGGTCACGAGCATGCGGTAGCGGTTGGTGCCGTACGGGTGGCAGGTGAGCAGCGTCACCAGGTCACGACCGGGCTGCACGGCGACCGCATCGACGTCATCGCTCCTCGCCGAGGGGTGCCGAGGTTCCCGCCACAACGCCGGCGCCGTCGACCATGTGAACCTCCGTAGCCCCGAGATACAGCGGGATGGTGACGCCCATGGCGGGGATATCGATCTTGCCGACGATGCCGTCCGGCAGTCCCAGCGCCGCAAGGGCGTCGCTGTCAAAGGCGAAGGGGTCGTTGACGGCGCCGCCCTCACCCGTCCGCACCCGCTCGTTGTAGGCCGCAAGCTGCTGGTACGTGGCATCGACAGCCTTCTCGGCATCCGTCGCATGGCCCACGGATGGCACCCCCTCGTCCGCCGGCGCGTCGGCTCCTCCCGTGCTCGAGGATGCGTCCGAGGCCCCTGCGGCCAAGAGCGCGTCGAGGGACCTATCGATCTCCGCCTGCGCCATAAGGGCGGAGACCGTGGGGTAGAGCATGAGGGCAAGGCCCGCAAGGAGCAGAACGATCCCCATGATGAGAGAGGGCGCCCCGCTCCGGCGGCGGCCGCGCGGGCGCTCGGCAAGAGCGCCCTGTCGGGCGGGTCGCTGTATCCTGCGGGAAAAGCGGCATCGCCCTTGTTGAGCCATTCTTCCGGCACCTCGCAGCGCTCTGCGCGAACCAGCAGACGATGCGTGTTCACCCCATAAGGCGTGCAGGTAACGAGCGTGCAGAGGTCCTTCCCCTCTTGAATGACGAGCGAATCGGTCTCATCCGGCAGCACGACCTCGATAGACGTAACCTGATAGGCATGATCTTCACCAAGAACCGAGATGATGAAGCAATCGCCCACTTCGAGCTGATCGAGGTTGTCGAAGATCTTCATGGTGGGAAGACCGGTATGGCCTGAGAGCACGCAGTGGGACGAATCCCCACCGATCGGCAAGCTCGTTCCCTCAAGATGACCCACACCATGCTCGAGCACGTCCGTGTCGACGGTGTGATAGATGGGGAGCTCGAGATGGATTGAGGGGATATTAAGAGTGCCCATAACACCGTCGCCTGCGAGGTTCATAACGGCGTTATAGTCCTCGTCGGTCGGACGTTCCGCGTCTGGATCAAACGGATCCGTAACCACCGCGCGCCCTGCAAGAAGTTGCTGATTGTAGGTAAGAGCACGCTCGCGCTCGGCAGTCAGGGTGTCATTGTCAGCGGAGGCAACCTT
This sequence comes from Candidatus Coprousia avicola, assembly GCA_018715125.1. Classification (GTDB taxonomy): domain Bacteria; phylum Actinomycetota; class Coriobacteriia; order Coriobacteriales; family Coriobacteriaceae; genus Coprousia; species Coprousia avicola. The sequence goes on along the minus strand of DVMF01000001.1, from coordinate 39,883 downwards.
CACCGCAGACGCCTCAATGACCGACTTCTCACGCGCCTGATTCACAGAATTACCAATCAAGGGATACGCGATGAGTGACATCCCCATCAATAGGGCGACGACAGCAACTATGATTCCGCGCCATCGATTCTCGCAAATACGAGAGCCTAAAGACGCATTATGGCCGAACGGCTCACGCGGAAGAATCCGCGCGTCATCGCTCTGACGATCCGCTATACATCGATTCTGTTTTGCTATGTGCTCCGACCTACGTGCCATGCCCTATCTTTTTGAGCAATCTTTACATTCCATTCCGTAAACGACACCGCTCGCACCGGGCTCGAACATGCTGTGCCCGATGCGAGCGGTGCCGAGAATGGGTGCGCAAGCTCGCTCTTATGATGAGATGGAACGCAAGGTCGAAGGGATAGGCGCCGAGGCCATGAATCGCCCGCGGGAGCAGACGCGCTTACGCCACACCGTCCTCGTCCAGCCATTTGCGCAGCGTGTTGCGGCAGATGCCGAGCTCCTCAGCCGCCTTGGTGCGCGTCACCTCACCGGCGAGCACCCGTGCCCGCACCGCACCCTTACCACCAGCACGTCGCCGGCGCGCAAGCACCCGAGCAGCTCCTGATAGCGCGGGCGCTCAAACGTCGCACCGGTAAAGTAATCTATATAAATATCTTGCTCCGCCAAGGGGAACGCCTTGAGGGCGTCAATCTGCCGGTCGACGTTCTGGTCGCGCGTGGATACGCGGGCATAGCCGTATATAGCCATAGCTTCCTCCCCTTGGATGTTGATTGCTATGGCAACGCTAGCGAAAAACCGAGCCGCCCCGCCAAAACTTTAGCTCGATACAAGAAAGGGCGTCCGTTGCGGGGACGCCCTTAAAGATTCGCCGCCTGCGCGCTCGCCGCACGCGTGCCCGCGCGCCTGGTGCTGCGCCCCCTGCGCGCGCTCACGGTCTTCCTCGTCATCACCGCGCTGATCAACCTGTTCTTCATCGCCACCGGTCCGGTTATCTGGCAGGCGGGTCCGCTCGCCATCCATCGCGACGGTGCGCACGCGGCCGTCCTGTACACGGCCCGCTTCTTCCTCATGCTCGTCGCGGGATCGCTGCTGATGCGCACGACGCGCCCCCTCGCGCTTGCGGACGCCCTGCAGGCGCTCCTGCGCCCCTTCGAGCGCTGCGGGCTCGACACCGGCCAGGTCGCGCTGACGGCATCTATCGCCCTGCAGTTCGTGCCCATACTCTCCGCCGAGGCCCGCAGCATCGTGGCCGCCCAGGCGTCGCGTGGCGCACGCTGGGAGATCCTTGGACCCGTCGCTTACGCACGGGCCTTCGTCCCGCTCTTGGTCCCGCTCTTTGCCAGCGCCCTGCGCCACGCCGAGCAGCTGGGCCGCGCCATGGAGGCGCGCGCCTACGCGGGCGGGCGGGCGCGCACGCACCTGCGCCCCCTGCGTTTCGTGCCGCGGCGCGACGGGGCCTTCTGCGCGCTGGCGTGCCTCTACCTCATCGCGCTCGCGGCGCTCGCGGGCGCCTGAGATAGTCCTTAAAATACGGCACGGCAAACTGAACATATCCGCGACGCGGGGTTTCGATGACGCCGGCGTCCAAGAGACGCTTTCGATTTTTCAAACGTGATCTCTGCCGATGAAAGAGCCTGGACGAACGCATCGTCAGATACGCTGCCATCGTCAGTTGCCCGCGTTACGATTTCGCGCCCGAGCTTGTACTCGGCCGATTTTGATTCCTGCACCTCGGGCGTGAACCCAAATCCGACGCCGAGCCCCAATGCGCCAGCGGAAGCCCCACTCAGGATCTCGCCTCGTTTTCCTTTCTTTCCTATTTTCCCAATATGTCAATGAATCCAATGACGACTCAACTGCTCACGGACAGATATTCGACAAATTGGGGTTCTGAAACACCTACCTTGTCGAACATCTGCCCGTGGAAAGACAAACGTTGAGAACCTGATCGACGGCGCTAGCAGTAAAAGATATACGAGCCTTCACCGCAGGTCTGCTCCGGCATGTCAGGGAGCACCACGTGTGCCTCGCAACCTTTCGGCACGCTCAGCTCGACACGATGACCCGCGCCCTCGATACGCCACGAGAGCTTGATCGTACCCGCGGAGATGCGGTGCGTGAGATTAACGTGGCTGAGGCCGCGTATGAAGTGCGGTGCGACCTCGAAGCTCCGGTAGGCTGGCTCGACGATGCCCAAGCCGCCCACATAGCGCACGATCCACTCTGCCACGCAGCCGAGCGCGTAATGATTGAACGAGAACGCGCCCACCGTACCATCGGGTGCCACGTTGGCCCAGTTCTCCCAAATGGTCGTCGCACCGTGATCAACCTCATAGAGCCAACTGGGGCACTCGCTCTGCCAGAAGAGGTCCTCGGCAAGATCCTCATGCCCATAACGTCCCAATACGTCGAGCAGGTACGGAACGGACAGGAAACCGGTATCGAGGCGGCACCCATTGGCATGAACCATATCGGCGAGATGGTCTGCCACGGCTTGTCGCTCAACCTCGGGCAGCATGTTGAACGCGAGCGGCAACACGTAGCAGCCCTGCAGCTCGACGCTCATGGCGCCGTCTCCCCGATAGAAGCGCTTGGAGAACGCCGCGCGCACCCGGGAAGCATAGATGCGCTGCTCGGAGGCCGCCCCCGTATGGCCCAGAAGTTCCGAGATCTCCGCGAGTACATCGGTCGTATGAGCCAGGTAGCACGTTGCCACGACATCCTTGGTCATGCGAGCACCGTCGAGCGGGCTGGCATCAGGACCCGCCAGCATGCTCGGCAGCATCCAATCCCCGTAGTGGAATACCGTATCCCAGATGTAGCGATCATCCCCATCCTTGTCGCCCGCCGCGCTCTCCACACAATGGTCATGCCATGCGAGCATCGCATCGTAGCAGCGAGCGAGCACCGATACATCACCATACTGGCGGTACAGCTCCCATGGCACCAAGACGATGGCATCGCCCCAGCCGGCAGACGAACGGGAGCCGATAAAACCAACTTGCTCACGCGCCGACGCAGGCATCGGCGAATAATCGACAATCTCGCCATTTTCAAGCTGGTCTGCCATAACCTGATCAAGCCAGCGCGTTAAGAATACGTCGAGATCCATAAAGAAGCAGCCAGTTGGTGCAAAAACCTGAATGTCGCCTGTCCAGCCCATGCGCTCACGTTGCGGGCAATCGGTTGGGATTGAAAGCATGTTGCCGCGCTGACTCCAAAGCACGTTGGAAATCAGCTGGTTCACACGCTCGTCGGAGGTCTCAAGAGAACCCACCTCGGTGAGATCGGAGCGAAGCGCCACCGCCCTGATGCACGAAGGGTCGAAATCCCCATGCCAGCCCGTAATGCGCACGTAGCGGAAGCCGTGGAAGGTGAAATCCGGCTCGAGCGTCTCGGTGCTGCCGCGACCCACGAACACGTCAACGGCATCCTTGTTGCGACCCACGATGTTCTTGAAGAAATGGCCTGCGGCGTCCAGCGCCTCGGCGTGCTCGAGCGTGAGCACCTGGCCCTCTGCCAGCGCGCAGGTGAGCTGGACGCGCCCGGCGATTACCTGACCAAAGTCAGCGACCAGCGCATCTCCCTCATTCCACAACTTGGAGCACGTCAGGACCTCACGCCGCACCACCTGCGGCCCCATCTGCGGCACCAACCGCTCGGGACCAGCAGCAACTACGCTTACCGGCTGCCAGCCCTCACACGAAATCTCGGTATCCCAACCTGACTTCTCGAGGCGGAGATCCTGCTTCTCGCCGATCTGAATATCGGCGTAGACATACTTGCCCGTAGAACAGCGGAACGAATCATCGGTGCAAACCGTCTCGGTCGTGCCGTCAGCATAGGTAAGCTCAAGTTCGCCGAGTAGAGCCAAGCGCTTGCCGAACTGTCGGCTGTCGCCCTGGACGGAAATGCGGCCCGCCCACCATCCGTCGGCGAGAACAACCGTCCAGACGTTCTCGCCCTCGCGCACAAGATCTGTAACATCGTAGATCTGGTACATCAGAATCTTCTCATACGAGGTAAAGTCCGGCGTGAAGATGGCGTCGGTCACCAGCGAGCCGTTGATGCGCGCTTGGTACAGACCGTGCGCCGTGATGTGCAGCGTCGCCCGCATCACCTGCCCACGGACAGTGAAGACGCGCTTGAGCAGGGGCGATGGATGCAGGCGTTCCTCGGGCGGGGCGGGCTCAGGCATTTTGGCTCCCGGCGTGAACATGTCGGCGAGCGAGAACGGGGGCTCCTCGACCACATCCTCTTGCACGGGCTCGATCCAATGTGCCCGCCAAGCTCTGGGCTCCCTCATCTTCATTGTCATGTTGCCTCCTCCGCAGCCCATCATGAGCTCCTCGTGTCTGCAACCCCGGAAGGTCTACGCATCCGCCTCTGACGGGGCGGCCTCGAAGCCGAGGCCGTTGGCGGCTATCACGTTCCTATACCAATCGAAGCTGTCCTTACGCAGCCGCTTGTATGTGCCCGAATCGTCATCGTGCCGATCGACGTAGATGAAGCCGTAGCGCTTGCGCATCTCGACGGTCGAGCAGCTCACCAGATCGATGCAGCCCCACGCGGTGTAGCCCAGGAGGTCCACCCCGTCCTCGATCGCGCGCTCCATCTCGGCGATGTGCGCGCGCAGGTATTCGATGCGATAGGGATCGTGCACCGACCCGTCGGACTCGACGACGTCCTCGGCGCCCAACCCGTTCTCAACTACCATCAAGGGGATCCGGTAACGGTCGTACAGCGTGTTCAGGGTGTACCTCAACCCGATGGGGTCGATTTGCCACCCCCAAGCGCTCTCCTGCAGATACGGGTTCTTGACACCATCGAGGATGTTGCCGCCGACCGTGCCCTCCCCCTCATGGGTCGTCACGCATTTGCTGTCATAGTACGAGAACGTGTAGAAATCGACAGTTCCGGCAGAGAGGTCGGCAAGGTCCTGCGCGGACCGCTCGAGGTTGAAGTGGCTCCTCTTGAAGTAGGCCTCGGCGTAATACGGATACGAGCCCCTCACCATGACATCGCCCACCAGGTAGTTGTTGAGCTGGTTGTACCGCACGTACTCCAGCATATCGGCGGGATCGCAGGTGAACGGGTAGGCAGTCATCTGCGTGATCATGCAGCCCACCTGGAGCCCGGGGTCGATCTGATGGGCCAGCTGAACCGTGCGCGCACTGGCGACCATCGCGTTGTGCAGCGCCTGCCAGCGCGTCTCGGCTGAGCTCTGCGGAAGCACGCCGGTCGCGTTGAGCGACATGAAGAAGAAGGCCCCCGCGTTGAGCTCGTTGAACGTGAGCCAGCGACGCACCTTGACGTGGTAGCGCCGGATCACCGTCTCGGCGTAGCGCACGAAGCAGTCCACCACCTTCCTGCTCGCGAACCCGTTGTACGATTCGACCAGGTGGTACGGCATCTCGTAATGCGACAGCGTCACCAGGGGCTCTATACCATGCTCAAGACAGCAATCGAACACCCTATCGTAAAACGTCAGCCCCGCCTCGTTGGGCTCGGCGTCGTCGCCATGGGGGAATATGCGCGACCAGTTGATGGAAAGCCGGAGCACCTTGAAGCCCATCTCCGCGAAGAGCGCGATATCCTCCGGATAGCGATGGTAGGCGTCTATCCCCGTATGGGTGGGATAGCGGCGATCCGCGGGGAGGTCGGGCAGAAACTCCTTGAACGCACCGGGCGTCGCGGACGCTGCGAACATGTCGGACACGCTGGGACCCTTGCCACCCTCATCCCACGCGCCCTCGACCTGGCTCGCGGAAACAGCGCCGCCCCACAGAAAATGCTCCGGAAAGGCCATGGAAGCTCCTATCTTTTTTTCAAGCGGATCAATAAAAAGAGGGCGCGCGATCCTGTCGTACCGCGCGCCCTGCACGTCATCGACATGAGCGGAAACGTGATGCCGCGACGTATCCCATCAGAATGGTTAGGCGGCCAGCTCCTGCTCGCCTGCCTTGCCGCGATAGGCGATGAATGCGGCGATGAAGCCGAGCACCGTCGCCGCCGCCATGGCGACCACGAAGCACAGGATGTTGGAGGGATTCTGGTCGCTGAGCGCCATGGTGACGCTGAAGATGCCGAGGCCGGCCGGCTGGTACGCGACCACGTTCACGATGCCCATGACCGCACCGACGATGCCGCTTGCCACGCAGGCGATCACCATGTATTTAGGCTGCGGCAGGAGCAAGCCGTACATCGCGGGCTCGGTGATGCCAAAGAGGGCGGAAACGGTTGCCGGGAAGGCGACCTCCTTCACCTTCTGGTCCTTGGAGCGCAGGAACATGGCGAAGGTGATGCCCATGATGGCGAAGCTCGAGATGCAGGTGAGCGGCAGCAGGAAGCTCGAACCGGTCGCGAACAGCAGCGGATAGATGATGGTGGCGAGCATGAAATGGACGCCGAACAGGACCAGCACCTGCCAGGCGGCTCCGAGCACCAGGCCGCAAAGGATGGGGCTGAAGCCGTAGATGACCTGGACGACGTTGGCGATCGCGGTGGCGACGAAGGTCATCACGGGACCGATGACGGCGAAGGCGATCGGCGAGACGACGGCGAACAGGATAACCGGCTCGATGAAGCTAGAGATGGACTTCGGAAGAACGCGCTTCAGCAGGCGGTCGAACGGCGCGGCCACGAGAATGGTCACCACGATGGGCAGCATGGAGCTGGTGTAGGAGAAGCCGCTCACATTGATGCCGAAGAGCGTCGCGTTCTCCATGTTCTGCAGATCGGGATCGCAGAAGATCAAACCGAAGCACATGCCCAGGATGGGAGACATGCCGCAGCGCTTGGCGAGCGTGAAGCCGATCAGCACGGGCAGATACGTGGTCACCACGTCGCCGGCGTTGTCGAGGATCATATACAGCGTATCGGTGGGTGCCAGGACCCCCGTCATGGAGATGATCTCGACGATGCCGGTCAGGATGCCGCAGCCGCACAGCACGGAGATCAGCGGGCCCATCGTGCTCATGATGTAGTCGAGCAGAACCGCGCTGACGCCCTTCTTCTCGCCCATATCATCGACCTCGTCGGGCGCGGCCTCTACCTCGCCGTCACCGGTGATGTGGGCGACGGCGCACACATCTTGATAGACGTCGCCGACGTGCGTGCCGATGACGACCTGATGCTGGCCGGCGGAATTCACCACCGACACCACGCCCTTGATGCCCCTGATGGCATCATCATCGGCCTTGGACTCGTCGCGCACCTTGAAGCGCAGGCGCGTCGTGCAATGCGTGACCGAGCGGATGTTCTCTGCGCCGCCGATCTTTTCGACGACCTGCTGAGCAAGATCTTCGTACTTACCCATGTAATTTCAACTCCCCTTTTTCTTCGAAAAGCCTTCCCTTGTCATGCTATTGCCCGCGAGGTATCGGCGCATTGTACTCAGACAACTCGCGCGGTGTACCAACCGGACCTTTCACCAGAGTGTCTCCACGACGCGCCCCTTATGAGAACAGGAACCCGGACGGACCTCCCGCCTGCGGATAATTGCCGTATTCGTTCACCAACTTGAGGAACTCCTGATCATGGAAGCCGCGGACCTCGGACTCCGTGTCGAATATCATGGTCTCGCCCTGCTGCTCGGTAAACGGATCCCACGGCAGGCTGTCCGAGCTGGGATCGCCGTTGGTCGCGTAATTCACCAGCGCGGTCGAGGTGACTTCCTGGAAGGCGCGCGCGTTCTCCTCGTCTCCGGCGACCAGATAGCTCGCACGATTGACGTTGCGGAAGATGAAGGGGATATCGCCGCCGGTATGCCAGCTCATCATGCCGCCGAAGACGGGCAGCTCGTACGCGAACACCGCCTGCCACACCCGGTCGGTCTGATGCGCCTTCGCGAGGACGAGGTCGTTGTTACGCGCGGTGTTCACGTAATACATGCTCACCCAGTCCCCCGCCTTTTCGGGGTACGCTGCCTCGAACGCCTCCTTCACCTCGTCGAGATGGTCGCCGAACACCTCCTGGCAGGCGGCGTCGATATCCCCACCATAGAGATCGGCTATCGAGGTGGCAGCTGGATTGGCAAACAGCAGCTGGGGCAGTGGACCGGTCATCTCGGAGAACACGGTGCTCACGATGAGCGGGATATCAGCCCCGACCGAGGAGAGCTCTCCGCTCTCGGGATCAACGGGCTGCTCGGGAATGTAGTCCCCGTCGACGATGGGGCCGTCGGTGAATCCCGCTGCGGCCGCCGCCTGGGCGAGCTCGGAATAGCTCAGCGCGCGAAGCGCCTCCGGCGCGTTTCCCGTGACGCCCAGCTGGTCGACCAACGCCGCCGTTTGGGCTACCGCCTCATCCTGCGTGCGCGCGGAGATGCCGCCCGACATGCACCAGGCGCGCTTGAACAGCCCCTGGGCCTCCGGCATCGCCATGAGCGTCAGCACCTTGCCGCCGCCACCGGACTGCCCAACGATGGTGACGTTCTCGGGGTCGCCTCCAAAGTTGGCGATGTTGTCGCGAACCCATTTGAGCGCCGCGACCAGATCGGCCATGCCCGCGTTGCCCGAATACCGGAACTCCTCGCCATAGGCAGACAGGTCGAGGAAGCCGAGGCAGTTCAAGCGGTGGTTCACCGAGACGAACACCACATCCTTATCGCCGACGATATTCGTCCCGTCATACGAGAAGACCTCGGAACTCGACCCCGAGGTGAACCCGCCGCCGTGGATGAACACGATGACCGGCTTGCCTGCGCTCCCGTCAAGTGATTTCGTCCACACGTTGAGGTTGAGACACTCGTCCTCGCGCTCCTTCAGATCCGCATCGGAATGCTCGGAGAACGCGGTGACGCTGGGGCTGGACTCATACGCTATCGTCTGGGGACAGATCGCGCCCCAGACGAAACAGGTGCGCGGGACCTCCCAGCCATCCGGAGCCTGCGGCATGCCGAACCGTTCCGCCTTGGCATAGGGGATGCCTTTGAATGTATGAACGCCCTGATAGGTATAGCCGCGCACGGGACCCGCCGTCGTCTGGGCGATCACGCCCAGGGTAGCGCCGTTGGAAGCTGCCGACGCATCGATCGATGCCGAGCCCGATCCCTGCGGAATCTGCTGCTGCGTATTGGCGGTGCAGCCCGCAAGGGCAAATGACGTCAACCCGAACGCGCCGCCCATCATCAGCAAGTCTCTTCTTGAAATCGGCATCTTGCATCATCCTTTCCCAAAACCCATGATCCCAGCCGCCCCCCTTCGTTTCTTGAGGGCGACATCTCGCTTGAGATACTATGGAATCGGGAATGGCTGCGCATTGTATCCAGCGCGTGAGTTGGGTGTACCAATCGCACCTGCAAGCATGGTACCTTGAACGGCTCGGTTAGTTTCATGAAAGGCGCTGACGCGATGCTCTATGCGAATGAGGTAGACACGATCCTCGAGTCATTTGCCAACAACCTGCTCGATGAGATCGATGGACCCGATATGAAGCCCTTCGTCAATCGATTCGCGCGCGGGACGAACGTGCAGCTCAGAACGGAGACCGTCGCGCACGGAATCGAGCACGGGACCGCATTTGATGCCGGGGCCTCCTTCACGCATGCCCACGCCGACATCCTCTGCACGATCCATCCCGTGGGGGCGAATTGCCTCGACGCCCACCACCTGCACGGGCACACCTTCTTCGAGCTGATCTACGTCTACCGCGGATCATGCACGCAATACCTACCGGACAAGACGATGACTCTGAATGCGGGATCGTTCTGCCTGCTCAGCACGAGCGCGGAGCATGGCATCGCGATCGCCTCGAAGGAGAACATCGTGTTCAACATCCTCATCAGCCCCACGTTCTTCACGCGCATCTTCCAATGCCTGGTACCGCACGAGAGCATGTTGAACAACTTCTTCTGGGAATCGATTTTCGGCAACGAGGGCCAGACATACATCGCGTTCGAACCCAATCCCGGCAGCCGTGCCGAGCAGTTCATCAAATCGCTGCTCGTGGAATATATCGAGCCCCAGCCCGGCTTCAACCAGGCCATGTCGAGCTACCTATCGCTGCTGTTTACCGAGCTGATGCGCAGCCACATCTACAACGTCGATTCGCAATCCGGCAACCAGCTCTCCATCATGGACATCATCGACTATATCGACGAGCACCTGGCATCGATCACGCTCGCGGACCTCGCCGACGCCTTCCATTACAGCACCGGGTACATCGCGCGCCTGATCAAGCGCTTCTCCCACCGCACGTTCTCGGAGCTGGTCAGCGAGATCCGCCTGAACCACGCGGCGGAACTTCTCGAGCGGACCGATCTGAGCATCGAAAACATCGCCCAGGAACTCGGCTTTTACGATAGCAGCCATTTCAACCGAGCCTTCAAGAAGCGCTTCGGACTTAACCCGAGCGTATACCGCGCGGCATACGGCCCACACGCTTCAACCCTTCCCTCCATGATGGGTCCCGAAGCGTAAGAACAAAACCCCTCGCCCGCATAAGGGCGTCCGTTGCGGGGACGCCCTTAAAGATTTCCTCAGTTCTCGATGGTACGCGAACGCAGGTCTCCGCGCGCCGAGTGCTTACGCCGCGAGGTTGATGCCCATGGCCCAGCCCCAGCGCGGGGTCACGGTGTCACCGTAGTAGTTGCACCAGCTATCGAGGTTGTTGGTGTTGATGTAGCCGATGTTCTCCATGACGCGGTTATCGCCGATGTAGATGCCCACGTGACCCCAGATCTGACCCGCATAGTTCTTGCTGTAGGTCGAGACGGCCACGATCATGCCCACCTGCAGCTGCGCTTTGCTGGAGTACGTGCAGTAGCGCGCGTACATATCGTTGGCGTTGCCGCCCATGTAGGAATACCCGGCACGGGAGAACACCTGCGACACCCACATGGCGCAGTAGTTGGCACCAGGCGAGGGCGTGGCATAGCAGGCATTGACCACGCGCTTCTGCGCCGCCGTCGCCGCATTGTAATCCTGGCCGCTACCGGCCTCCGGAATATAGCCGCCACCGCCGCCCGAGGAACTGCCGCCACCCTGCTGCTGCTGCTGACGGCGCGCCTCCTCGGCAGCGCGAGCCTCGGCCTCGGCAGCCGCCACGATCTCGGCGTCGCGCTGGGCAATGAGCTCCTGCACCTCGCCCGAGAGACCGTTCAAGACCTCTTGGACCTCGTTCTGCTTCGCCTGCATCTCGGAGAGCTGCTGCGTCTGCTGCTCGCGGAGCTCCTCCAGATCGGCCTTCTGCGCCTCGAGCTCGCCCTTCTGCTGCTCGAGCTCAGCCTGGATCTGGTTGATCTCCTCGATGGACGCGCGGTCGGCCGCGTTCACCTTATCGATGTAGTAGATGTTGGAGAGCAGCTGGTCAAACGACTCGGACGAGAAGAGCAGGGCGAGGGCGTTGTTGCCACCGTCCTTGTAGCTCGCCGTCACGCGAGTGGCAAGCTGCCCCTGCTTGTCCGCGAGCTCCTCCTGCTTCTTATCGATCTGCGCCTGCGTGTCGTCAATCTGCAGCTGAACGTCCTCGATCTGCGAGAGCGTCTGCTCCTGCTCGACGGAGAGCGCCTGGAACTGCGAGGCAATCTCGTTGAGCTGCGCCTGCACGGCATCATACTCAGCCTGGGCGTCTGCCAGCGCATCAAGCGTCTCCTGCGTGGCCTCCGCGGCGCCCGCCGCACGCGGCAAGCCAAACAGCACGGCCGCCCCGGCGAGGCCCATGAGCCCCTTGAGGACGCTCCGGCGCGAGAGTTGGTCTTGGTACGCGATGCTCAAAAAGGCGTTGGTGAGCGCGGACTCGTCCATCCGCTCGTGGTTGGTGTTTGTGCGCTGTGACATACCTGCTCCGTTGGTAATGTGTGTATATGTCGCCGAACGTAGTTTCAAGGATAACGCAATATGCGCCCGTCCGTCTGATTTACATAGACCGTATGCGATGCGTGCGCCCGCACCGGCCATCCGCCCGTCGCCCCGAGGGTCGCTGCGCTATACTCTGGGGGACCCTCATCGGAAGGAGATCCGCCATGTCTCGCACGCTTTCTGCCGACGAAACCTGCGTTCTCGTAACGGGTGGTGCCGGCTTTATCGGTTCGCACACCGTGGTCGAGCTTCTTGAGCGCGGCTACCAGGTGGTAATTGTCGACGACCTTTCCAACTCGAGCCCCGTCGCGGTGGACCGCATCAAGACGATCGTCGGTCCCGAGGCGGCGCAGAACCTCACGTTCTACGAGGCCAACGTCCTCGACCGCGATGCACTCGAGCGCATCTTCGACGCGCACCGGATCGACCGCGTCATCCACTTCGCCGGCTTCAAGGCGGTGGGCGAGAGCGTGCAGAAGCCGCTCGAGTACTACCACAACAATATCGAGAACACGCTTGTGCTCTGCGACGTCATGCGCCAGCACGGCTGCAAGTCCATCATCTTCTCCAGCTCGGCCACCGTCTACGGCGACCCCGACGCGCTGCCGCTGACCGAGGAGAGCCCCAAGAAGCCCGCGACCAACCCCTACGGCTGGACCAAGTGGATGATCGAGCAGATCCTGACCGATTTCCACACGGCGGACCCGGAGTGGAACGTCGTGCTGCTCCGCTACTTCAACCCCATCGGCGCGCATCCTTCGGGCCTCATCGGTGAGGACCCCAAGGGCATCCCCAACAACCTCGTACCCTACGTGGCGCAGACCGCCATCGGCAAGCGCGACGCCGTGCACGTCTTTGGCGGCGACTACGACACGCCCGACGGCACCGGCGTGCGCGACTACATCCACGTCTGCGACCTCGCGACGGGGCATGTGGCGGCGCTCGCATGGATGAACGGCAAGACGGGCGTCGAGATCTTCAACCTCGGCACCGGCACGGGCACCTCGGTGCTCGAGATCATCCGTGCGTTCTCCGCCGCCTGCGGGCACGAGATCCCCTATGTCATCGAGGATCGCCGCGCCGGCGACGTGACGGCCAACTACGCCGACTGCACCAAGGCCCGCGAGATGATGGGCTGGGAGGCCAAGTTCGATATCGACGACATGTGCCGCGATTCGTGGAACTGGCAGTCCCAGAACCCCGACGGCTACGCCACAGCGCAGTAACCTCACTTGCCTCAAAAACGGGCGCATCTGGCTTGCACGTATCTGCCAGATGCGCCCGTCCTGTTTAGCCCTCCCCGTTCCGAAAGCCCCTCCCCAGAAAGCACCTCTTCCTCATTCCAGAAAAGAGCGTCCCATGCCCAACGCCTTCGCCGCCTATCTAGCCGCGCACCACGGCGACCTCGATGCGTACCTCGGTTCGTTTTTTGAGAACAAAACCGACCGCACCGACCTCGACGACTACCTTTACGGGCCGCTTCGGGCCTTTACGGCAAACGGCGGCAAACGGCACCGCCCGCTCATCTGCCTCGCGGCGTGCCGTGCGGTGGGCGGCGACCCTGCACGGGCGCGGAGCGCGGCGGCGGCAATCGAGCACTTCCAGAGTGCCGCCCTCATCCACGACGACATCGCCGACCACGGGGAGCTCCGCCGCGGGAAACCGTGCCTGCACCGGGTAATCGGCGAGGGGCTCGCCATAAACGCCGGCGACTACGGGCTCATGCTCGTCACCGACGCCGTCCTGCGCGACGATGCGCTCGAACCTGCCGTCAAGCTCCGCGTGATCGGCGAGCTCACCGCCATGACGCAGCGCACCATCGAGGGACAGGCGCTCGACCTCGGCTGGGTGCGCGACGAGCGCTTTGACCTCACCGTTGACGACTACCTTGCCATGGCGACGCTCAAGACAGCGCACTACTCGGGCGCAGTCCCGCTCGCCGTGGGCGCGATCATCGGCGGCGGGAGCGACGAGCAGGTGGAAGCGCTGCGCTCGTTTGGCCTCGACACGGGCCTTGCCTTTCAGATTCAAGACGACCTGCTGAACCTTGTGGGCGACGCGGGCGACAAAGACTACCGCTCCGACATCACCGAGGGAAAGCGTACGCTCGTCGCGGTCTACGCCCTGGAGCACGCCGCGCCTGCGGTGCGCAAAGAGCTGGAGGCTATCTTGCGCGCCGGGTCAAGCGATAAGGCGGTGCTCGATCGCGCCGTGGCGATTTTCGAGGAGACCGAGGCGCTCGCGGCGGCGCACGAGCGGGCGCTTGCCCTAGTGGCGCGCGCCAAACAGACGCTCGCGAGCGTTGAGCTCGACGACGCGGGGCGCTCGCTCTTTATGGATATGGCGGACTTCTTTGTGGAGCGGCTACAGTAGCATAGCGCTCAGCACGCTCAACCTACTCCGGTCATGAGAGCGCCGATTCGATTGCCCAGCGTGTTGCCAGCGGTCATGTTCGGGCGCGTACGCCTAGGTTTATGCGCGCTCGTGCGCCTCGAGCCGCTTATAGGCGACGCCGCCCGCGACGATAAGCGCGCCGGCCACCACCACCGCCGCGATGGCGGCTGCGTAGTTGCCGTCGCCAAACGCCGACGCCGCCATCGTGGACGTTACGATCGAAGGGATGCGCCCCAACGTGGCGATAGCGAGAACCGGCAGGTAGCGCATGCGGGTGAGTCCCGCGAAATACGTGAGGAAGTCCTTGGGCGTGCCGGGGATGAGAAACACGATGAGCATCACGAGCTCGAGCTTGCGCACGTTTTTGAGCCAGCCGAAGCGCTCGAGATGGCTCCGATCGAAGAAGAGCCCCACCACGCGCCAGCCCCACGCGCGCACCGCCGCAAAGATGGCCGTCGACGCAACCGCGCTCGCCACGAGGCATAGCAGCGTGCCCTCCCAGAAACCGAAGGCGTAACCGCTCGCGAGCTCAACCGGCTCGCCGGGGAGGAATGCCAGAAGCACCTGCAGCGCGTTGATGCCCACCATGGCGAGGCGGCTCAGCACGGCATGGTCGGCCACATACGCGCGCACGGCCTCGGCATCGGTAAGCCACGCGTACACGCCCGGCAGGTACTCCCAGCAGGCGATACCTATTACCGCAAGCGCGAGTACGACCACGGCAACAACGAGCGCGCGCCGCGTGCCGCGCGAAAGACGCCGAGCAGGCCGAGCGGCATCCGCCGCCTGCACCGTGGGACCACCGTCCGCCGGCAGATGCGCCTCAGCCGTGGCGAGGGGCGCCTGCGGCGCCGCGCCCGTTGCGGGAGTCTTATCCATCGCTATCTCTCCTACCATCCGGCAGGTCTCCTCTCCTCGCGCTGCCCGGGCGACGATGCGGCGCCCGCCGCACCTCGCCCCGCCGACGGCGCCCGTGGCGCCGGGATCGCGGACGTATGTCTTGAGTGTAGAGAAGAGCCTGTTATCTACTGTATAAGGGATTGTTAAGATTTTGCTAACCCCCGTGGGGGAAGGGGCTCCGGCGCGCCCGCGTCGCGCGCTCCCGCCTCCACGGTCGCCGTCACCCGCGCTCCCCCCGAGGGTCCGTTGGCGAGCTCGATGGAGCCGCCGTGCAGCCTTGTCAAGGTCGAGGCGATGGCAAGGCCCAGCCCGAAGTGCTCGGCAGACTTCGCCTCGCCAAAGAACGCATCGCACCCATGGTGCAGCGCCTCTGATGAGAAGCCCGGCCCGTCGTCGGCAACCGTCAGGCTGAGCCATGCGCCGCCATCCCGGGTATACGCCCGCAGCTCAAGCGCTACCACGCGCTCGGCATAGCGGCTCGCGTTGCTCACCATGTTGCCGAGCACCTCGTCCGCAAGCGCCACATCGACCATGAGGGGTGCCTCGCCGGATGCCGCGACGCCCGCGGTCGGGCCCGTTCCCTCTCGCATGCCGGCACGCGGCGCGCCGCCGTCGCGCTCATCGGTGGTGCGCACCTCGAGCCTGAGCCCCGCACGCTCCACCATGGGGCGCGCCGTCTGCACGAGCTCGTCGCCGAGCTCCGCAAAGGCGATGGGCTCCGGCCTCACGGGGCGGTCCTCGAGCTTGGTCACCCCGGTCATCGCCTGCGCATACGTCTCAAGCCGGCTCACCTGCGCCGTCAACGTATCGAGCACCGTGTCGGGCACCACGCGCGCGCCGCCCGGCGCCTGGCCGGGCTCCTCCGCGGGCGCATCGAGGGCGCGCGCCATCTCGAGCGTTCCCTTGAGCACGGTGACCGGCGTGCGCAGGTCGTGCGCGAACGCCGCGTTGAGCCGCCGCCGTGCCTCCGCCGTCTCCCAAAGCTCGCTCTGAGCCCGCTCGAGGGAGCCGCGCATGCGCTCGAACGCTTCCGCCAGACGGCCGAACTCCCGACCGCGGACCTCGTCCACCTTGAAATCGAGATCCTGCACGGCGATGCGGTCTGCCGCGGCGTGGAGGGCTCCCAGCGGCTCGGCGAGGCGCATGCGGTAGAACCGCCGAAACGCGATCACCGCGAATACGCCCAGCACCACGAAGGGCGAGAATCCCGCCGCCAGGCGGAGCCCCAACATGAGGAGCGACTCGGCGCCCTCCGCCGACTGCGCGACGTAGTACGCCACGTTTGACACGAGCACGTCGTCGTCCGCTGCGTCCAGCCGCCCGATGGTGTCACCGAGCTCGTCGGTCACCTGGGCGCGCTCGGCCCGCTCGCGGGCATCGTAGGACGCAAGGTCGCCCACCGCGAGCGGCGCGGGGTCGTACGGATTGCCGCCCGCCTCGGCATAGTCCTCCTCAACGTAGTTGGCGCCCCAGTCCATGATGCTGAGCGTCGCGTCGTCCCGCAGCATATCGAGCGTGGCGTAGACCACCTTCTGGCCGGTGTCGGCAAGATAGACCCCCGGGCCCCTGCCGCTCACCTCGACGCTTGCACGGCCCGTCCCGCCGCGGAGCCCCAGAAACAGGATGCGGTCCCCAAAGCCGCTCGACAAATCGATGGACACGGCCGGCACGAGCTCGTCGGTCGCCGCGTCGTACACGTAGGGGCCGCTATCGACCACGAGACGCTCGGCGTTGCGCTCGTAGTCGAGGTGATCGTACGCGGTCATGAGCGCCTCGATCGCCACCAGCGATACCACGCCCGCCGCTAGGATGCAGATAACGGTGTAGCAGGCAAAGGCGCGCATGAGGGGAAGCCCGCGCCACCAGGCGCCCAGGCGCGCGCGGAGCGTGCGCTTCGTGCGGGGCGTCATGATGCCACCCACTGATATCCCACGCCCCATACCGTGCCGATGGGATCGACCGACGCGCCCGCCTCGGCAAACTTGCGGCGGATGCGCCGCACGTGCTCCCGCACGATACCCGGGTCGCCCTCGGCATTCCAATCCCAAACCTGCTCGTAGATTTGGAGACGGTCGTACACGCGCCCCGGGTTTTTGGCCAGAAGCGCCACGATGTCGAACTCCGTGCGCGTCAGCTCGAGGGGAACCGGCGCCGCGGACCCCGCAGGCCGCACCGTCACCGCGCGCCGTCCAAAGTCAACGGTGACCTCGGAGAAGATGCGCACGCTCTCCGCCTGGGGAGGACGGCGCGCCTCACGCGCCAGATGCGCCCGGACCCTGCCGCCGAGCACGGCGAGCGAGAACGGCTTGAGCACGTAGTCATCACCGCCCGCGGCGAAGCCGTCGAGCTGGTCGGCGTCCTCCACGCGCGCGGTGAGAAAGATGATCGGGCACGCCAGGTGCTCGCGGATGCGGCGGCAGAGCTCGAATCCGTCCATGCCCGGCAGGTTGACGTCGAGCAGGACGAGGTCGATACCCCCTGCCCGCGGCTGCGGAGCCGTCGGCGCCAAAGCCGGCTGCCCCGCGCCCGTCGCGAGCGTCGTCTGCCCGGCGGCCTTTGCCGCGTGCGCCGCAGCCTCGTTTACCAAAGCGAGCACCTCCGCCGCGGAACCCGCGCACGCCGTGTCGTATCCCTCTCCGGTAAAGTACGCGTCGAGCATGCTCACGATATCCGGCTCATCGTCCACGATGAGCAGCCGCCTGCGCGGCGCGTCTGTCTGATGCGGCACCATCATCGGCTCTCCTCTCGTCCCCATCCATTGTGCCAGCCAAATGTCGACAATCTTCCTAGAGGGGCGCAAATCGTCGCGCCGCCCCGGCACACGATCGCATCTGCAAAGGACCGGGCACGCCGACATGGAATCTTTCTTGAACGAGAGGCCGCGCGCGCGGTCTCCCAACCGGGATGCGCGCGTAATTGCTAGACTAACGTAAACTGGATTCGCTTTGCCCGCACGGCTCGCCCCGCGCGGGCGCCACTGAGTTAAGAGGCCATATGGAACCGATCACCCCAGGCATGCAGGGACCGGCCGTCGAGGACGTGCAGACGCGTCTCGCCGCGCTCGGGTTCGCCATCGACGATGCCGAGACCGGCGCGCACGAGTTTGGACCGTCCACCGAGTCCGCCGTCCGTGATTTCCGCGCCCAGCAGGGGCTCGCGGCGGACGGCTCGGTCGACCTTACCTGCTGGAGCCAGCTCGTCGACGCTTCCTACCGCTTGGGCGACCGCACCCTCTACCTGCGCCTGCCCAACTTCCACGGCGCCGACGTGCAGACGCTGCAAGACGCCCTCAACGCCCTCGGCTTTTCCTGCGGCGAGGCGGATGGCTACTTTGGGCCGCACACCGAGGCGGCGCTCCAGCAGTTTCAGGAGAACGTCGGGCTCTTTGCCGACGGCATGGCCTTCCAGGACACCTTCAGCTATATCAAGCGCTTGCACCATGTGTGGGGCGGCAAGCCCTCGGTGAGCGAATCCGAGGTGCGCACCGGCTTCGCCCGTGCCGCGAGCGTTCTCGAGCGCTGCCGGATCGCCGTCATCGGCGAGGACCCCATCTCGCGCAACGTTGCCTCGCGCATGTGGAACATCGCCTCGGCGACAACGGAGAGCAGCGGCTTCACCCTGTGCGACGACGTCGTGCCCGACGATGTCGATCTCGTGCTCGAGATCGCGAGCACCGAGCTCCCCGAGGGCGCGCAGCCCCGCGCCACCATCGATCTTGCCTCGTGCACCAACCTTTCGCGCCGGCTGCGCACGGCGTACGCCGCCGCGGAGAAGGCTCCGGCGCGCATTCGCATCGAGCTCACCGGCATGACGCGCATCGGCTCCTTTACCACAAGTGACGCGCAGGCGCTCGCCATCCAGCTGCTGGACGGCGTTTGCGATGCGCTGAGCGATTAGGTACACTGGTTGGACCGCGCATCGCCGGCCGCGCGCGAGGCGACGCGCAACAACGCACAGTGGGGCATCGTCCAGCGGCAGGACCCCGGTTTTTGGTGCCGGTTACGGGGGTTCGAATCCCTCTGCCCCAGCCACAAACGCATGCAGCTCAGAGCAAAAGCCCTGAGCTGCTTTCTTTTTTGTGCCCTGTAGCCTGAGGGGGTGACAGGAGCACATGATACGCAACCAAAGCTAAATAACTCCCGGAACGACCGCTCGCCGCCCACATCGCAGGGGGTTATTAATTCTAGTGTCTAGTTCCAGCGCAACCTTCGAAGTAGACGCACCTCGATGCGCAAACAAAACTGCAGGTGAGAGCCTTGGCACCTTTTCGGGCTACTTCGCGCACCCCGTCTAAACCAGGCACTAGAATGATTAACCCCCTCCCAGGGGCCTACAGCCTCTTGCAAAATCCCTAGTGCAGGGGCCCAGCCGATGGTGCGGCCGGGCCCCTGCGCCGGGCGACGCGCGCATCTTCGCGCGTCATGCAACGTTATTCAGCTTGCGCAAACCTTATGCCTGAGCGCGTGCGGCGTCGGCGGCGGTATCCGCCGTGTCGGCATGGGCGCAGCGGGCGCGACCGAGCTCCGTCCACTCCGGCTCCTCGTCGGGCAGCGAGCCCGCCTCCTTGGTGAAGAACTCCTTCAGGCAGTTGTAGGCCACGATAACGCCGAGCACCATGAGCAGGATCGCAAACACGAGCTGCAGGCCGGACGTGGCGACAACCGCCATGCCGCTCGTCTGGAGCGCCGTGATGCACCCGAGCGTGGACTGCACGAGCGACGTGAACGTGGAGCACAGCAGGAACACCACGGGCACGTAGAGCATGAAGCCCTTGCGGCCGGTGCACTTGCAGAACACCGCGAGCATGATCATCGTCATGCCGCCGAGCAGCTGGTTGGATGCGCCGAAAAGCGGCCAGATGTTGGTGTAGCCGCCAAACGCGAGCGCAAGACCCAGCGCCAGGGTCAGCACGGTGGCGACCCAGGTGTTGGAGAGGACCTTGGGAAGACCCGTGAGCTCGGCCTGCTCGTCCTCGAGGGCGTCGTTACCCTGCGCGAAGAACTCCTGGAAGGAGAGGCGGCCGATGCGGGCGACGGCATCCACCGAGGTAAGCGCCAGCGCGGAGACGCACATGGTCATGAAGACCGTGGCGAGCGTGCCGTCCACGCCAAACGCCGTCATGCCACGGGCAACACCCTGGCTGAAGATCTGGAACGGCGTGCCCACGAGCGCGCCGCCCGCACCCGAGGTGTTCATGGTCGTGAACATGATGGCGGCAAATACGACGGCAAGCACGCCCACGAAGGACTCGAGCACCATGGCGCCGTAGCCCACGACGACCATGTCGCGCTCATCGCGCACCTGCTTGGAGGAGGTGTTGGTGGACACGAGGCTGTGGAAGCCGGAGAGGGCGCCGCAGGCAACGGACACGAAAAGCAGAGGGAAGACAAAGCTGCCGCCCTCAGCGAGCGCACCGAAGTCGGCAACCATGGGCGCGGTCATCTCGGCCTCGCCACCAAGGGCGAGCACGAAGATGCCCACCACGGCGCAACCGATCATAACGAGCATCATGATGCTGGTGAGGTAGTCGCGCGGCTGCTTGAGAACCTGGATGGGCATGGCCGCAGCAAAGAGCAGGTACACGGTGATAACGGCGAACCAGCCCATCTTATCGAGGTAGACGGGGAACTGCATACCGATGGCGAACATGGCCACAAAGAGCACCACGCCCACCAGAAGCTCGCGCCAACCGTCCAAGTTGAAGCGGCGGCACACCCAGCCGAAGGCGATGGCCACAAACGTGAAGAGGATCGAGATGGTGCCCGCGGTTCCCCCGTAATAGGAGGCGGCCGTGTCGACCGCGCCCGAGGCGTCCGTCACCGTCATGAACGTGCCGGCGACCATATCGACAAAGGCAGCGATGACGATAATGGTAAACAGCCAGCTGAACAGCAGGAACAGCTTGCGCCCCGTTCGACCGATGTACTTCTCGATAAGCTGGGCGAGCGACTTGCCGTTGTTCTTAACGCTCGCGTACAGAGCGCCGAAGTCGTGCACGGCGCCGAAGAAGATGCCTCCCACGAGCACCCAGAGCAGCACCGGCAGCCAGCCGAACATCATGGCGGCGATCGTGCCCGTCACGGGGCCGGCGCCGCAGATGGAGCTGAACTGATGCGAGAACGCCGTAAAGCACGAGGCGGGCGAGAAGTTCTTGCCGTCCTCCATGCGGCGCGCCGGCGTGAGCGCCTCGGCGTCAACGCCCCACGTGCGCGCCAGCCAGCGACCGTACAGCACGTAGCCGACGGCCAGCACCACCGCCGCTACCGCAACCACTACCAAACCGTTCATTCTGACAATCCCCCTTCTGGATCAGACCTCGGCATAAACAAAAACGGGGCCGCCGATGTGTTCGACGACCCCGTATCGAGCCGTCCCGCGAACGCGCGCGGGACGGTATGGCACCTGCCCGCGCTAGGCGATAATCTCGATAGCAATGGATAGGTGGCGTACGTTCATGTGAGATGACCCTCTTACCGGTTGGTGCCGGAGCATTTCCGGCACGTCTCGTTAGGACGTTGGTCAGTATGCCGCTTTAGTTTGATGGAGTCAACGCACAGGGCGCGCGTGTTACCACTCTGTTGCAGATGTTACGGTTATGTTGCCCCGCCGGTGCGCCCGGCACGCAGGGGGCGCTTGCGCTATGGCGACGGCGCGTCGCGCTACCGGTCGCCCGCGCCGAGCGCATGGGGCTGGGGCGCGAGCGCCGCCGCCGACTGGTTCAGGGCGTTGTGCACGGCCACCACAGCCGGGTCGTTGGCATGGTCCTCGGGATGCAGGGGCAGGTCCGCCTTGACGCTCTCGTATATGAGATTGACGTATTCCTGCGCGCCCGACTCAGAGAGATGCGTGCCGTCGCCGTCGAAGAGGTCGTTGCGGCCCGCGGAATAGCCGAACCAGTCGATGACGCGCGCGTTGGCGTAGCGCTGCGGGGCGCGTGCGAGGGCATCGTTGGTTGCCTGCACCCACGGCTGGGGGCTCCGCGTGTTTACGAACACGGCGATGCGGTCCTCTCCGACGGTTGCCATGAGGCTGTCGATGGCCTCGTCGGTCACGAGTCCGTTGGTGCCGAGGGCAAACACGGCGATCTTGCCCGCAAGATTTTGCTGCACGTAGCTTGCGTATGCCTCCGCACCGGCCGTGAACTGCCGGCTCTTGGCGGCATCGATGTGGCCGTGGGGGAAGGCGGCGTCAAAGGCCGAGACCGCGCGAAGCGACACCGAGTCACCGATCATGAGGACGTCGTAGGACCCCGCGGGAAAACCGCTCGCATCGCGTTCGGGGGCCGCTTGCGCCGCGCCCTCGTCGGCCGCCGCGCCCTCGCCCGAGGCGGCGCCGTCGGTATCGCCCGCGGACGCATCGCCCGCATCGCCCGCGCCCGCAGCCTCGCCGCCGGCACCCGCATCATCGGCAACCGAGGCCTCGCCGTCGGCGAGCAGCGCGGCGCCCTCGGCGGAGAGCGCCGAGGTGGGAGGCACGAGCGCCAGCCCGCCGAGCGCCACGGCAAACACAAGGCCGACCACCGCGCTGCGCACCGGATACGCCCGCACAATGCCCGCCGGCCGCACCCCCTCGGCGCGCACGCGACGCACAAAGGCCCCCAGGGCGCCCTTTCTGAACGGCGTCTCCACCAAACGGTAGGAAAGCTCGGCCGCGGCCACCACCACGGCAAGCTGGATGAGGGTCATCCACCACGGCGTCTCGTTGATGTTGGCGACGGGGTTCATGAGGAGCAGGAGCGGATAGTGCCACAGATAGATGCTGTACGAACGCTGGCCGAGCCATACCAGCGGCGGCAGCGACAGCGCTCGGGCAACGAGGCCGCCCTCCTGCACCGCCGCCGCGATGACCATCATGGTCAGAAGCGTGGTGAGCAGCATGCCTCCCTGGTACTGGAAGGAGGTGTAGCCGTTGGTGAAGACCGTGATGAGCGCAAGGCCGATGAGCCCCACCGCACCCATCGCGTCGGTCTGCCAGACCGGGTCCCCGCCCGCCGGAGCGGCCTGCCGGCGTACCAGGCGCAGCAGATGGGCCGGGCCCATCGAGCGCTCGGGGACAAACGCGAGCCATGCGCCCAAAAGAAGCGCAAACGCCCGCGTATCGGTTCCGTAGTAAACGCGGCTTGGGTCGAGCGCCGGGTTATACAGCACCATCATGGCGGCGGCAGAGACGACGGCGAGCCCCAGCACGACGCGGCGCACCGCCTGACGGCGCGCACCGACGCGAAGCACCGCGAACAGCAGCGGCGGCCATACGAGGTAAAACTGCTCCTCGATGGCGAGCGACCAGAAGTGGGTGAGCGGCGAGGGGTCGCCCAGCGCGTTGAAGTACGAGACGTTGTTGAAGATCTGCCACCAGTTGTTGAAGAAGAGGAGCGAAGGCACGATGTCGGGCCGCATCTTGGTAAGCATGACGTGGTTGAACAGCGTGCAAAGCAGCGCCGTCACCACCACGACGGTCACGACGGCGGGCACCAGGCGCCGCACGCGGCGAAGCCAGAAATCCTTGAGGTCGATGCGGTGCGCCTGGTCGTATTCTGCTAGGAGCAGGCGCGTGATGAGATAACCGGACAGCACGAAGAACATCGTGACGCCCAGAAGACCGCCCTGCGCCCACGGCAGATTGAGATGGTAAAGCACTACGGCGATGACGGCGAGCGTCCTGATGCCGTCGAGCGCGGGAATATAGCGCATGCGGCGCTGACGGACGGGCTCGGAACCACTCTGTACGGATACCGCGCGCTCCCCCCGAGGCGCGCGCCTCCCCTCCGCGCGCGCATCCGCCGCGCGGCGTGCGCCCGGGCGACTGCGCGCAGCGCGCGTCGGGACGGCGCGGTCGTCATGCGTGTCGCGCACGCTCTCCGCGCGACGCTGTGGGGTTACCTGCCGGCGATGCGGTCGACCGGAAGAAGGGGGCGTCATGGGCAAGATTCGATCCGTTTCTCTCGTGACACACCCTCCTACTTTAGTCCGCAAAACCGGTTATGCCATCCACGTTAGCGGAAATGACAGAACCTCAATCAACCGTGAAGTGGCCCCGAGGCATAGGGCAGGCGCCCCTCCTAGAACCCCAGTATCTGCAGGGCGAACATGATGACGGTGAGCACGGTGATGAGGGCGATGGTCGTCCACGTGAGGGCGTTCCACACGCGACCGTTGCGGTAGTTGCCCATGATGATCTTGTCGCCCGCGATGAACACGAGGAAAACGAGCAGCACCGGCAGCAGCACGCCGTTGATGACCTGTGCGGACATCATGATCTCAAACAGGTTGACGCCGGGCAGAATCACCAGCAGCGCCGAGAACATGATGATGGCGCTGATGATGCCGCGATAGACGGGCGCCTCCTCCCAACTGCGATCGGCTCCGCGCTCCCATCCAAAGGCCTCGCAGATGGCGCTCGACGTCACACCGGGGAGCACGCAGGCGGCCAAGAAGCTCGCCGCCACCAGGCCGGCGGCGAACAGCACCGTCGACCAGGGGCCCACGATGGGCTCGAGCGCCAGCGCCGCATCCGCGGCATCGGCCACCTCGATGCCGGCGGGAAACAGCACCGATCCGGTCGTCACGATGATGAACCACGCGATGGCGCAGGCGATGACGGAGCCCGAGACGGTATCGACCCGCTGCAGCGGGATATCGGCCTCGTCGGCGTTTTTATCGACGACGTTGTTCTGCGCGAGAAAGATCATCCACGGCGCGATGGTGGTGCCGATCGTCGCCACCAGCAGCGACACGTATTGGGGGCGCGCCACGAGCTGCGGCATCACCGTCGAGGCGGCAACGGCGCCCCAGTCGGGCCCCACCATGAACGCCGCGATGACATAGGTCACAAACACGCAGCTCACCGCAAGCAGAATGCGCTCGATGCGGCGGAAGCTCCCCGACATGGTGAGCAGCCAGATCGCCAGGCCCACCAGCGGCACCGAGATGGTCTTGGGCACCCCGAAGAGTGCAAGCCCGCTCGCAAGGCCCGCGAACTCCGAGATGGTAACCGCCGTGTTGGCGATGAGCAGCGCCGCCATGGCGAGCGCGCTTTTGCGCACGCCGAACTTCTCGCGGATGAGCGAGGCGAAGCCCTTGCCCGTTACGCAGCCGCAGCGCGCCGCAGTCTCCTGCACCACGATGAGAAGCACCGCCATGATCGGCAGGATCCAGAGCGTCTGGTAACCGAAAGACGCACCGGCGCTCGAATAGGTGGCGATGCCGCCCGCGTCGTTTCCGGCGAGCGCCGCCAGAAGCCCCGGCCCCATGGCGCCGAGCACGGCGGCGAGCGTCAGTTTCTGCTGCGTGCGATGTGCCATCGGGCGCCCCGCTTACGCCACCAGGGCGACGACGGAAAGCGTCGCGGCGACGGAGTAGAGCACGCAGGCAACGAGCACCGCCGATACGGAAAGAGCCGTGCCCGAGGTGTTGCGATCGTGCTCGTCGCGCCAGGCGAGCAGCTTGAGGTAGGCGACCGACGTCGCGCACGAGAACGCCGTCACCGCCGCCGCGCATATGAAGCAGCGCGTGAGCGCCGCCGCCGCAAGCAGCTGACCGGCGAGCTCGACGCGGTCCCCCGCCTGCGCCATCACGTCCTCGGGGACGGCCGCCCCCAGCACCAGCTGCCCGCAGAGGTAGATGACGGCGGCGAGCGCGATGCCGATACCGGTCGTCTGCAGGAAGAACCCGAGGTACGGCCGCTCCTCGCCCTCGTGCTCGTCACGCTCCAGATAATAGCCGCGCACATACGAGATCACGCGCGCCGCCGCGATGAGCACGACGGGCATGACGCACATGGGATAGATGAAGTACCGCTCGAGGTCGCCCATCCAACCCAGCGCCGCCGCGATGATACCTGAGGCGATGGCCCACACCAAGATCCAATATTGATGCCGGGCGAACCACGAGAGGATGTGCGTGGGCTCGCCCGGAGCGCTCTCGGCCGCCCCCACGCCGGCAATCTGCAGGTCCTCCTCGTGCTCCTCGGCGATGACGTCGAGGGCGTCGTCGACGGTGACGATGCCCAAGATGTGGCGCGCCTCGTCGCACACGGGGATGGCGGCGAGGTTGTACTTGGTCATCTCGTCCGCCACGTCCTCCTGATCGAGGTCGGGAGCGACCCACACCACATCGCGATACGCCAGCTCGGAAAGACGCTCGTCGCGCTCGGCAACGATGAGCGCGCGCAGGCTGAGCACGCCCGTGAGCGCGCCGGCGGGGTCGAGCGTATAGACGTAGTACACGCTCTCAAAGTCCTCGTCGAGCGCGCGGATCGCCTCGACGGCGTCGGCCACGGTCGCGGTGGCCGGCAGCGCCACAAACTCGGAGGTCATGATACGGCCCGCCGTGTCCTCCTCGTAACCGAGCAGGTTGCGGATCGCCTTCTCCTCCTTCACGCCCATCAGGCGCAGGAGCTTCTCGGCCTTCTCGTAATCGAGTTCCTCGATGAGGGCGGCTGCGTCGTCGGGGTCCATGAGGGCGAGCATGCTCGACGCGTCGCGGTCGCTCATGCCCTCGAGCACCTCTGCCGCGAGGTCGTCGTCATCGATCTCGCCGATGGCCTCTGCTGCCTGCGCGGTGTCGAGCTGGGCAAACACCTGCGTGCGCAGGCGCGGGTCGAGCTGCTCGATGATGTCGGCGATGTCGGCGGGATGCAGCTCGTCAAGCGTCTTGTGCGAGACCGACAGCTTGATGTTTTGCGTCGAACGGTCGAGCAGGTCCATATAGGACCAGGCGATGATGTCCTCCTTGAGCGGGTGGGCCACCGAGCCGGCGAGTTTGGTGACCACGCGCTCGAGCGCCGGATGGAGCGAGCGCAGAAGGCCGCGGGCGCCCACCTCGGCACCGAGCAGGCGCAGCTGGTTGTCGCCCGTGGCGGACAGCTTGATGTCGTTGACGCGCACGACCTTCATGCCCTGCGTGTCCACGATCTGCTTGTTGAGGATATCGCGCGCGAGCAGCACCTCGTCGGGCTGCAGGTAGGAGAAGCGCACGTCGGTGCTTATGGCCTTGAGATAGACGCCCGTCTCGTCCACGTGGTCGACGTATTTGCGCCAGCTGATCATAAACGGCGTCTTGCCCGGGCCCTGAAACGCCAGCGATGTGATATGGGGAAAGACCTCACCGGTTGCGATGCCGAGATCGTTGACGACACCGAGCTTCTCCCCCGCCTGATCGATGACGGGGAGTTTGAGCATCTCGGATAAGTAGTTCATGGGAGCTCCTTTATGGCTCCGCCTCACTGGTACGTGGGCGCAGCGGGGCGCGGGGCATCATAGCCCCAATGGCAGCGACGAGCGCACTCCGCCGCAGACGTCGGTCCGCGCGGCGGATGCGGGTGGGCACCCCGTGCGCGCGCCCTAAAAGAAGCACCCGCAGGGGTTAGCGACTATGCGGTCGAGGTTTGGATTTCACCTGATGCCTTTCTCGTAACCCTTGCAACAACCTAGCTACTATACCACGTTCGACGCCGGTCGAGGTCGCCTGAGCGCGCGCTAGAGGGCGGGCATCGCCGCGTCAGCCGGCATGGCGACGGCGCCGTCGATAACCTCCTGCGGCACGCGACCGTCGAGCTTCATGAGCTCGCCCACCGTCACGAGCGTGTAGCCGCGCTCCCTCAGGCCGTCGATAATGCCCGGCAGCGCCTCGATACCCTGCTCGCGGTTGCCACCGCCGTCGTGCATGAGGACGATGGCGCCGTTGTAGGCGTTGTCGAGCACCGCGCGGGTGATGGCCTCCGGCCCCGGGCGCTCCCAGTCACGGGTGTCGATGTTCCACAGCACGTTGGCCGCCACCACATCGCCCGCTCGCGCCCATTCGACCTCGGTGAAGGCACCGTACGGCGCGCGGATGAACGCGGGGCGCACGCCCGTCGCCTGCTCGAGGGTGTCGGCTGCCGTGGTAATCTCCGCACGCAGGCTGTCCCGGTCGAGCGCAGGCAGGTTCTGATGGGCGTTGGTGTGGCTCGCGAGCTCGCAGCCCGCGTCCACGATAGCCTGCGCGCCCGCCGGATCTTTGGCCACGCTGGTGCCGAGGTTGAAAAACGTTGCCGGAGCCTTCTTCTCCTTCAGGATCGCAAGGATATCCGGGGTATAGACGCTCGGCCCGTCATCAAAGGTAAGGGCGATGTAGCTACCGCCCGCCGGAGCCGGGTTGATGGAGGAGACCACCATATCGGCTGCGGGCTCAATCACGGCGACGTCGACGGTCTCGCCGGAGCGCTCGCCCAGACGCACGGTCTTCTTGCCCGCGCGGCCCCACTGCGTCACAAACTGAATGGCTCCGCCGGCCTCCTTCTGGATGCCCGGCAGAAGCGGCGCCTCCTCCTCGTGGCTCGGCTCCTCCACATCGGAGCCGTCCGCGACCGTCAGCTCGTCGCCCTCCGCAAGCATCGTGCCGGCAAAATCGCTCTCTGCGAGCGGGGCGCCGTTATACGTTACCGTGCAATCGGTCCCTCCCCGCTCATCGAGCACGTTGCCGGCAACCGACAGCAAGCGCCCCGGCTGCGCGCCAAAGCGGTCGTTGTCAGAGAGCAGCGCCGTGAGCGGCGTGTTCACCCGAGCGGAAACCGCCTCTCCGTTGACGGTTACCGTCACATCGCGCAGCAACGTGTACCAGCCGCCCACCGCCGCCCCGGCAACGAGCAGCACGAACAGGACGACGATCGCCACGGCGGCGCTCGTCCGCCGCCGGCGGGGGCGAGGCGGCCTCTCTTCACCGTTGTTCAGACGGCCCCCGCCCGCCGGGATGTCCCTGCGGCGCGTGGCATGCGCCGGTACGACCCCCTGTGCCTGCCGATAGCCATGTCGCATGCGAGCGTTTCCCCGCTCCTCCGTGCGGCCGCCCTGAGACATACGCGAACCTCCCTCGCCCCTGCCGGCGCACCGGCCTGCTCGCCCGCCTGCGCGCCGCGGGCCCTAGGCGCCCGCCGCCGCTATTCTGCCGTCTCGGCGGGAAGCGTAGGCAGCACGGCGTTCTCGGGCATCGTTACCCGCGACAGATCGATTGCGTCCTTCAGATCCTCGTCGGTCGCGATGAGCTCGGAGAGCGGCACGATCTCATATCCCCCGGCAAGCAGGCGGTCCACGAGCTCGGAGACCGCTGCGGCGGTCTGCCCTGCCGTAGCCTCGTTATCGGTCAGAAGCACGATGTCGCCTGTGCCCACCGAATCCACCACGGTGCTCGCCACTTCGCTCGAACCGGGCAGCAGCCAGTCGCCGGAATCGACGTTCCACGAGACCACCGCGCTCACCAGATCCATCGCCTGCGTCCAGTTCTCGAGTGAGAACGAGGCGAAGGGCGCCCGCACCAAGCTCGTGCGCTTGCCCGTCGCCTGCTCGATGACGTCGGCACCGCGCGTGATCTGGCTGCGCACCTCATCTGCCGAAAGCGTGGTCAAATCGGTATCACTATAGGTGTTGGAGCCAATTTCGCAACCGGCGTCAACGATGGCTTTAGCCGCGGCGGGGTTCGCTTCGACGGCATCGCCCTCCAAAAAGAACGTCGCGCTCACGCCCTTCTCGGCCAGCACCGCCAAGATGTCCTGCGTAGCAGAGCTCGGCCCCTCGTCAAACGTCAGCGCGACGACCTTCTTGTTATCGGCGGGATAGACCGATGCGCGGGCGATCTCGCAGTTGACGACCTCCTGAACCACGCCTCGATCGGCCGTGATGCCCGAGACCTTGCCCGTCCACACCTCGGAGCGACCGGGTATACCCCATGTCTTGACGTACTCGATGGCACCGGTGCCGTCAATCGTGACGGTGGGGGCGATCTCGGTCGCCTGAACCTCGTGCTCCTCATAGACGTCGGCGCCATCAGCCACCGCGAGCGTCTCACCGCCCGTGAGGAGCGTCGTTCCCCACGCGTCCTCCGCAACCTCCTCGCCGTTCAGGGTCACGGTATAGCGCGCGCCGCCCCCGCGCTCGAGCACGGAGTCGTCCACGGCGAGCAAATCGCCCGCATCGTAGGTATCGGAAAGCTCGTTGTCCTCGATAAACTGCGTGATGGAGGAGTTGATGCGCACACTCGTCGGCTCATCGTTATAGGTGATCTCCACCGAGCGGTTGAGGTACCAGATGATGCTCGCCACAAAAAAGAGGAACGCGCAGCCGACCGCCAAAATCGCATAGGGCTTGCGCGTGTTGGGGCCGCCCGCACGGAAACCCTGGCGCCGGCGGCCAAATCCCTGGGAGTGATTGAGGTAGGTAGCCCCCGGACGCCGCTGCGAGCGCGCGCGGCCGCGGGGCAGCTGGTAGCCGCCCTTGCCGGTGCGCATGGTGGGCCGGGGCGCTGAGTAGGAGGTTCGACGTTTAGGCAATGATTCTCCCCCTCGCCAACGTATGACGAGCCGTCTGTGTCAGATGGGGAGGCCACGCTCGCCAACCGACTTCCCCACCGGCGGATCAGGCGCCCTTCTTCTTTTTGGGGGGCGTTCCCGCCGCCTTCTTGAACTCCGTCGTAAAGGCCTTGAACATGCCCTTCGTTTTGCCGAGCTGCCGCCCGACGGCGCGCGTGCCCTTCTCGACGGCAACCGATCCGCGGTCATCGAGCACCTTCGCGCCCTCTTTGACCTTGGAGCTCACGGCGACCGTGACCTCGGCCGCCTTGGCAGCCGCGCCGCCCGAGACATCGAGGTCCACCACGGCGTCGTCTACGATCATGCACCCCTCGCGATATCCCACGAGGTAGCGCGCGGGCATCTCCACGTTGCCCAGCAGCATGCTCGCGGTGGCGCTGCGGGTAAGGGCGTAGCTCTCCACCGCACCCGTTTTGGGGTTGAAGGCGGCATCGGCGCAATAGCCGAGGGCTTCGCCCGAGCGGGTGCGCACATCCATACCCGTCCAGATGAGGCAATGGTCGATATCGACGCCCAGACGCTTGCCCGCAGCCTTATCGAACGAACCCTTCTCGTCCACGGCGCACAGCACGCCCTCAAACGGCTCGAGGGCATCGTAGGCAACAAAGACGTCGGGCCGTTTGACCATACCGGCGATCTCGGGGGGCGTCACCATAAAGCCCACAAGACGCGTGCCGTCCGGCGTGAACACGGGAAAATGAATCTTCCCCATCTTCTTGGGCCGAACGGGCACACCATCCTTGTCGGTGCGCTTGCCTTGCGGCGGCACCCGGTAGAGCTTGACGCCCTGAAAGTCCTGAGCGCGCATTACGCCTCGGCAGCAGCCTCTGCCGCGGGAGCGACCTCGACCTCAACGTCCATCGCGGGCGTGACCGTACCCGAGGAGACGGCCTCGTTCAGGGTCTCGCGGAGCTGGTCCATGCGCTCGCGCGCAAGATCGACCTTGGCGCGAAGCTCATCGGTCTTGGCGTCGACCATGGGGCCGAAGTCGCTCATGGCCGTGCGAACCTGCTCGGTGCCCTGCTCGTAGAAATCGCGCGCGTTATCCCACGCGTCGTTGGCCATATCGCTTGCCATCGCACGGGTCTCGGCGCCCGAGCGCGGCGCGACGAGAATGCCGATGATCGCGCCCGTCGCAGCACCGAGCGCCGCACCGACCACAAAGCTGAACGTCTTACCCATGTCGATCCCCTCCAGTGAGATTCTATGTACAGGTGGGCATCATTATACCCAGATTGCCGGCACCGCCGGAACGGCAGGCCCGTCTATTGCCAAGACAAATCGCGCGCATCGCACCGCGCCGAGCGGATCCGAGGGGCGCTTCCAAGCCCCTATGCCGAATGCGATGCCGCGGCAGCGCCGCCAAACACCGCGTCAGATGCCTCGGTACCGGCTGCCTGCTCCATCGCCGCCTCGGTATCCACGACCGCACCGTCATCATCTGCCGGCACAGCGTCGGAGGCCTCCTCCGCGGCTGCGGGAACATCCGCCTCGCCGCGCAGGTTGCGGACAAGCTGGGTCAGCGCGCCGACCGTGCCCGCAAAATCGGGCGCCGGGGTGTCAGGGTGCACAAACGCCCACTGCATCATAAACGCCGCCGACGAGAGCGCACCCACCGTCAGGGCGTCGTCGGGGCAGCTGAGCTCGATATCGAAAAGCCGCGGGTCCTCCGCCACGCCCTTCGTGCGCCCGCACGAGATGGCGCCGGCGAGCCCGGTCTCGTTCATGATCTCCACCGTGAGGTGCTCGAGCAGATGGGCGATCTCGGTGTCGCCCATGCAATCCTGGAACTTCTCCCCCGCATCCCCATAGCAGGCATGCTGGGCGATGGCGGGCGCCAGATAGTACACGCGCGCCGTGGCCTCGATGTCCTCAGACGTCCGCACGGGCATGCCGGGGTTCACCAGCACACGGGCGCGCAGCTTGTCAGCGCTGACGTGGATCTTCATGATGTTGAACAGATCTGCCATGGCTCTCCGATCTATCGGCACCGGTGCGGGCGGCTGCACGCGCGCCTCTTCCTCGTATTCTAACGGTCCCGCGAGCTCGCGTCGCCCTCGGCGGCACCCTCAACCTTCTCGTGAGCGTCACGCTGCTCCCGCTCGCCCTCTTTCGCCTTCTCGCCCGACGCGGGGGTGCGCTCCTCCTCTTCGGGCGCGATGACGCGAATGAGCGAGATGCGCTGGCCGCGCATGGACTGGACCTTGAACTTATAGCCCTCGACCGAGAAAATCTCGCCGATATCCGGCACCGAATCGCAGAAATCCATAATCCAGCCGGCGATGGTCTCGTAATCGTCGCTCTCCTCGATGGGCCAGCCCAGGTCGATGGCGTCGTCGCAGCTAAAACGCCCGTCGACAAGCCACTCGCGGCGCGAAAGGCGCGTCAGGTACTTGTTATCGGGGTCAAACTCGTCTTCGATCTCGCCCACGATCTCCTCGACGATATCCTCGACCGTGATGACGCCCGCCGTGCCGCCGTACTCGTCCACCACGACGACCATCTGCTCGTGCGCGGTCTGCATCTCGGAGAGAAGCGGCAGGATGTCCTTCGTGTCCGGCACGAAGGTTGCGTCGCGCAGGCTCGTTGCCACCGGGCGCTCGCCCTCGCCGGAGAGCGCGATCTCGATCAGGTCCTTGATGTGCGCGATGCCCACCACGTTGTCGGGATCCTCATGGAAGACGGGCACGCGCGAGAAGCCGGTCTTGCGCATGACGTCCATCACCGCCTCGATGGAGTCGGTGTCCTCGGCCATCTCGACGTCCACGCGCGGGACCATGACCTCGCGCGCCACGGCGTCGCCGAGGTCGAAGATCTCGTGGATCATGCGCTTCTCCTCGTCACGCATGCCGTCCTGCTCGGAGACCATGTACTTGATCTCCTCTTCAGAGACGTTCTGACGGTCGTCGGCGCTCTTGATGCCGAGCACGGCGGAGATGCCGTTAGCCGATGCCTGCGTGAGCCAGACCAAGGGCTTCGCGATCTTGCGGAAGAACATGATGGGCCCGGCAACCGACTTCGCCATGCCCTCGGCGTCGGAGAGGCCGATGCGCTTGGGCACCAGCTCACCGATCACAATCGAGAGGTAGGAGACGATAAGCGTGATGACGATGGGAGATGCCACGGGCGCGACAGCGCTCAGAGGAGCGATGCCAAACGACTCGATCCAGCTGGTCAACGGGTCGGAAAGCGTGTTGGACGAGACCGTTGCCGAGAAAAAGCCAACGAGCGTGATGGCGACCTGGATGGTGGCGAGAAAATCGGTGGAGTCGGCCGCGAGCTCCAGCGCCGCCGTCGCCCGTTTGTCGCCCTCCTCGGCGTCGTGCTCGAGACTCGCGCGCTTCGCGGTGGTGAGAGCCATCTCCGACATGGAGAAATACCCGTTCATTACGGTGAGAAGGAGCGTGGCTACGATAGATATGGCAATGCCCATATGGCGAAATCAAACCTCCCAGGTTAGATGACACGGATGCGCGCCAGCGGGCGCGCGAAGCGGGTGGCGGGCAGCCACGGGATGCGGCGACCCGCGAGACTCGGATCAGATCACGTACAGAATCACCGCCATGAACTGAAATATGCTGCCCGCAAGCACCCAGAGGTGCCATACGCTGTGCATATAGCGGATGTGCTTCATGACGTAGAACGCGCAGCCGACGGTGTAGCAAAGACCGCCCACCGCAAGGAGGGCGAGCGCCACTGGATCGAGTGCGACGATAAGCTGCGGCAGGCGAAATACCACGAGCCAGCCCATGAAGAGATAGATGAGGATGGTCACCCACCGCGGCTGACGCTGGCGTCCGATGATCTCGAACGAGACGCCCACGATGGCGAGGGCCCACACTACCACGAAAAGCGGAACACCGCCCGCACGGGCGAGCGTGATGAGGCAAAACGGGGTGTAGCTGCCCGCAATGAGCAGGTAGATGCTGCTGTGATCGATAATGCGGAACACGCGCTTGGCCGCCGGCACCTGGATGGCGTGGTACAGCGTAGATGCAAGGTACTCGAGAATGAGCGTCACACCGAAGACGATGGCCGATGCGATGTGCGTCGGCTCCGCGCCGCCCAACGCCGCCTTTACGATAAGGAGGACGAGGCCCGCGATGGCGAGCAGGACGCCTATGCCGTGCGTGATGGCGTTGGCGATCTCCTCGCCAACGGTATAGAGGGGCTGCCCCGACGACGCCTCGTCCTTTGCCCTGCGCGGGTACTTGGGACAGGCGCGGCGACGCTTGCGGCAGGTTGCGCAGGGGTCTGCCGGCGTTGTCGAATCGCTGGCAGCGGCGCACTCCGGATCGGCAGATGGTTCGCGCGCATCATCGTCTTGGCCCGCAAGCGCGGACCCCGATGCTTCGGTGAGAGTCGCCGCAGCAGTGGGCTGCGGCGTGGGACTGTCACTGGAGTCGGACATTGATGCGGTAAAGCCTCCCAAAATCGGTTCAGATAAGAGGTAGTGTAGCAGAAACATCGCGCTCAAGGGAATGATCGGAGCGCAAGCCTTCAGTTAGACACAGGTAAGGCCTCGCACACCACGACCCGAACCCGCGCCACGAACGCCCAGGCGCGCTCGTGAGGGTCGGCTTCGGCGAGCCGCAACCGCGCGGGGCGCGTCATCCGTTCGCCCCGCGCTTGAGCCGGATACCCGCAACGACTGCGAGCGCCCCCAGAGCGAGCAGCGACCCGGCAGACGCCAACGCCGCATCCCCGGTTGCGGGGAGGTCGCCCCTGGCCGCTCGCGTCGCCACCGATATCGGAGCCGTCCGCATCGCCACCGGCGTCTGCGGGCACGAAGCGCGCCTCGAGCGCGGTGTCGTCCGAAAGGGCCGCCCGATAGACCGCATCGGTAGAGACAAGCGAGCGCGCGGTATTGCTGTACCAACCGGCAAAGGTGAAGCCCTGGTCTGCCGTGGCCGTCCAAATCGCGGTATCGCCGCGGCGCATGGCGAGCTCGTCCGCAGGCGCACCGCGCCAGTCGATAACAGACGCCGTGCCACCGGACGCAGCCATCACCCGCGCGGCGCGCGCAAAGGTCCCCGCCTGCGCTGCAAGCTCATCAGGCAGGCTCCAGACACCCGCGCCGCCGTCCGCGCGGTTGTCCACGCCGGCGAGCAATACGTCGCCGCCTGCCATCGCGATGCTGGAGACGACAACGCCCTCGGAAGCGCTCGTCCCGAGCGTGCCCAAGCCCGTCCACACCCACGTTCCGTCTTCGGCGGGCGCGATCACAGCCGCGTCTCCCGATGTGCCGAACATGCGGCCGGTGAGGATCCAGCCGTCCGCGGTCACCGTCCGCGCGCAGCGCAGCAGGTTGTCGACGTCGGATCCGGCAATGTCGGGGACTCCGACGACGGCTCCCCCGTCGCGCCAAGAGGACAACCCTTCGTCCCACGTGAGCACGCGGAAGGTCTCGCTAGTACGCTCGCACACGAGAGCCGCGAGGCCCCTATCGCTCTCGGTAAGGGAAAGCCAGGCCAAGGTGCCCGATGCGTCGGTTGCGCACGGCGCCTCAGTCATCGCGCCGGACGCATCGATGCGCACGACGGTCTGACCGGATTCGTATCCCTCATGGGCGCCCTCCGCGGAGATCGGCGCCGGAAAGCGGCGCCGCATCGCTCTCCGCCTCACGGAAGCGCCCCGTAGCCGACGAGGCCCCATCCACGCGATAGAGCACGAGCGCCCGACCCGGTATCGGTTGGGGCTCTCGCTCCTCCGTGGTTACCGACTCCGTCGGTGCCCCGAGCAGCCCGTCTCCGAAGAGCGGATTCGAAAACCCGCCCTCGGTGGCAAAACCCATAACCGGCATAGCGCACGCGAGCGCAAACGCAGCAACGACCCCTATCATGCTTCGCACAGCACGCACAGGCGACACCTCCGAACGGTTGCCTTCCACACAACCCAGCCAAGCGCGCGCCGGGCGGCGCGCAGCCGCCGACCGCCCCCTCCATGCCAGAAGAGAACCCATGCGGCAGACGCTATTTCACCTCGATGAGCTCGTACTCGCTCGTGCCCAACCCGATCTTCTCGGCATGGGCGATGAGGCTCCGCCAATCGGTATCCGGGTGCGTCACATAGAAGTGGTCGTGCGCGTGCTCCTCGTCAAGGGAGCCCGCGGCCTCGAGCTTGGCACGCTGATCGGTAAGCTCGGTCGCCGGCAACGCCGCTTGGGCGAGCACGGCGTCGACGCACGCCTGGTCGAGCGCCACCGGATCGAAGCTCGCGAACATACCGATGTCGCCCACGATGGGCGTATCGTTCTCGGGATGGCAGTCGCAGTTGGGCGAGACATCGATGGCGAGCGAGATATGGAACGCCGGTCTCCCCTGCACCACCGCCTTGGTGTATTCGGCGATCTTGTAGTTGAGGACCTCGACCGCCTGGTCGTAATCGGGCTCGATGGCGTCTTGGTTGCACGCGCCGATGCACCGGCCGCAGCCGACGCATCGGTCGTGGTCGATAGAGGCCACATGCACGGACCGGGTCTCGCCGTTGGTAAGCGTGCGCTCGCGCGTGCCCTCGAACGAAACGGCCCCGTGGGCGCAGATGCGCGCGCATGCGCGGCAGCCGATGCACGCCTCTGTCTTCACACTCGGCTTGCCCGCCGCGTGCTGCTCCATCTTGCCCGCGCGGCTACCGCCGCCCATGCCGATGTTCTTCATGCAACCGCCGAAGCCCGCTTGCTCGTGGCCCTTGAAATGCGTGAGCGAGATGACGACGTCGGCGTCCATGAGGGCGCGGCCAATCTTGGCCTCCTGGACGTACTCGCCGCCCTCGACCGGCACCAGCGCCTCGTCGGTGCCCTTGAGGCCGTCGGCGATGATTACGTGGCATCCCGTGGCATACGGGGTGAACCCGTTCTGGTAGGCGCAATCGATGTGCTCGAGCGCGTTTTTACGGCTGCCCACGTAGAGCGTGTTGCAGTCGGTAAGAAACGGCTTGCCTCCCAGCTCCTTTACCACGTCAGCCACCGCCCGCGCGTAGTTCGGCCGCAAAAAGGATAGGTTGCCGAGCTCGCCGAAGTGGATCTTGATGGCAACGAACTTGTTCTCAAAATCGATCTGGCCGATACCGGCGCGGCGGATAAGCCGCTTCAGCTTATCGAGCTGGCTCTCGCGCGCGTACGTGCGGAGATTCGTAAAGTAAACGGCAGACGGGGTCATCTCGCTCACCGTCGCTCCTTCCCCTCGGATTGGCGTCCCATAGATGGAAAGTATGACCGAATACCGCGCTCCACAGAACGACAAGTCCCATTCAAGGCGGCACAGGATGCGTTCCTTCCGCAGCTCAGAGACATATGCACGCCAGGTTCTCCACAATCCCGCAAAAGTTTTCAAAAAAGTTCTTGACGAGCTCCCCCCTACGTGCGAATATATCCCTTGCGCTGCGGCATTAGCTCAGCTGGATAGAGCGTTTGACTACGAATCAAAAGGTCGTAGGTTCGAATCCTACATGCCGCACCATAACGCATTTGAGAGAGGGCCGATAAGGCCCTCTTTTCGTATCCATGCCCCATCTGCACCGTTGCAGCCCCAGACCGGCTTATCGCACCACCGGATGCTCGTGCACCTCGTACGCGAGCTCGAGGCGCTTCAGGAGTCTGCGCACGCGCACCGCGGCATCGTAGCCGCAAAACTCCATTTCGAGCACCTCGACGAGCTGCTCGGGCGTATCGACATGGAAATACTCCGCGAGGCCGCGCACCGACTCGTGCCCCAGCACCGTATCGACGCGGTGCGGAGACTCCTCGAAGCACCATAGCGTCAGGTCGCCCTCGCTCTCTTGATGGATGAC
The DNA here is from genome assembly GCA_018715125.1 of Candidatus Coprousia avicola. GTDB lineage: Bacteria > Actinomycetota > Coriobacteriia > Coriobacteriales > Coriobacteriaceae > Coprousia > Coprousia avicola. The sequence goes on along the minus strand of DVMF01000001.1, from coordinate 1,652 downwards.
CATGCCCCCGTCTTTCAGCATGCGCACCTCGATGCGCAGCCGCTCCTCATCCGGTTCGCTCTCAAACAAGAGGGCGCCTACCCCGATATCCTGCCGTCGCTCTCCCATCAATACCTCCTTTGGTCTGCTGGCAACTGGTATAGGACTACCGTACCCGAATTACAAACATATGTTCGTGTTTCTTTTGTTGACATTTCATTCCTTTGTCCGCACGCCGTGGTAGGGCCAGACGAGTACCATGGGATGCGCACGACCATCCTCGTATGCAAAGGAACGCTTGGTATGACCTACCCCGTTTTCGACCTTCACTGCGACACCGCCGACCGGCTTGCCTGGCAGACGCTACCTGCCGCGCTGCGCGAACAGTTGGGCAGCGACACGTACGGTCCCGGGGATGAGGCCGAGCCGGGGCGGATACGGGAGCTCGCCGAGAACCGCGGCCACCTCTCCCTCAGGGCCATAGGGGACCTTTCGTGGGCGCAGTGCTTCGCCTGCTACATCCCCGATGAGCTGACGCCCGAGCAAGCGCATGCGTTCTACCGCCATGTACGGGCCTACCTTGACGGTGAGCTCACGCGCAACGACGGGCGCGCAACCGAGGCGCGGCGCGCCCAAGATATACGGCCCCGCCTCGCACCCGGGTGCATCGTCGCCGTCCGCACCATTGAGAACGCGACGCTTTTTGCGCACGACCTTTCCCTCATAGAGGAACTCGCTTGCTCCGGCGTCCTCATGGCATCGCTCAGCTGGAACGCACCCGGCCCGCTCGCAAGCGGCCATGACGCTCCCGAACGAGGGCTCACCGAGCTGGGGCGCGCCGCACTCGCCGAGATGGAGCGCGCGCACATGGTCGTCGATGTCTCCCACCTCAATGATCGCTGCTTTGACGAGGTCGCCTCCCTGACGGAGCGCCCCTTTGTCGCCAGCCACTCCAACAGCCGCGCGGTGTGCGGGCACCGCCGCAACCTCACCGACGCGCAGTTTGAGGAGCTGCGCGATCGCGGCGGGCTCGTGGGCCTCAACTTTGCCGACATCTTCTTGAGTGATAAGGCGCCGGGCACCGAGCCGACCTTTGACGACATCTCGCGCCACATCGATCATTGGCTCGAGCTCGGAGGCGAACGCGTCATCGCCCTCGGCAGCGACTTCGACGGATGCGATACCCCGCCCGTCATCGAGACGGCGGCGCAGATGCCCGCGTTCCAGCAGCGCCTCGAGAAGCGCTTCGGCGCGCGCATCACGCAGCGGCTCTGCAGCGAGAACGCCCTCGCCTTCTTTGAGCGCTGGGGCCGCTGAGCACCTCGGACGACGGCACCGCACAACAGAGAGGGCCCCGGTGCCCTCTCCCGCCGAGACGATCGCGTAACGAGCGAAGCGCTCGGCTCGGCGGGAGGGCGCCGGGGCCCATCCGGTCAATGGTGAAGGCGCCTACGCGCCGATAACCTCCATACCGCCCATATACGGACGCAGGACCTCGGGCACCGTGATGGTGCCGTCGGCATTCTGGTAGTTCTCCATGATGGCGGCCATGGTGCGCCCGGTGGGAAGACCCGAGCCGTTCAGCGTGTGCACGTAGCGCGTGCCCTTGAAGCTCTCGGGTTCGCGGTAGCGGATGTTGGCGCGACGCGCCTGGAAGTCACCGCAGTTGGAGC